>DAIRVJ010000080.1:0-10421 GCA_036802895.1 Candidatus Nanopelagicales bacterium
GCGGCTGGATCTGACCTCCCCCCTCTGGTTGATCAACTCGGGAGGTTGGGCCTCTCGCCGCACCCGTGCAGTTGATCATCGTCCAAGCGGGCGCATCGTCCGCGGATGACCCCGATCCGCCGATGATCAACGTGCGAGGGCCGGGTCGTCGCCGCACCCGTGCAGTTGATCATCGTCCAAGCGGGCGCATGGTCCGCGGACGACCCCGATCCGCCGATGATCAACGCGCGAGGACGGTCAACTCGGGACGAGGGGACGGTTCGTGGGTGGAGCTGAGGGGATTCGAACCCCTGACCCCCTCGATGCGAACTGCTGGCAGCAGTGTCGATGAGGGTTGCAGCCGAGATCAGAGGGTCATCGGGTGGGGCTAGTAGGCGCTCAGGGGTGCGGTCGTTGCTGTACTTCGCTGCTGTACCACCCGTGACCACGTTCACGGTCAGCACGACGCTCTACAACGTCAACTCAGGTAGCGATCGCGACGGCGACCACATTGCCTGCGAGAAGGCGCTGCGCGGTCGGGCTACGCCGGGAGCCTTGACCCCGGCGCCTCTCCGACGCACGCCCACACCGCCGAGCAGCCGCCCGAAAAACGGGCAGAACGGCACCACCCCGTGGGTCACCTCCCGGCGTGATGCTGGGAGTGCTCACGCAAGGAGGCCCCCGGTGGAAGGGTACGCAGGTAGGCGGCCGTAGGGCCTTGACGCTGGTCCCGGTCCGGCGCAGGCTGGCCGCGCCGCAGTATGTCGGGATAGACCTTCACCGGCGCCGGTCGGTGATCGTGCGCACGAGCGAACCGGTGAGCGGTTGGGGATGGCCCGGATCGACGACGACCCGCCAGCAAGGGATTCGCTTAGGGAAGTGACCGCGGTCTTGCCGGCTACACAACTACATATCGAGAGGTGTGCGATGAGTGACCAGGGGATGCGTCCGTCGCGGGTCTGGTATTGGGCCGCCGGTGCGATGGCGGTGGGGGCGGTGGTCTGGCTCGTCCTCAGCCTTGTGCTCGGGTTCCGGTCCTTGAGTGGACAGATCGATGGGTTCCAGCGGGTGTCGCTTCCGGGGCAGAGCGAGGTGAGCTTCACCGAGCCGGGAGACTACGTTCTCTACTACGAAGGCCGGGGAGCCGCCGAGGGAACCCTGCCTCAGGCCACCGTCTCCCTCGGGCCTGTGGGCGGGGACGGGGCAGTCCAGCTCAACGAATACAGCGGCTCCCTGACCTACGACTTGTCCGGGCATTCGGGCCGCGCGGTCCTAACCTTCCACATCGACACGCCCGGCAGGTTCGTGCTCGGCGCGGAATCGGCGGTCCAGCCCGGGGAAGCCAACCTTGCCGTAGGCAAGACTATCGGCGGGGCAATCGTGGGCACCGTGGTTCTGGCCCTGGTCGGGGCGGCGGTCTTGTTCCTCGCCGGAGTCGCCCTCGCGGTGGTGGTTGCGATCCGCAGACGCCGTGCGCGTCGTGTGCCGCCCGTCCCCGGCATGGAGGCAGGGACCACGGTCCCGGTACCCGGCAGCCAGGTCTGAGGTAGCGCGCGCAAGTGTCAGAAGGTGTCAGATGCCTGTCTTGCCGATCAGCGCTCGGTTTCGGCGAGCCTGCCGGTTCCACGGACCGGCAGGTCAGCTGGGCTTCGACGCGGGGAACTGCTCGGTCTTGCCCGGGAGGACGTGGATCTGACCGCCGGGGAGATCCGGGTCGCCTGGCAGGTGCAGCGAGTTGAGGGGAAGCTGCTGCGCCGGCGGACGAAGACCGAGTCCTCGGACGCCCCGCTCCTCCTTCCTGAGATCTGCCTGGCTGCGCTCAACGAGTGCAAGGCCCGCCAAGACGGCTGGCGGGCCCTGGCCGGCGGAGCATGGCAGGGCAGCGGGCTGGTGGTGTCGACGCGTTACGGGATGGCGATGGAGCCCCGCAACTTCCATCGTGACTTCAAGAGGCGGTGCGCGAAGGCCGGCGTGCGCCCCATCTCCGTGCACTCCACCCGCCGGACGTGCGCGTCCCTGCTGGTGGCGCTCGACGTCCATCCCAGGGTGGCCATGCAGATCCTGCGGCACAGCCAGATCGCGGTCACCATGAACGTCTACAGCGAGGTGTCTTCCGCCGAGACCCGTGAGGCTCTCCGACGCCTCGGCGCGCGCCTGGGCAAGCAGGAACCGTGACCGTCGCTGCTGTACTTCGCTGCTGTACTCACCGTCGGAGGCCACTTCCCGATCATGGGAAAGGGGCTCTGACCTGGGTGGAGCTGAGGGGATTCGAACCCCTGACCCCCTCGATGCGAACGAGGTGCGCTACCGGACTGCGCCACAGCCCCTGGACGGGAGCACGAGGATAGCAAGCGCGGGCTGCCGCCCGGTAACCGTCGGCGACCAGGGTCAATCGTTGACGGCGCGGCGCTCGACGAGCAGCTCGCCGGTGACGATGCTGTCGTCGCGTGCTGCCGGTGCTTCGGCTGCGTCGCCCGCGGCCGGCTCGGGCAGCCGCCCCGAGGTCCAGGCGCCCGGCTGGGACAGGTCGATGATCCGCACCGACCGCGGAGCCTTGGGCGCGGTGACGTAGGTCGGCAAAGGAACGGCGATGGGTTCCCACACCCGCTCGGCCACGGCGTCGTACAGCGGCTCGCTCGCGGTGTCGGGAGCGACGTCCGCGGCGGCCTCGTCAGCCGGCACGGTGGCCATGGCAGGGGCCGCATGAGCCAGACCTGCGCGGACGGCGGACCGGCGCACCTGCGCGAGCTCGGCTTCGACCCGGGCGTCGCGGCGGCGACGGGCCGCGGCCGCGCGGGCCCGACGGGCCGCCACCTGCCGCTGGGCCTCGCGCTGGGCCACCACCCGGCCGCGGGCGGCGAAGCCGAACACCACGAGCGCGACCAGGACGGCGACCCACGCGGGCAGCACCCCGGTGAGCGCGGCGACGGCGGCCGCCAGGCACACCGACAGAAGGACCAGCAGGGCCCGCCGACGGCGGGCTGATGGCGAGGTGTCGATCGGACGCGCCCCATCGGGCACCAGGTGCCCCTCGGGCCGAGCCGGCATGACGACCTCACGGTCGCCACCCCATCCGCCGCGCCGGGAGAGCGTGCGCATGGCGCCCTGGAACCGGTCGACGGACCGGCTCTCGCTGACCTCGTCGTGCCGCCGCAGCCACATCGGGACAAGGACGACCGCCCACAGCACCACGATGACCGCATAGATCACGCCGCTGCTGCCCACGGGGCTCAACGCTAGGGCCAGGCGGGGCCAGGTCTTGGCATCCGCCCCGGTGTGTCGCGCCGGAAGGGCTTCCGTGTCGGCACCGCAAGCGCCTCTCG
Organism: Candidatus Nanopelagicales bacterium; assembly: GCA_036802895.1. Lineage (GTDB taxonomy): Bacteria > Actinomycetota > Actinomycetes > Prado026 > Prado026 > DAIRVJ01. The sequence goes on from DAIRVJ010000080.1 coordinate 3,303, forward strand.
GTCTCAGCCGGGCAGGAGGCCGCGCTCACGTCTCAGCCGGGCAGGCTGCGCGCTCGCCGCCACCGGGCCAGCACGCCGTCCCCCACCTCCTCGGCGGTGAGTGCGAACGAGAGGTGGTCGCGCCATGCGCCGTCGATGTGCAGGTAGCGCGGGCGCAGACCCTCGGGACGGAAGCCCAGCTTCTCCACGACGCGCAGGGAGGCGTGGTTCTCGGGGCGGATGTTGATCTCGACCCGGTGCAGCCCCACGGCGAAGCAGTGGTCGGCGGCGAGGGCCACGGCCGTGGGGATGATCCCCTTTCCGGCCTCCCGCCGGTCGATCCAGTACCCGACGTACGCGGAGCGCAGCGACCCCCACGAGATGCCACCGACGGTGAGCTGCCCGACCAGCCGCCCCTCGTAGGCCACGACGAACGGCATGACCCGTCCGGCCTTGGCCTCGGCCGTCAGGACTCGGACCATCCCGGCGAACGTCGGTGTGGACCGCACGAGGTCCGGGGACGTCGCGTCCCACGGGCGGAGCCACTCGACGTTGCGGGCCCGGACCGCGCGCCACTCGTGGGCGTCACGGCGTCGGATCGGGCGGAGCACCACCGCGCCGTCCGCGAGGGTCACCGGCCAGGCCCGCTTCAGTGGTCGCCTCCCTGGACCTGCTCGACCGCGTGGACCAGGACCGGGCCGAGCACCGCCATCCCGTCCCGGGCGCCGCCCGCAGAGCCCGGCAGGTTGACCACCAACGTGCGGCGGGCGATCCCCGCGAGCCCACGGGAGAGCACCGCCGTCGGCACGCCCTGGGCCGCCCCGTACGCCCGCACCGCCTCGGCCAGCCCGGGCACCTCGCGGTCGAGCAGCGCCCGGGTGGCCTCGGGTGTGCGGTCGGTCGGCGACAGCCCGGTCCCTCCGGCGGTGAGGACGACGTCGTACCCCTGGTCGACCGCCGACCTCAGCGCCGCCCCGACCGGCTCGCCGTCGGCGACGACCACCGGCTCGCCGACGTCGAACCCCAGCGCGGCGAGGGCCGCCACCAGCACCGGTCCGGAGCGATCCGGGTACACCCCGGCGGCCGCCCTGGTCGACACGGTCAGCACCAGCGCCCTCATCGCGACCAGTGCCCCGTCGAGCCGCCGGTCTTCTCCTCGACCCGGACGTCGGTGATGACCGCCGCCGGGTCGACCGCCTTGACCATGTCGACCAGCGCCAGCCCGGCGACGGCGACGCAGGTCAGCGCCTCCATCTCCACCCCTGTGCGGTCGGCCGTCCGGACCGTCGCGGAGACGGCGACGTGGTCGTCTTGGACCACCACGTCCACGTCGACGCCGTGGATGGCGATGGGATGACACAGCGGCACCAGGTCCGGCGTGCGCTTGGCTGCCTGGATCCCGGCGATCCGCGCGACGGCCAGCGCGTCCCCTTTCGGCACCCCGCCCGTCCTCAGCAGACGGACGACGTCAGCGGAGACGAGCACCCGACCGGTCGCGGTCGCCGTCCGGACGGTGACCGGCTTGCCCGAGACGTCGACCATGCGCGCGGCCCCGGCCGCGTCGAGGTGGGTGAACCCCTGCTCGGCGGTCACGTGAGCCGCCGCTCCAGCACCATGACGGTCACCGGCTCGCCCGCCGCGGCCTGGGTGACGTCCTCGGGGAGCACGACCAGGCAGTTCGCATGCGCCAGGTCGCGGGTGAGGTGGGATCCCTGCAGGCCGACCGGGCCCACGACGTAGCGGCCGTCCTCGACCGACAGCCAGCCGCGGGCGTAGTCCCGCTTGCCCGGTGACCCGGACATCCCCCGCGCCAGCAGGGCTCGCACGGTCGGCCGGCCGAGCGGCTCGACGCCCAGCATCCGCCGCAGGGCCGGCCGGACGAAGACCTCGAACGAGACGTACGCGCTGACCGGGTTCCCCGGCAGGGTGATGATCGGCACGCCGTCGGCGCCGACGACCCCGAAGCCCTGCGGCATCCCCGGCTTCATGGCGACCCGGTCGAACGTCACCGTGCCGAGCCGGGTCAGCGCCTCCTTCACCACGTCGTAGGCGCCGACGCTGACGCCTCCGGTGGTGACCACGAGGTCGGCGCGGATCAGCTGGTCCTCGATCACCCGGACCAGCGTGGCCGGGTCGTCGTCCACGATGCCCACCCGGTAGGCCAGCCCGCCCGCCTCGCGGATCGCAGCGGTCAGCGCGAAGCTGTTCGACTCGCTGATCTGGCCAGGCCCGAGCGGCAGGCCCGGCTCCACCAGCTCGGAGCCGGTCGAGAGCACGACCACCCGCGGCTTGGGCCGCACGACCACCCGGTCGCGGCCGATCGCCGCGGCGAGCCCGATCTGGGCCGGCCCGAGCCGGGTGCCTGCGGCGAGCACGGTCTGGCCCGCGGTGACGTCCTCGCCCACGCGGCGCACGTACGCACCCGGGGAGACGGCCTGCCGCACCATCACGTCCACCGTGCCAGCGTCCGTGCCCTCGACGGGGACGACCGCATCGGCGCCTGCCGGGAGCACCGAGCCGGTCATGATCCGCATCGTCGTGCCGGGCTGCACCGGGACCGTGGCCGGACGGCCGGCTGGGACGTCGCCGAAGACCGCCAGCGACACCGGGGTCTGCTCGCTAGCGGCGGCCACGTCGGCGGCACGCACCGCGTAGCCGTCCATGGCCGAGTTGTCGAACGGCGGCAGCGGCCAGGGGGCGACGAGGTCCTCCGCGAGGATGCACCCGTGGGCGTCGAGCAGCTGCAGGTCCAGCGGGGCCAGCGGAGCGACCGTCGCCAGGATGTCCGCGAGATGCCCGTCGACGCTCTTCACCCTCGACCGTCCACGAACGCACGCAGCCAGGCGAGCAGGTCCGGCCCGAGGTCCGGGCGGTCGCAGGCCAGCCGCACCACCGCCTTGAGGTAGTCGAGCCGGTCCCCCGTGTCGTAGCGCCGGCCGCGGAACACCACGCCGCGGACGCCGCCGCCCGGCGCCTGCGGAGCCAGCGCCAGCCGGCGCAGCGCGTCGGTCAGCTGGATCTCGCCCCCACGGCCGGGCCCGGTGTGCCGGATCGCGTCGAACACGGCGGCGTCCAGCACGTACCGGCCGATGACCGCGTAGCGGCTCGGCGCCTGGGCCGGGTCCGGCTTCTCGACCAGGTCGGTGACTCGGACGACGTCGTCCTCGTCGGTCCCCTCGACGGCGGCGCAGCCGTACAGGTGGATCTGCTCCTGCGGCACCTCCATCAACGCGACGACCGAGCCGCCCTGGGCCTCGCGCACGTCGACCATCCGGGTGAGCAGCGGGTCCCGCGGGTCGATGAGGTCGTCCCCGAGGAGGACCGCGAACGGCTGCTCGCCGACGTGCTGCTCGGCCATCAGCACGGCGTGCCCGAGCCCCAGCGGGTCGCCCTGGCGGACGTAGTGGATCCGGGCCAGGGCGCTCGACCGGCGCACCGCCTCCAGCCGAGCGAGGTCCCCCTTGGCCTCGAGCGCCCGTTCGAGCTCCTCGTTGCGGTCGAAGTGGTCCTCCAGCGCCCGCTTGCCGCGACCCGTGATCATCAGCAGGTCGGTGAGCCCAGCGGCGGCCGCCTCCTCGACGACGTACTCGATCGCGGGGGTGTCGACGACCGGGAGCATCTCCTTCGGCGTCGCCTTGGTCGCCGGCAGGAAACGGGTCCCCAGGCCGGCGGCGGGGATGACGGCCTTCGTCACGGGCATGGCCGCACCCTAGACGCTGCGGCGAGGACGAGGGGCCAGACGTCGTTCGGCGCTAGGGCGTGAGGGTCAGCACGTCGGTCGCGGCGGAGGTGACGGCCGGCCGGGTGAAGGCGAACGGCGTCGTGCCACCGGTGCGCCAGCGTTCGGTCTGGTCCCAGTAGTGCGGGTGGAAGGGGTGCCCGGAGGCGCCGGTGAGGTTGACCCAGCGGCTGGCGTCCAGGTCGGACAGGTCGACCACCAGGCGCATCGACGGCACCCAGTCGACCTGGTAGCCGTCGCGAGCGGTCCAGCCGGTGGCCTGCACGATCGAGTCACCACCCCCGGTGCGGACGGGGCCGCGATTGAAGAGCCACTCGACCGGACCGATCCCGGACGTCCCGAACGTCGCGTTCTCCAGCTCCAGCGTGTGCAGGTCGCCCCACTGCCAGGACGACGGGACGCCGCCGAGCCGTCCCTTCAGCTCGGCGGCGGCAGCGACCATGGCGGCGCGGACCGTTGCGTCCCGGTTCTCCCGCACGTCGGTCGACGTGTCGTCCCACCAGGGGTCGTCCGGCGTGGCCCACAGCGCGCGGACCACCTCGAACCACCGGTCGCCGCCGTCGGCGCCGAGGTCGTCGGGCAGCTCGTCGTCGAACACCCGCGCGAGCAGGGCCCGCCACACGGCGTTGTAGTAGGCGGCCGGGGCGGAGTCCGGCGGCTGGCTGAAGTCCCAGCCGATGAACAGCCGCTGGGCCCGCGCCGGCAGCCCGTCCAGGTCAGTCACGGCCAGCAGCTCAGGGACGAGGAACGCCGCCATCTCGTTGCGGGAGTCCATCTGGATGCGTCCCATGGCCGCGACGTCCAGCTTCTCCCGGGCGCCCCCGACGAGGTCGACCAGGCGCTGGCTACGGGCGCCGTAGGCCCAGTCGTCGGTCAGCCGGTAGGGGTAGCCGCGGGTGTCGACGACGGCGTTGTTCGCCGTGACGATGAAGCCCTCGGCCGGGTCGCGCACGCTGGGCAACGCGTCGAACGGCACGTAGCCGGTCCAGTCGTAGGCGGAGTCCCACCCAGGGGCCGGCCACCGCCCGTCGCCCGCTCCCCGGATCGGGAACCGCCCCGGCGCCTGGTACCCGATGTGCCCGTCGACGTCGGCGTACAGGAGGTTCTGCGCCGGCACCTCGAACAGGGCCGCCGCCGCCCGGAAGTCGTCCCAGCCCTGCGCGGTGTTGAGCACCACGAGCGCGTCCGCCGTGCGCCCCGGGTCGAGCGCGGTCCAGCGCAGCGCGACCTCCAGGCCGCTGCGCCCCGCGCCTGCGGGGGCCACCTCCCCGGCGTCGGCGATCTGGTCGCTGACGTCGGAGATCAACGGGCCGTGCAGGGTCGATCGGATCGTCACCGTCACGGGGTCACCGCCGGCCACGGCGATCTGCTCGGTGCGAACCCCCAGCGGCCGCGGCACGCCGTCCACCATCACCCGGTCGCCCTCGACCTGCTCGAGGTAGAGGTCGGTGACATCCACCGGGAGGTTGGTGAAGCCCCAGGCGACCCGGGCGTTGTGCCCGATGATCACGCCGGGCATGCCCGAGAACGTGAAGCCGGCCACGTCGAACGGGCACTCGGCCGACACGGTCCGGCAGTGCAGCCCCATCTGGTACCAGATCGACGGCATGGCCGGGCCCAGGTGCGGGTCGTTGGCGAGCAGCGGCTTCCCCGTCGTGGTGCGCGACCCGTCGACCGCCCACGAGTTCGAGCCCAGGCCCGGCCCCTCCGGGCCCAGCAGCGCGGGCAACCGGTGCAGCGCCTGGCGGACGGCGGCGAGCGGGGCGCGCGCCGCAGCCTGCTGGGCGGCCACAGCAGGGACGTCGGCACGGAAGACGTCGTCGGTCACCCGGCCCCCGGTGACGATCGGCTGGTGCCGGTCGAACGGGTAGTCCGGGTACAGCTGCTCGGTGCGGTCCGCCCCCACCTCGGCGGCGATGAGCGAGCGATCGATCTCGTCCTGCATGTTGCCGCGCAAGTCCCACGCCATGGCCTTCAGCCAGGCCAGGGAGTCGACCGGTCCCCACGGCTCGATCCGATAGCCGGTGTTCTGCAGACCGAGGACGGCGTACTCCAGCGCCACCTCCGTCTTCGCCCGCCCGGCCAGGTAGGCGTTGACGCCACGGCTGTAGGCCTCGAGCGCCGCGACGGTCCGCTGGTCCAGCAGCGGAAGCTCGCGCTCGGCCACCCGACGCCAGCCCAGCGTGCGGATGAACGCGTCGGTCTCCACCTGGTCCGCGCCGAACAGCTCGGCGAGGCGCCCGGCCGTCACATGCCGACGGAAGTCCATCTCCCAGAACCGGTCCTGGGCGTGCGTGTAGCCCTGGGCGAGGAACAGGTCGTCCGGGCTGTCCGCGTACAGCTGGGGGATCCCGTAGGCGTCGCGCACGACCTCGACTCGACCCTGCAGACCCGGCACGTCCACCGACCCGGACACCTGCGGGAACGATCGGCGGGTGATCCACAGCGCCCCGATCGTGCCGGCGATCACCGCCAGGCAGACGACGACGGCGAGCCAGGCGAGGACGGCCGGCCAGCGTCGACGCCTCATGGCCGGACGCTACCCAATCCACCAGCCCGCCGCGGCGGCAACCAGACCGGCCGAGGCCGAGCCGACGACGTTGGCGGCAGCGACCTGTCGGGAGCCAGAGGCGAGCAGACGCTCAGTCTCGTGGCCGAACGTCGAGAACGTGGTGAACGCGCCGCAGAGGCCGACGCCGACGAACAGGGCGGCGGTGTGCGAGCCACCGGCCGCCACCACGCCGAGGACGAAGCAGCCGGCCACGTTCACCGTGAACGTCCCCCACGGGAAGGCGCCGGACACCCGCCGCTGGATCGCTCGATCGAGCAGGAAGCGCAGAGGGGCACCGACGGCGGCCCCAGCCGCCACCAGGACGGCGTCCGGGACGGTCACACGTATCGCACGACCTCGACCGGCTCGACGATCGCGAGCCCGCCGGTGAGCAGCTCCTCGAGCTCGGGCAGGAACGCTCGCACCTTCGCGTCAGCGTCCACCACAACCACCGTCACCGGCAGGTCGTCGGAGAGGCTGAGGATCCGGGTGGTGTGGATGTGGTTCGCCCGGCCGTAGCCCTCGATCCCCCGGAACACCGACGCACCCGCGAGCCCCGCGGCGTGCGCGCGGTGCACGATCTCGGTGTAGACCGGCTTGTGGTGCCACTGGTCGCTCTCACCCAGGACGACGGTCAGCCGCAGCGCAGGTCCGGTGATCTCCATCAGGCATCCCTTCCACGGAGGTCGGCGGCCGCGGCCAGCAGCCGCCCGGCCCGCACGGCCACGAGTCCGGCGAGCAGCGAGCCCCCGGCGTAGAGCACGGCGGTGGTGACGGCGCCGCCGCGGACGAGGTCGATCGTCTCGACGGAGTAGGCCGAGAAGGTGGTGAACCCGCCGAGGACGCCGAC
>DAIRVJ010000081.1:0-10350 GCA_036802895.1 Candidatus Nanopelagicales bacterium
CGGCGAGCTCGTCGAGCTCGGCCAGGGCCGCGAGCGGGCCGCCGCCCGGCCCCACGACGTACGACAGCGCGATCGCGTGGTTGACCGCGACCACCGGGTTCGGCCACACGCCCAGCAGCCGGGCGTACAGCGCCGTGACGGCCGGCCAGTCGGTCGCGTCGAACGAGACGGCCTCGGCGTGTTCGGCCGCGATCGCGGCCTGCAGCACGAACCGTCCGGCGGGACGCTCGGTCGACGTCAGCCGGACGGCCCGGTCCAGCAGGGCGAGCCCGTGCGCGATCAGCGCACCGTCCCAGCGGCTGCGGTCCTGGTCCTCCAGCAGCACCAACCGACCGGCATCGTCCAGCCGGGTGTCGCGGCGCGAGTCGGTCAGCTCGAGCAGCGCGAGCAGGCCCAGCGCCTCCGGCTCGGTCGGGAGCAGGGCGGCCAGCACCCTGGCCAGGTCCAGCGCGCGACCGACCAGGTCGGCGCGGACCAGGTCGTCCGAGGTCGCCGACGAATGGCCGGCCGTGAACACCAGGTGGACGACGGTCAGCACGGCGTCCATCCGCTCGGGCAGGTCCTCGCGCGCGGGCACCCGGTAGGGGATGGCCGCCACGGTGATCTTCTTCTTCGCCCGGGTGATCCGTGCGGCCATCGTCGCCTCGGGGACGAGGAAGGCCCGCGCGATCTCCGCCGTCGTCAGGCCGCACACCAGGCGCAACGTCAGCGCGGTGCGGGCCTCCGGGGCCAGGGCGGGGTGGCAGCAGGTGAACACCAGACGCAGCCGGTCGTCAGGGATCACGTCGGGCTCCTCGTCGGCACCGGCTCCGCCCCCCGCCGCGTCCGCCCCGTCCACCGCCAGCAGCCGCAGCTTGCCGCGCAGGGTGGCCGCCCGCCGGATCCGGTCGACGGCCGCCCGGCGCGCGGCGGTCGTCAGCCAGGCCCCCGGACGGTCCGGCACCCCCCGCACCGGCCAGGTCTCCAGGGCCGCCAGGAAGGCCTCCTGCGTGGCCTCCTCGGCCAGGTCGAGGTCGCCGCCGGTGAGCCGCGCCGTCGCGGCGAGGACGAGTCCCCACTCGCGACGGTGCGCCTCGGCCACCGCGGCTGCAGCGTCCGGCAGTTCGGGCACCGGACGGGAGGCTTCGCGTCGGTCGCCAGGTTCGCGGCGTCGCCGGGTCAGGACGTCGGGACGACCGGCCGCACCTCGACACCGCCGGCGGGCAGCGTCTTGGCCAGCGCCAGGGCGACGTCCAGGTCGGGGCAGTCCACCGTGTAGAAGCCACCGAGGGCCTCCTTGGTCTCGGCGAACGGCCCGTCGGTGACCAGCGCGCCCGCATCGCCCTGCCGCACCGAGGTCGCCGTGCCCGCCGGCGCGAGCGCCTCGCCGGCGACGATCGTCGCCCCAGCGGCCTCGACCTCGCCGGCCCACGCGCGGTGCGCCTGCATCATCCGCTCCCACTCCTCGGGCGTGGGCTCCGGGCGCTCGCTCTCGTCGCCGAAGATCAAGAACATGTAGCGCTGCATGAGTCGGTCCCTTCCTCGGGTGTGGCTGGTCGCGCTGCTCGTCACCGTCACGACGAACGGGGATGCCGCGGATCGACAGCCGTCCGGGGTCAACCTAGGCCTCGCCAGGGCTGCTGTCAGCCGCCCCAGCGGACCAGCCGGCGGGCCAGCAGCGTCCCCGCGACGGCGACCCCCAGGCAGAGACCGAGCGCCGGCAGGTTCCAGCCGTCGCCGAGCCACGGGTCCTGCATCGCCTGCACGGCGTACGTCGTGGGCAGCGCGTCGCCGACCAGGCCGAGCCCCCCGCCGAGCAGCTCGCGGGGCGGACCGGTGCCGGACAGGAACAACCCGAGGAAGAACAGCACCAGCCCGGCCGACTGCGCGGCCCGCGACGTGCGCAGCACGGCCCCGAGCAGCAGGCCCACGCCGAGGAACATGGCCGTGGCGAGGACGAACCCGACCGCCACGCCGACGACGTCGACCGGCCCGTCGAGCGGGTAGCCGCCGAACGCGACCGCGAGCATGACTCCGGCGCCGAGCGTCCCGACCACGGACCCGACCGCCCCCTCGGCCGCGAACAGCGTCGACGGCGCCATGCCGGACGCCGCGAACCGGCGCAGCACCCCGCTCTCGTCGTACGACGTGAGTCGGACCGGCAGCCCGAACAGCCCCACCGCCGACACCGCCAGCGCCAGGTAGCCCGGCACGTAGAAGTCACTCGGCCCCCGACCGCGGAACGCCACGTCCCCGGGGTCGGGGGTGTTGCCGAACACCTGCATGAGGACGACGAGCACGACCAGCGGCAGCACCAGCGCGAAGAAGGCCGCCGCCGGGTCGCGCAGGTACAGCCGCCACTCCGACCGGGTGAGCGCACCGAGGCCTTGGCGGGTGGTCATCGCGCGCCGACCAGCCTGAGGTACGCGTCCTCCAGGGTAGGGCGCTCGACCCGGAGGTCGGTCGGTTCGACCCCGTGCTCCACCAGCGCATGGCCCACGCGGGCCAGCACCGGGCCGGTGCCGGTCACGGTGACCTGGCCGCCGGCTCGGCTCACGCTCTCGACCCCGGGCAGGGCGGACAGGTACTCGCACGCGGTGGCGGGCTCCACCGTGAACCGCACCCGCAGCCCCGGGATCGCTCGCTCGACCAGGTCGGCGGGTGAGCCGGACGCGACGACCCGTCCGCCGGCCACGACGACGAGCCGGTCGCACAGCCGCTCGGCTTCGTCCATGAGATGGGTCACCAGGACGACGGTGGTCCCGCTGGCCCGTACCTGCTCGATCAGGTCCCAGGCCTCCCGCCGGGCCTGGGGGTCCAACCCGGTCGTCAGCTCGTCGAGGAAGACCACCTCCGGCGCGTTGACGAGGGCGAGCGCGATGAACAGCCGCTGCCGCTGACCCCCGGACAGGGTGCCGAAGGACGCCCGGCGGTGGTCGGTCAGCCCCCACTGGTCGAGCAGCGGCTCCCAGGGCGGCCCGCCCGGTGCGAGCGCGGCGAACAGCGCCAGGGCTTCGCCGACTCGCATCCGGTCGGGCAGCGCCGAGTCCTGCAGCTGGGCGCCGATCCGTCGGCGCACCGCCGTCCCGTCGGTGGTCGGATCGAGGCCGAGCACCCGGATCCGGCCGGCGTCCGGTCGGCGCAGGCCTTCCACGCACTCGACCGTGGTCGTCTTGCCCGCCCCGTTGGGGCCGAGGATCCCGAAGATCTCCCCCTCGGCCACCCGCAGCGCCAACCCGTCCAGGGCGACGCGGGGTCCGTACGCCTTGCGCAGACCCTCGACGACGACGACGTCCGGCATGCTCGTCTCCCAGTCCCATGGTCATGGGCGGTGCTGGGACGGGTAGAGGCGAACGACCGCCGGGTGGTCCGTAGGCTCCGGTTCGTGCCGACGCCGCTGGGGCCGCTGCCCGCCCTGTCCGCTGCCGACGCCGAACGGCTGGCCGAGGCTCGCTTCGGCGTCGTCGCGGCCACGGCGCACCCGCTGCCCGGTGAGCGGGACCAGAACCTGCGCCTGGACGTCGACCGTCGCCCGGCGTACGTCCTCAAGGTCTCGCACGCGGGGGAGTCCCCGGAGGCGGTCGGCGCGCAGGTGGCGGCGGCCCGCCGCGCGGTGGCCGCCGGGTTGCCCTGTCAGCAGCCGGTGCCGGCCCTCGACGGGTCCGACGTGATCGCCCACGACGGCCACCTGGTGCGTCTGGTCCGCTGGCTGCCGGGGGTCCGGCTGGCCGACGTCCGGCACCGGACGCCCGACCTGCTCACCGACGTGGGCCGGGTGCTCGGTCGGCTGACCACCGCCTTGGCCGAGTTCGACCACCCCGGCGCCCACCGCAGCCACCACTGGGACGTCGCCCAGGCCGGGCCGGTGCTGCGCGAGCGCCGGTCCGCCGTCGTGAACCCCGCCCGCCGGGCGTTGCTCGACCGGGCGCTGGAGGCGTTCGAGCGGGAGGTCGAGCCGCACCTCGGCTCGCTACGGCGGGCCGTCGTGCACGGCGACGCGAACGACCACAACGTCCTGGTCGACCCGGGCGACCCTGCCGAGCCGGCCGGCCGGTACACCCGGGTCGCGGGGCTGCTCGACTTCGGCGACCTGGTGCACAGCGTCGTCGTCGCCGAGCCGGCCGTCGCCGCGGCCTACGGCCTGCTGGGCAGCCCCGACCCGCTGGGCGCGGTCGCGACGGTGGTCGCCGGCTTCCACGCCGAGTGCCCGCTGGACGCGGCCGAGCTCGCCGTGCTGTGGGCGCTGGTCCGCGTCCGGCTGGCGGTCAGCGTCTGCCACAGCGCCGTCCAGCAGGCGCAGCGCCCAGACGACCCGTACCTCTCGGTCAGCGAGGAGCCCGCCTGGGCGGCCCTGGTCGCGATCGAGGAGGTCCATCCACGGCTGGCCCACTACGCGCTGCGGGTGGCCTGCGGGCTGCCCGCCCACCCGGACGCCGACCGGGTGCTCGCCCACCTGCAGGCGACCACCGCCGTGGCGTTGCTGGGCGCGCCGTGGTCGGCACTGCGGACGTTCCCGGTCGACCTGTCGGTGGGCAGCCCCACGTTCGCGGCCGCTGACCTGGCCGCGGCGCCCGAGCGGTTCGACCGGCTGGTGCGGGAGGCCGTCGACGGCGACCCGGACGCCGTGGGGCTGGGCGGGTACGGCGAGGCCCGGCTCTGCTACACCGCGCCGGAGTTCGCGGCGGCGGCCGGGCCGGGCGCGGAGCGCCGCACGGTCCACCTCGGGCTGGACGTCTGGTCGCGGCCGGGCACCCCGGTGCACGCACCGCTCGCCGGCCGGGTGCGGGTCGCCTGCGACAACACCGCCTGGCTCGACTACGGGCCGGTCGTGGTTCTCGAGCACGCCACGGACGACGGCCTGGCGTTCTTCAGCCTGTACGGCCATCTCTCGCGGGAGTCGCTCGGTCGGCTCGCCGTGGGCGACGAGATCCCGGCCGGTGGGCTCGTCGGCTGGGTCGGCACGCCTGCGGACAACGGCGGCTGGGCGCCGCACGTCCACGTCCAGCTGCTGCTGGACCTGCTGGACCTGGACGGCGACGTCCCCGGCGTCGCCGCACCGTCGCAGCGGGCGCTGTGGCTGGGGCTGTCGCCCGACCCGGCGCTGCTCGTGCAGCCCCCGCCGGCCGCCCTGCCGGCGCCGCTGCGGCCGCTGGCGCAGACCCTCGCCGAGCGACGGACGCGGCTGGGCCGCAACCTCAGCCTGTCGTACGCGCAGCCGCTGCGGATCGTCCGCGGCGCGGGGGCGTGGCTGTACGACGACGAGGGTCGGGCGTACCTGGACTCGGTCAACAACGTCGCCCACGTCGGGCACTGCCACCCGCGGGTGGTCGCGGCCGGGTCGCGGCAGATGGCGGTGCTGGCGACCAACACCCGCTACCTGCACGAGGCCGTCCTCGAGTACGCGCGCCGGCTCACCGCCACGCTGCCGGACCCCCTGTCCGTCTGCTACCTGGTCAACTCGGGCAGCGAGGCCAACGACCTGGCGCTGCGGCTGGTGCGGACGTTCACCGGCGCGCGGGACATGGTCTGCCTGGAGGCGGGGTACCACGGGCACACCCAGGCGCTCATCGAGGTCAGCCCGTACAAGCACGCCGGCCCCGGGGGCAGCGGGCCGCCGGAGTGGGTGCGCACCGCGGCGCTGCCCGACCCCTACCGCGGACCGTTCCGCGGGTACGGCCGCGAGACCGCCCGCGCCTACGCGGCCGACGTCCGGCGGTGTGTCGACGAGATCCGGGCGGCGGGGCGGCCGGTGGCCGGGATGATCGCCGAGTCGATGGTGGGCTGCGGGGGTCAGGTCGTGCTGCCCGAGGGGTACCTGGCCGAGGCGGCGGACGTCGTGCGGGCGGCCGGCGGGCTGTTCATCGTCGACGAGGTGCAGGTCGGCTTCGGGCGGGTGGGGCGCGCCTTCTGGGGCTTCGCGACGCAGGGCGTGCTGCCGGACGTCGTCACGGTGGGCAAGCCGGCGGGCGACGGGTACCCGCTCGCGGCGGTGGTGACCACGCAGCAGGTGGCCGACGCCTTCGCCAACGGGATGGAGTACTTCAACACCTTCGGCGGCAACCCGGTGGCCGCGTCGGTCGGCCTGGCGGTCCTGGACGTGCTCGAGGAGGAGCGGTTGCCCGAGCGGGCCGAGGTGGTCGGGCGGCGGATCGTCGACGGGGCGTGGCAGCTGGCCCGGCGTCACCCGATCGTCGGCGACGTCCGCGGGCTCGGGATGTACGTCGGGATCGAGCTGGTCCTGGACCGCGAGAGCCGGGCGCCGGCCGGCGCGCACGCGGCCCACGTCGTCGACCGGATGAAGGCCCTGGGCGTCCTGGTCAGCACGGACGGCCCGGCGCACAACGTGCTGAAGATCAAGCCGCCGCTGGTGTGGACCGCGGACGACGCCGACCGGCTGCTCGACGTCCTCGATCGGGTGCTGGGCGAGGACGCGCTGCAGCTCTGAGCGGCTTCGGCGCCCCGCCCGTCGTCCTGCCCCAACAGGTGAGCGTGGACGGTAACGGGTGAGGGCACCTGTTGCCGCACACGTTCACCTGCCACGCCTGGTCAACGGGGCGGGTTCACCGCGGTGCCGACGGTGAGGTAGTTCCACGGGCGGGGGCCGCGGGCATAGGACTGCTCGACGTGCTCGAGGGTGAATCCGGCGGCCTCGATGAGCGCGTCGGGCTGGCGGGTCAGGTGGCAGCCGTCGGCGACCCGCCGCTGGATCGGCTCCAGCCGCCGCTGCCAGCGAGCCACGCTCGGGTCCGGCGCCAGCCCGTGCTCGAGGAAGTGCAGGCGTCCACCCGGCACCAGCACCCGGCGCAGCTGGGCCAGCGCGGTCAGCGCGTCCGGGAGCGTGCACAGCGTGAACGTCGTCAGGGCGGCGTCGCAGGATCCGTCCTCCAGGGGGATGTCCGAGCCGTCCAGCCCGACGTGCTCCACCGGGACCGCCGACGCGTCCAGCCGGGCCGTGGCCAGCCGCCCGGCCAGCTCGGCCGGCTCGACCGCGTACACGACCTGCACCCCCGCGGGGTAGTGCGGCACGTTGTGGCCGGACCCGAAGCCGATCTCGACGACCCGACCGGTGAGCCCCTCGACCGCGCGCAGCCGCCAGCTCGCCAGCTCCCCGCTGCCGCAGGCCCGGTCGACGAGGTGCGGCAGGATCCGCTCGCGGTACAGCCCCACAGGTCGACCGTACGCCAGGACCCTCAGCGGAAGACCACGGTCCGCGTGCCGTTCAGCAGCACCCGCTGCTCGCAGTGCCAGGCGACGGCGCGGGCCAGCGCCCGGCACTCGACGTCCCGGCCGACCGCGGCGAGCGCGTCCGGGTCCATCGAGTGGTCGACCCGCTCGACCTCCTGCTCGATGATCGGGCCCTCGTCGAGGGCGGCCGTGACGTAGTGGGCGGTCGCGCCGATGAGCTTGACGCCGCGGTCGTGAGCCTGCTGGTAGGGCTTGGCCCCCTTGAAGCTGGGCAGGAACGAGTGGTGGATGTTGATGGCCCGCCCCTCCAGCCGGCGGCACAGGTCGTCGCTGAGCACCTGCATGTACCGGGCCAGCACGACCAGGTCGACGTCCAGCGACCGCACCAGCTCGAGCAGCGTGGCCTCGGCCTGCGGCTTGCCCGCCGCGGTGACCGGGACGTGGTGGAAGGGGATGCCGTACGCGGCCGCGGTGCCCGCGAAGTCGCGGTGGTTGCTGACGATCGCGGGGAACTCGGCGTTCAGCGCCCCGATGCTCTGCCGGTACAGCAGGTCGTTGAGGCAGTGGCCGAACCGGCTGGCCATGAGCAGCACCCGGTGCCGCTGGCGGGCGTCGTGCAGCTCCCACCGCATCGCGAACGCCTCGGCGACCGGCGCGAAGCCGGCGCGCAGCAGGTCGAGCCGATCGGCCGTCGGCGGCTCGACCGCCGGCAGCTCGACCTGCACGCGCATGAAGAACGTCCCGGTGCTGGCGTCGCCGAACTGCTGGCTGGCCAGGATGTTGCCCCCGACGTCCACCAGGAAGCCGGTGACCTCGTGGACGATGCCCGGCCGGTCCGGGCAGGACAGCGTGAGGATCAGCTCGGGGGGCACCCGCCCACCCTGTCGCCGCCCGCCGGAGGGGTCAACCGGCGGCGCCCGGGCAAGGCTCGCGGCGACCGGTCAGCGCGTGACGAGCAACTCGGACGCCGCCACCGCCAGCGGGTCCAGGCCATCAGCGCCGGACTCCACCCAGTCGGCGAGTCGGGCCCGCATCCGCGGATCCCAGAACAGGCGGAGGTGGTTCGCCACCGCGGCCGCGCCCTCGTCGGCGGGCAGGTGGCGGAACTGGGCGGCGACGTCGTTGGCCAGCCGCACCTCCGGCGGCCTACTCATCGCCCGCTCATCGTCCACCGACCGCCCGACCCACCTGGACGGCGGTGACCTTGTACTCCGGGCAGTTCGTCGCCCAGTCGGAGTGCTCGGTCGTCACCACGTTGGCCCCCGTCACCGGATGGTGGAACGTCGTGTAGACCACGCCGACCGGCACCCGGTCGGTGATCTCGGCGTGCAGCGTGGTCTCCCCGACCCGGCTGGCCATCCGGACCAGGTCGCCGTCGCCGATCCCACGGTCCTCGGCGTCGTGCGGGTGGATCTCCAGGACGTCCTCGGGGTGCCAGGCCACGTTGGCGGTCCGGCGAGTCTGCGCCCCCACGTTGTACTGGCTGAGGATCCGTCCCGTGGTGAGGATCAGCGGGTACTTGCGCGTGCTGCGCTCCTCGGTCGGCACGAACGGCGTCGCGACGAACCGGCCCTTGCCCCGCACGAAGCCGTCGACGTGCATGACGGTGGTGCCGGACGGCGCCGCTGCGTTGCACGGCCACTGGACGCTGCCCACGGCGTCCAGCAGGTCGAACGAGACCCCGCTGAACGTCGGGGTGGTGGCCGCGATCTCGGCCATGATCTCGCGGGGGTGCGCGTAGGACATCGGGTAGCCCATCGCCTGCGCGATCTCGCAGGCGACCTGCCACTCGTGCTTGCCGGACCGGGGCTGCATCACCGGGCGCACCCGGTTGATCCGTCGCTCGGCGTTGGTGAACGTGCCGTCCTTCTCCAGGAACGACGTCCCCGGCAGGAACACGTGGGCGAACCTCGACGTCTCGTTGAGGAACAGGTCCTGGACGACGACCAGCTCCAGGGCCGAGAGCGCGGCCACCACGTGCTGGGTGTTGGGGTCGGACTGGGCGAGGTCCTCGCCCTGGATGAACAGGGCCCGGAACGACCCGTCGAGGGCGGCGTCCAGCATGTTGGGGATCCGCAGCCCCGGCTCGGCCTGGATCTCCCGCCCCCACAGCTGCTCGAACACCTGCCGGACGGCGACGTCGGACACGTGCCGGTACCCGGGCAGCTCGTGCGGGAACGACCCCATGTCGCACGAGCCCTGGACGTTGTTCTGCCCACGCAGCGGGTTGACCCCGACACCGTCGCGCCCGATGTTGCCGGTGGCCATGGCCAGGTTGGCCATGCCCATGACCATGGTCGAGCCCTGGCTGTGCTCGGTGACGCCGAGCCCGTAGTAGATCGCAGCGTTGCGGGCCGTCGCGTACAGCCGGGCCGCCGCCCGCAGCTGCGCCGCCGGCACCCCGGTCGACACCTCCGCGGACTCCGGGCTGTTCTCGGGCCGGGCGATGAACTCCGCCCACTCGGCGAAGCCCTCGCAGCGGTCGTCGACGAACGACTGGTCGACCAGGCCCTCGGTCACGGCCACGTGGGCCATCGCGTTGATGACCGCGACGTTGGTACCGGGGGCGAGCTGCAGGTGGTGCGCCGCCGAGACGTGCGGGGAGCGGACCAGGTCGATCCGGCGCGGGTCCACGACGATCAGCTGGGCGCCCTCGCGCAGGCGTCGCTTCATCCGCGAGGCGAACACCGGGTGCCCGTCGGTGGGGTTCGCGCCGATGACCACGATGACGTCGGCGGCCGCGACCGAGCGGAAGTCCTGCGTGCCGGCCGACGTCCCGAACGTCTGCTTCAGGCCGTAGCCGGTGGGGGAGTGGCACACCCGAGCGCACGTGTCGACGTTGTTGTTGCCGAACGCGGCGCGCACCATCTTCTGGACGGCGTAGACCTCCTCGTTGGTGCACCGGGACGAGGTGATGCCGCCGATGGACCCGACCCCGTGCTCGGCCTGGATCTCGCCCAGCCGGCGGGCCACGTGCCCGATCGCCTCGTCCCAGCCGACCTCCCGCCAGGGGTCGGCGATCGACTCCCGCACGAGCGGGCTGAGCACCCGTTCGCTGTGCGTGGCATACCCGAACGCGAACCGGCCCTTGACGCACGAGTGCCCCTCGTTGGCGCCGCCGCCCTTGTACGGCACCATCCGGACGACCTCGTCCCCGCGCAGCTCGGCCTTGAACGAGCAGCCGAC
>DAIRVJ010000082.1:0-2994 GCA_036802895.1 Candidatus Nanopelagicales bacterium
ACGGCCCCGACGGCCCTGCTGGCCCGGCTGGTCGGGTTCGCCCGGGCGCTGCGCGCGGCGGGGGTGGACGCCGGACCGGACCGGGTGCAGGCCATGGTGGCGGCGCTGGCCGAGCTGGACCTGGCCCGCGAACACGACGTCTACTGGGCCGGCCGGCTCACCCTGTGCGCGGGACCGGACGACCTGCCCCGGTACGACCGGGTGTTCGCCGGCTGGTTCGGCGGCGAGCGGCCGGATCCGCTGCGTCGGGTGCCGGTCGTCCGGATCCCGCGGGAAGTCGCCGTCCCGGGCGGGGACGACGCCCGCGCCGACCCCGGCGACCCCTCGACAGCGGCGACCGCGAGCCCGCAGGAGGTCCTGCGGCACCGCGACGTGTCGGCCCTGAACGCGGCCGAGCGGGCCGAGCTCAACCGCCTGCTGGCCCTGCTCGCCGCCCCCGCTCCGCTGCGGTCGTCGCGCCGGCTGCGGCCGGACGCCCGCGGCCCGCTCGACCCGCGCCGCACCGTGCGGGAGATGCTCGAGCGCGGTGGCGAGCCGGCCCGGCTGCGGCGGCACCGTCGCTCGCAGCGGTCCCGCCGCATGGTGCTGCTGCTCGACGTCAGCGGGTCGATGGCGCCGTACGCCGACACCCTGCTGCGCTTCGCGCACGCCTGCGTCCGACAGCGGCCGCGCACGGAGGTCTTCACGGTCGGCACCCGGCTTACCCGGATCACCCGGGAGATCGCCGCAAGGGACGCCGACGCCGCCCTGGCCGCCGTGTCGGCGACGGTGCCGGACTGGAGCGGCGGAACCCGGCTGGGCGGGGAGCTGAAGGCGTTCCTCGACCGGTACGGGCAGCGTGGCACGGCCCGCGGCGCGGTCGTCGTGCTGGCCTCCGACGGGTGGGAGCGCGGCGACCCGTCGCTGCTCGCCGAGCAGATGGCCCGGCTGCACCGGCTGGCCCACCGGGTGGTCTGGGTGAACCCGCACAAGGCCCGCGAGGGCTACCGGCCCTTGACCGCCGGCATGGCCGCGGCCCTGCCGCACGTCGACGACTTCGTCTCCGGGCACAGCCTGGCCGCCCTCGAGCGGCTGACCGCCCTGGTGTCGCAGGGCGGCGTGCGCCGTGCGTGACGTCGTGGCCGACGTGGCCCGCCTGTACGCCCAGGGGGCCACCTTCGGGCTGGCGACCGTGGTGCAGACGTGGAAGTCCGCACCCCGCGAGGTGGGCGCGGCGATGGCGGTGTCGGCGTCCGGGGAGGTGGTCGGCAGCGTGAGCGGCGGCTGCGTCGAGGGCGCCGTCTACGAGCTGGCCCAGCAGGTGATCGCCAGCGGCGAGCCGGTGCTTCAGCGGTACGGCGTGAGCGACGACGACGCGTTCGCGGTGGGGCTCACCTGCGGCGGCATCCTGGACGTGTTCGTCGAGCCGGTGTCGGCGCAGACGTTCCCCGACCTGCCCCAGGTCGTCGAGTCGGTCCGCGCGCACCGTCCGGTCGCCGTCGCCACGGTGGTCGACGGGCCGGGGCGGCTGGGCGCGAAGCGGGTCGTCTGGCCGGACCGCGCGTCCGGCTCGCTGGGCTCGGCGCGGCTGGACCAGGCGGTCGCGGACGACGTCCGGGGCATGCTCGAGGCCGGCCGCACCGGCACCCTGCACTACGGCGCCGACGGCGAGCGCCGGGGCGACGACCTGGCCGTCTTCGTGCAGTCGTACGCGCCGCCGCCGCGGATGCTGGTGTTCGGCGCGATCGACTTCGCCGGTGCGGTGGCCCGGATGGGCCGGTTCCTCGGCTACCACGTCACCGTCTGCGACGCCCGACCGGTGTTCGCCACGACCAAGCGCTTCCCGGACGCCGACGAGGTCGTCGTCGACTGGCCGCACCGGTTCCTGGCCCGCACCGAGGTGGATGCCCGGACCGTCATCTGCGTGCTCACCCACGACCCGAAGTTCGACGTGCCGCTGCTCGAGGTGGCGCTGCGTACGCCGGCGGCGTACGTCGGGGCGATGGGCAGCCGGGCGACCCACGAGGACCGGCTGGCCCGGCTGCGCGAGAGCGGCCTGACCGACGCCGAGCTGGCCCGGCTGGCCTCCCCGATCGGCCTGGACATCGGGGCCCGCACGCCGGAGGAGACCGCGGTGTCGATCGCGGCGGAGGTCATCGCCGCGCACTGGGGTGGCTCGGGGCAGCGGCTGGCCGGGACCGACGGCCCGATCCATCGGGACGGGCCTCGGTGACCGTCGCCGGTCTGGTGCTGGCCGCCGGCGAGGGGCGCCGCTTCGGCGGGCCGAAGGCGCTGGTGGTGCTCGACGGCGACCGGCTGGTCGACCGGGCGGTCCGGGTGCTGCGGCTCGGCGGGTGCGCGCCGGTGGTCGTTGTCCTGGGTGCGGCGGTGGTGGACGTGCCGGGCGCGGACGCGGTCGTGCTGAACGAGGCCTGGCGCGAGGGGCTGGGTTCCTCGCTGCGGGCGGGGCTCACGTCGGCGGCGCTGGGGGGAGCCCAGGTGGACGCGGCCGTCGTCCTGCTCGTCGACACCCCGGACGTGCAGTCCGAGGCGGTGCACCGGGTGCGCGCGGCCCGGGCCGCCGGTGCCGGGCTCGCGGTGGCGACGTACCGGGGGGAGCGTGGTCACCCGGTGCTGATCGGGCGCGAGCACTGGACCGGCGTGGCCGACCTTGCGGTCGGGGAGGTCGGGGCGCGGGCGTACCTGGCCGAGCACCCGGACGCGGTCGTGGAGGTGCCCTGCGACGACGCCGGGGACCCGCGGGACGTGGACAGCACCGACGAGCTGGCCGGGCGCAGCGGGTTCATGACCCGGCTGGCCGGCGGTGCCGGGTCGGCCGGGGCCGCGCTGGGCGCCGCGATGGAGCAGGCCAACGTGTTCTACGGGCAGGGCGGCTCGTGGCAGGAGGAGAAGCGGGCGGAGGCCCTGCGCCGCGAGGACGACGAGGAGGGCGCGCCCCCCTTCGACGTCGACCTGGAGGCCGGCGTGGCCCGGATCCGCCGCCCTCGTTGACCA
>DAIRVJ010000082.1:3094-6327 GCA_036802895.1 Candidatus Nanopelagicales bacterium
CAGCGCCGCCGAGAAGCAGGCCTGCGGTGGCAGCACCAGCCCGGCCCCGACCTGACCGGTACCGGCCACCCGGCCGGCGATCCCCGTCGTGATCTGCGGCAGGACGCCGGTGCGCAGGACGCGGGTGACGTCGATCGCGGTCGGCGTTCCGCGGAAGCCCAGGACCGGGATCTGGTAGGCCGGGTTCTCCGCGAGGGTGATCTCGTACATCCGGCGGGTGGTGCCCAGCGCGTCGTCGACCGTGCCGCCCACGAACGCGACGATGGCCGGCGCCGCGGCGAGCGCGAAGCCGCCGATCCCGCCGGTCTCGGTGATCGCCGAGTCGCCGATGTCCGGGTTGGCGTCGTCCGGGCCGTAGGCGCCCAGGTAGAGCCCGTCCGGGACCTCCGCCGGCGCCGTGAACCACCGGTCACCGGTGCCCGACACCTGCAGGCCGAAGTCGGTGCCGTTGCGCGCCATCGCGGTGACCACCGTCGACCCGGGCAGCCCGCGCGCCGCGTCGCACGACAGCTTGCACGCCGGCATGGTCAGGTTGAGGAAGAAGTGGTCGTTGCCGTTGACGAAGCGCACCACGGCCGCGACGTCGGACGCCGGCAGCCCCGACTCCACCAGGTCGGGGACGACCGCCCGCAGGAACAGCGAGGTGCCTGCCCGGTTGCGGTTGTGCCCCTCGTCGCCCATCTGCAGCATCTGCGCGATGATCGCGGTGACGTCGACCCCGCCCGCGCGCCGCACCGCCGACTGCAGCGCCGGACCCAGCACGGCCGACATCCAGCGCAGCCGGTCGAGGACCTCCGGCCCGTACGCGCCGTAGCGCAGCACCTTGCCCAGGCCCTCGTTCAGGGTGCACGCCGCCCGTGCCCCCGTCGCCGGGTCCTCGAGCTCGAGCACCCACATGGACGCCGTGACGACGCCCGCCATCGGGCCGACCGCCCGGTGGTGGTGGCAGGGGTCGAGCGTGTACCCCGACCCCGACGCCAGCAGCGCCTCGGCCGCGCCGGCGTCGTCCGCGAGCCCCTCCAGCAGCACCGCCCCGAGCAGCGCGCCGCGCATCGGCCCGGACGCCCGCGCCCAGTCGATCGGCGGCCCGGCGTGCAGGAAGTCCTCCCGCCCGAGCCCCAGCACCTCACCGGCCGGCCGGACGTCGACCAGCCGAGCCCCGGTGGCGAGCATCCGGGCCGCCGCCTCCGCGTTGGCCGTGGCTCGGCGCGGGTCGGCCGACACCCGGGCCAGCGCCCGCGCGTCGGACTCGTCGGCCGGCGGGTGCCAGGCCACCTCGTGGACGTCGACCGCCTGCGCCCGCAGGGCGTCGGCGAACAGCCCCGCGCCGACGGTGACGACCGAGGACGACGACGGCAGCGTCATGGCCGGCCCCCTTCGACCAGGCCCACGGCGAAGCGGGCCGCCTGCGCGTTCGACAGGAACACGGCCGCCCCCGCGTCACGCAGCGCCGCGGCCTGCCCACCCAGCCCCTGGGGGTCGCCCGAGCTGCCGCACAGCGAGACGACGACGGCCTTCCCGGCCCGGACGGCGGCCCGCACCGGCTCGGCCAGCCCGCCCGCAGGGTCGGGATCGGCGCCGTGGCCGAGGACCACGTCCAGCAGCAGCACGCCGACCGACGGATCAGCGGACTCGACGGTCAGCCGCTCGGCCCTCAGCGTCGGGTCGATCATCGGGTGCGCGCGGCCCCGGGTGAGCGCGTCGTCACCGTAGTCGACCATCAGGTGCCCGTCGGCGGTCATCGACGCAGGCAGCGCCCAGGCCGGGTCGAGCGGGATGTTCGACCGCACCGGTCCCAGTCGCTCGGCCGCCACGACCATGGCCTCGTCGCACAGCGTCCCGCCGGCGAACAGCCCGCGCAGCCAGCCGGCCCGCGGGCCCGGCGCAGGGGAGGGCAGCCAGGCCGGCCACTCGGGCGGCTCACCCCCGACCGCCCGCACTGCCCGCTCGGCGGCCGCGGTGAGGTCGTCCTGGCCGGGGCCGAGCAGCGCGAAGACGACCGGCGTGGTCAGCCTCGCGGCCTCGGCGCGCACCCGGTCGGCGACCTCGGGCGCCGGCGGCTTGGACACCAGGACGATGACCTCGGTGGCCGGGTCGGCGTCCAGCGCCGCCAGCGCGGCCAGCGTCGAACGGCCCCCGACGGCCGACGACAGGTCGCGCCCGCCGACACCGAGGCAGTGGCTGACGCCCACCTCCGCGGCGTCCAGCAGGGCCATCAGCTCCTGGGCGCCGGTCCCGGACGCGGCGACCAGGCCGACCGGCCCGGGGCGCACGACGGTGGCGAAGCCCAGGCCGACTCCGTCGACCACCGCGGTGCCGCAGTCGGGACCCATGACGAGCAGGCCACGCGCGGCGGCCTCGTCCTTCAGCCGCACCTCCTGCTCGACCGGCACGTTGTCGCTGAACACCATGACCGACGCGCCGGCCTCCAGCGCGTCCATCGCCTCGACGAACGCGTTCGGGCCGGGGACGGAGACCAGCACCAGGCCGGCACCGGACCGACGGACCGCGGAGCCGGTGGTCCTGGCGGGGACCTCGGTCGCGCCGCCCTCGCCGCCGCGCGAGGCCATGGAGTCGGCGAGCGCCTGCTCGACCGCGGCCAGGCCCCGGCCCAGCGCGTCGTCGTCCGCGGCCCGCAGCGCGACGAGCAGGTCGTTGGCGCCGACGTCCTCGGGACGGCCGAACCCCAGGCCGTCGAGCAGGTCGAGGTTCAGCTCGGTGGCCATCGCGACGAGCGCCGCGGCCACCCCCTCGACCCCGGACGCCGCGCGGCTCACCTGCATCAGCGCCACCGAGTCGTGGTAACGGCCTCGGCGGACCTCGACGTGGTCGGTCATGCTGCCTCCCGATGCCCGGCGAGGGTGGTCTCGGCGGCGACCCGCAGGCCGTGGGCGAGCGCGACGCCCGAGGTGTGGCCGACGGTGAGCAGCCGCGCCACGGCGACGTCGACCCCGGCCCCGGACGCCACCGCGCGCAGGACGGCGTGCACCTCGTCCACGGCGGCGCCCGTGGCGGCGCGGCGCAGCAGTGCGGCGGACAGCGCCGTCGTGCGTGCGGTCGCGGTCGCGACGACGTGCGCGCCGAGGTGCGCGGCCAGCGCCTGGGCCGCCAGGCCGCGCCGACCGCGAAGGTGCAGCCACCCGACCATCAGCCCGGCCAGGACGTCGTCGCCGGCAGGGGTGAGCCCCGGCCCGAGACCCAGCAGCCGGTCGGCGCAGGCCTTGACCCGCGCT
>DAIRVJ010000082.1:6427-10248 GCA_036802895.1 Candidatus Nanopelagicales bacterium
GGCGTCGCTGGCCACCACGGCGAGCACGTCGTCGCCGACGTCCAGGTAGACCGCCGCCGGGAGCACCGCCAGCGGCTCGGCCGCTCGGACCGGGCCGGCGAGCAGGGCGTGCAGGTCGGCCGGCGCGCTGGCACCCACCACCGCGGGGGTCGCCTCGGTGATCGCCGCGGCCATGTGGACGTCTCCTCTGCCGAGCGCCAGCGGGGTCCCGGCCACGCTAGCCAGCGAGTGCCCGCCCGGCGCATGTCGGAACCTGCCAACGATCGCGGGGGCCCTCCGGCGGTGTTGCCAGCGCGAGCCTCGACGAGTGCGCCTGCCCGAGCCTCCTAGGCTGGGCGCATGGAGTTGCTCGAGCACACCCTCGTCGTCGTCCACTTCATCGGCCTGGCCAGCCTGCTCGGGGGGTTCCTCGTCCAGGCGTCCGCAGCGCAGAAGGTCGTGAACAACGCGATGCTGCACGGGGTGCTCACCCAGCTGGTGACCGGGCTGGCCCTGGTCGGCGTGCTGCAGGCCATGGGTGACGACGCCGAGCCGGTCAACAACGCCAAGATCGCGGTCAAGCTGGTCGTGCTGCTCGTGATCCTCGGGCTGGTCTGGACCAACCGGAAGAAGCCGCAGGTCGCCACGGGTGTCTGGGGCGCGATCGGTGGCCTCACCGTGCTCAACATCGTCGTCGCCGTTTTCTGGACCTGATCCACCCGGTCACCCCCTCGGCGCTCGCTACAGTGCCGCGCATGTCGATACCTGCCAAGGCGGTCGCGCCGGCTCCCGCGGTGCTGCCCGACCCTCCGCGGGCGGGCGTCACGGTCCGGGAGATCCTCGGCGTGCCGGCCATGCTCGGGGCGACGGTCACGGCCGGAGCCGACGGCATGGACCGGGTGGTGCGCCAGCTGAACGTGATGGAGGTCCCGGACGTCGTCCCGTGGACGAAGCCCGGCGAGCTGCTGCTGACCACCGGCTACCCCCTGCGCGAGGATCCGGCCGCGCTCACCAGCCTCGTCGTCCAGCTGGACGAGCGCGGACTGGCGGGCCTGGCCCTCAAGCTCGGCCGCTACCTCGACGACCTGCCGCCGGGGGTGGCCGCGGAGGCCGACCGCCGGGGGTTTCCGCTCGTGCTGCTGCCGGCCGACGTCGGCTTCGACGACGTCCTCACCCAGGGCCTCACCCTGATCCTGCGCGCCCAGTCCGCCGAGCTGACCCGGGCCGAGGACGTGCACCGCACCCTCGTCGAGATCGTGCTGGACGGCGGGGGGCTGCCCGAGCTGGCCGGGCGGCTGGTGCCCCTGCTCGGTGGCGGCGCGGTGCTCATCACCACGGCAGACGGACGGGTCCTGGAGCACGCGGGAGACCGGCAGGCGCTCGACCGGCTGGCCACGGCCGGCGCCGTCGACGGCTCGGGGCGGCTGCGCACCGAGCGGCTGCGCGACGGCCTGAGCCCCGTGGGCGGCACCAGCCTCCCGGCCGCCTGCGTGCGGATCGTCGCGGGATCGCTCGACCACGGCCGGATCGTCGCCCTGGCCGGCGACCGACCGCACACCGAAGCCGACGTCGCCACCCTGCAGCAGGCGGCGACCGTCGCGGCGCTGGCCATCACCAAGGCGCAGGCGGTGGCCGCCGTCGAGAGCAAGTACCAGGACGACTTCCTCCGTGACCTGCTCACCGGCCGGGCCACGGACCTGGTCACCGCCGGCGCGCACGCGGTGAGCCTGGGCTGGCGGCTCGACCGGCCCTGCGTCGTGGTCGTCGCGGACATCGACCCCGGGCAGTGGGAGGGCGTCGACACGTCGGTGCCCCGGGCGTCGGGCGACCGCTTCGCGACCGCCTGGCGCGGCGTGGTGCGGCAGACCGACCGCGAGGCGGCGGTGGGCAGCTTCAGCGGCGAGGTCGCCGCGGTCGTCGGCGCGCCGCAGGCCGAGGACGTCGACCGGCTGGTGCGGGGCCTCGTGGCCCGGGTCTCCGGCGACAGCGGGGGAGGCCGGCTGACGTTCAGCACCGGGGTGAGCCGCGTGGTGCCGGGGCTGGCGGGCCTCGCGCAGGGGTACGAGCAGGCCCGCAAGGCGGTCCGGGTGGCTCGCCAGGTCGACGGCCCCGGGTCGTTCGCGCACTTCGACAGCCTGGGCGTGCACCGGCTGCTCAGCCTGATCCCCGACCAGTCCGAGGTGCAGGCCTTCGTCCGCGAGACGCTGCACGAGCTCGCCGACGACAGCGACCCGGAGCACGAGGACCTGCGGCACACGCTGGAGGTGCTGCTGGCCACCAACGGCAACGTCGCGGAGTCGGCCCGCCGGCTGCACTACCACTACAACACGCTGCGCTACCGGATCGGCAAGCTCGAGCGGATGCTCGGGCCGTTCACGGCGGACGCCGACCTTCGGCTGTCCCTGCTGGTCGCCCTGCAGGCTCAGCGGATGCGCGGCCGCTGACACGGAGCGGGTGCTCGTAGGTCCGTAACACCTGACAGCCGTTCTGCTCGCCGCCTGTCAACTCTCGACGGTGCTGCCTCCTGGACGCATCCCTAGGTTTCGGTCAACCTGCCCTCGGGGAGTGACGCGCGTCACATCCGGCAGATGCCGGACGCGCGCCCCGGGGTCCCCAGGGTGGCGGCCACCCCGGCTGCCAGCGACATCCGAGGAGTGCTCCATGGCTGTTGGCTGGAAGGTCGTCTACGGCGGCAAGACGCCGCCGCCCGGTGAGGTCGTGCGGCCCGACGAGCGGCTCTCCTGGAGTCGCACCGCGGGCATCGGCGCCCAGCACGTGATCGCCATGTTCGGTGCGACGTTCGTGTTCCCGCTCGTCATGGGACTCGACCCGAACCTGGCGATCATGATGTCCGGCGTCGCCACGATCCTGTTCCTGCTCATCACGCAGAACAAGGTGCCGAGCTACCTGGGCACCAGCGCCTCGTTCGTCGGCGGTGTCTTCGCGATCCGCGCGGCCCAGGACAGCGACTCGCTCGTCACCGGCTCGATCATGGTCGCCGGCATCGTGCTCGCGCTGACCGGCGTGCTGATCTCCACGCTCGGCATCCAGATCATCCACACGGTGTTCCCGCCGGCCGTCACGGGCGGGGTCGTCATGCTCATCGGGTTCGGGCTGGCGTTCGTGGTCGCCGACGTCTACTGGCCGCAGGACAACTGGGTGGCCCTGGCCACGATGACCGCGGTGTTCCTGATGACCGTGCTGCTGCGCGGCTTCTGGAGCCGGATCGCCATCCTGCTCGGGCTGGTCTTCGGGTTCGCCCTGTCCTGGATCCTCGACAAGACCGCCGGCCAGATCACCTCGCTCATCCCGGGCAGCGGTGAGGTCGCCCCGCACGACCGGGTGAGCTTCGAGGGCGTCAAGAGCGCCGACTGGTTCGGCTTCCCCGACCTCACCGGGCCCACGTTCAAGTTCAACGCGATCGTGCTGGTCCTCCCGGCGGTGATCGCGCTGATCGCCGAGAACACCGGCCACGTCAAGGCGGTCGGGGTGATGACCAAGACCGACCTCGACCCGATGATCGGCCGGGCGATCTTCGCCGACGGCGTCGGCACCGCCCTGGCCACCTCGGTCGGCGGCTCGCCGACCACCACGTACGCCGAGAACATCGGCGTCATGGCGGCCACCCGCATCTACTCGACCGCGGCCTACTACGTCGCCGGGGTGGTGGCGATCCTGTTCGGGCTGATCCCCAAGTTCGGCGCCCTCGTGGCGGCCACCCCCGGTGGGGTGCTCGGGGGGATCACCGTCGTGCTGTACGGCATGATCGGGCTGCTGGGCGCCAAGATCTGGGTCGAGAACCGGGTCGACTTCGCCAACCCGATCAACCTGGTGCCGATCGG
>DAIRVJ010000083.1:0-10178 GCA_036802895.1 Candidatus Nanopelagicales bacterium
CGTTGCCCAGCTCGAGCCGTGGGTCTGAGAACGTCTTGGCGCTCTGACCCGGGCACGACTCGGGCGAGGTCGTCGCCTCCACGACCACCACGGCCGCGGTCCCGGCTCGGATGACGGCCGGCGTGCTCCCCAGACCCGGGTCGAAGAAGGTGCCACGCTCCGAGGGCAGCCCGACGGCTCGACCTGTGTGGTCGGAGATCTCGGGATACCCGGACAGCGCGCAGGGCTCTGGGCGGACCGTCGTCACGTAGACGAACCGGGCCAGCCGTCCCCCGGCTCCGTCGGTGTCCACCTGTCCGACGGGGTCGCGAAGCCCGTCGCGCGTGGCCGGCACGAGCGACGCGGGGTCGCAGGCCGGAGTCACGGCTGGCTTCCCCGGGCCGAACCGCCGGCAGGTCGCGCCGTCGACGGGGCAGGCCACGACCGAGCCGTCCGACAGGCCAAGGACCGCACGTCCGTCGGCGGCGAAGCGGGCGCCCGCTTGGAAGCCGGCCGGGATGTCGAGCTGTTGGTGGGGATCGGTCGAGCCGATCCGCACCACCTCGAGGGCGTCCGTGAGGCCCAGCGTCCCGTCGTCGCTGATCGCGACCAGCCCGCGCGTGTCACATCCGGTGACGGCCCGTCCCGAGGGGAGCTCGAGCACCCTGACGCAGCTGGGCGTCGTGCTGTCCTGGACCAGGACGCTGTCTGCGCTCTCGGCGACGTCCACGGCGATGCCCGAGGCGAGCGGCGGAAGCTCAAGCGGGTTGGCGTCCGGCGGCCAGAGGAGGACCTCCTTCGGCTGTCCCACGGCGAAGTCCGTGAGCACGATGCCGGAGTCGGCCCAGCCGACCACCGACAGCCCCGGCCGGGGCAGCGTGTGGCGGGAGAGCTCCTGGCCGCTGCGCGGGTCGAGGAGCAGCAGCGTGACTTCGGGCGCTGCCGTCGGCTCGGCTATCGTCGCGAAGCCGAGGACGAGCCTGCCTCCGTCGGGGGAGAGTGCGGATCCGCGCAGTTCTCCCTCGCCCACCGATGTGCCCGCGACCAGGAACCTGGCCTGGAAGTCCTCGGCTCCGGTGAAACCGGCGGAGTGCTCGACCGTGAGGAACTTGGACGTGTCGCCCGACATCACCGGGCGGTCGGCGTCGTCACCGCGCGGGAGTCCGGCCACCCAGGCCGCCGCCTGCGCGTCCGTCAGCGGGGACGGGCGGGGCGAGCTGGTCGGCGACGCGCTCGGCGTGGCCGCCGGAGGTGCTTCGGTCGAGCGCGTGCTGAGGACCGCGGGCAGGGTGACGGCGGCTGCGGCCACCACCACGGCTGCGGCGACAGCGGCTACCGTGCGCCGCCGCCGGTCCGTCTGCGCCCGCCTGGCGACGGCGTCGGCGATGGCGCTGGCGTCGACCTGAGTGCGGCCCTGGACCGATGCGGTGAGCAGCTGGGCCACTCGGCCCTCCACCTCGGAGTCGTTCATCGGGTGCCTCCCTCGACCACGTCCTCAGCGTCGGGCTGGGCTTCGGCGTCCAGCAGGGCGCGGCGCAGGCTCGCCAGGGCGTCGTGCACCTGGCTCTTGATCGTGCCCACGGCGCAGCCCATGACCTCCGCGGTCTCCCTCTCGGTGAGGCCTTCGTAGAACCGCAGCACGATGGCGGCCCGCTGCCTTCTCGGCAGGGTGGAGAGCAGCTGGCGGATCACCGCGGTTTCGGCCCGAGCCTGCGCCCCGTCGGCCACCGGTGTCTCCAGGGACAGGCCACTGTCGGGGATCTCCGCCCAGCGGCGGGAGCGCCGCCACCAGGAGATGTTCGCGGTCACCAGGGCTCGCCTGGCGTAGGCCCGAGCGGCCTCTGGGTGACGCAGGTCGGTCCAGTGCTCGTAGGTCCGCAGGAGTGCGGTCTGGGTCAGGTCCTCGGCCAGCTGGTGGTCACCGGTCAGCAGGAATGCGGTACGCAGCAGCGGCCCGGCGCTCGCGGCCACGAAGTCGCGGAACTCGGCGCCCGTGTCGTCGACGACCGCATCGCCCACGGGAACTCCTTTCCTGGTCCACCCCTGAAGACGCACCTCCGCCACCGAAGGTTGGGTCCAGCCTCCCCTAGGGTGGCGGCCGTGGAGCAGCGCTCGGCCGAGCAGGATGCGGCACGCGCCGCGTCGGCGAGCGCCGTCGTGGTGCGCGAGCTGCGGGAGTCCGACGAGCTGGCCGGTGCCTACGACCTGTTCGAGTCGGTGTGGGGGCCGGCTGCCGAGCCGGTGGCGACCCATGAGCTGCTGCTGGTGCTCGGCCGCACCGGCAGCTACGTGGCGGGCGCGTACGACGGCGGCCGCCTGGTCGGTGCGTCCGTGGGTCTGCTCGCGGCCGACCCGGCGCACGCCGGCCCGGACGTCGTCCCCGCGCTGCACTCCCACGTGACGGCGGTGGCAGCCGACGTCCGCTCGCGGCGGGTCGGGTACGCGCTCAAGCTGCACCAGCGCGCCTGGGCGGTGGGCCGCGGTCTCCCAGCCGTGACCTGGACGTACGACCCGCTGGTGCGGCGCAACGCGCACCTCAACCTGACCAAGCTCGGCGCGGCTGCGGTCCGCTACGTCGACGACTACTACGGCGCGCTCGACGACGCGATCAACGGCGGGGACGCCACCGACCGGCTGGTGCTCCGCTGGGACGTGGCCGCTCCGCTCGGTGCGGCCGAGGAGGTGGTCCCTGACGGCACGCCCGTGGCCCTGGCGGTCGGTGCCTCGAGCGGCCCGGAGCGGCGCACCGTCGACGCTGCCGACGCCGTGCTGGTCGCCGTCCCGCCCGACATCGAGTCGCTGCGCCGCGACGACCCGGCGACGGCCCGGGCCTGGCGGGCTGCCGTGCGGGCCGAGCTGGGGGAGCGGATGCGGGCCGGCTGGTCGGTCTGCGGGCTGGTGGGCCGCACCCACTACCTGCTCCAGCGAGGGGGGACGGCGTGAGGCTGGAGGCGGTCGAGCTGCGCAGCGTGGCGATCCCGTTGGTGGCGCCCTTCCGCACGTCGTTCGGTACCGAGTACGACCACGAGTGCCTGCTCGTGCACGCGGTCACAGACGTCGGCGAGGGCTGGGCCGAGTGCGTGGCGATGGAGCGGCCGGCCTACTCCAGCGAGTACCTGGACGGCGCAGCCGACGTGCTGCGCCGGTTTCTCGTGCCGGCCGCCGCGGCGCTGCCGGAGTTGACCGCAGAGGCGTTCGGCCCGGCCGTCGAGTGGGTCAAGGGCCACCGGATGGCCAAGGCGGCGCTGGAGACCGCGCTGCTGGACGCCCAGCTGCGGGGGCAGGGACGCTCGCTGGCCGACCGGTTGGGCGCGGTGACCGAC
This sequence comes from Candidatus Nanopelagicales bacterium, assembly GCA_036802895.1. Lineage (GTDB taxonomy): Bacteria > Actinomycetota > Actinomycetes > Prado026 > Prado026 > DAIRVJ01. The sequence continues at coordinate 3,303 of DAIRVJ010000083.1, forward strand.
CGGGTCGCCTCCGGGGTCTCGGTCGGGATCATGGACTCCGTGCCCCAGCTGCTGGATGCGGTGGCCGGCTACCTCGACGCGGGCTATCAGCGGATCAAGCTGAAGATCGAGCCCGGCTGGGACGTCGAGCCGGTGCGCGCCGTCCGCGAGCGGTTCGGTGATGCGCTGCTGCTCCAGGTCGACGCCAACACCGCCTACACCAGGGCGGACGCCCGGCAGCTGGCCCTCCTCGACCCGTTCGACCTGCTGCTGGTCGAGCAGCCGCTGGACGAGGAGGACCTCGTCGGCCACGCGGCGCTCGCGCGGGTCATCCGCACGCCGATCTGCCTGGACGAGTCGATCGTGTCGGCTCGCTCGGCCGCGGACGCGATCGAGCTGGGCGCCTGCGCGATCGTCAACATCAAGCCTGGGCGGGTGGGCGGCTATCTCGAGTCGGTGCGCATCCATGACGTCTGCCGCGATCGCGGCGTCCCGGTCTGGTGCGGGGGCATGATGGAGACCGGTGTCGGGCGCGCGGCCAACCTGGCCCTGGCGGCGCTGCCCGGGTTCACCCTGCCGGGCGACACCTCCGCCACCGACCGTTACTACGCCGAGGACATCACCCCGCCGTTCCGTCTGGTCGACGGCCACGTCGCGGTCCCGGCCGGTCCCGGGATCGGCGTGCAGCCCGACGAGGAGGCGCTGACCGTGTTCACCCGCACCGCCGAGTGGATCGCCTGGTGAGCGCCGAGTCGGGTCCGGCGCTGCCGCCCCGGGCGCGCGTCGTCGTCGTCGGGGGAGGGGTGATCGGCGCCTCGGTCGCCTACCACCTGGCCCACGCGGGTTGGCGGGACGTCGTCCTGCTCGAGCGCGACCGGCTCACCTCGGGGACGACCTGGCACGCCGCCGGGCTGATGGTGGCGTTCGGATCGACGTCGGAGACCTCGACCGCGATGCGGTTGTACACCCGGGACCTCTACGCCCGGCTCGAGGCCGAGACCGGGCTGTCCACCGGCTTCAAGCCGGTCGGGTTCATCGAGATCGCCACGGACGTCGATCGGCTGGAGGAGTACCGCAGGGTGTCGGCCTTCAACCGGCTGTGCGGCGTCGACGTGCACGAGATCTCCGCGGCCGAGGTGGCGAACCTGTTCCCCATGGCGCGCACCGACGACGTCCTGGCCGGCTTCTACGTCGCCGAGGACGGCCGGGCGAACCCGGTCGACGTCACCATGTCGCTGGCCAAGGGGGCCCGGCAACAGGGGGTCACGATTCTCGAAGGGGTTCCCGCGACCGGGGTCCTGCAGCGGGGCGGCACCGTCACCGGCGTCCGGACGCCGTACGGCGACATCGAGGCCGAGTTCGTGGTCAACTGCGCCGGGATGTGGGCGCGTCAGCTCGGCGAGCAGGCCGGGGTGAGCATTCCGTTGCAGGCGGCCGAGCACTACTACCTGATCACCGAGCCCATCCCAGGCGTGGACCCGGAGTGGCCGGTGCTGGAGGACCCGGCGTCCTACGGCTACTTCCGCGAGGAGACTGGGGGGCTGATGCTCGGGATGTTCGAGCCGGTGTGCGCCCCCTGGCGGGTCGAGGGCATCCCCGAGGACTTCTCGTTCGGCCAGCTGCCGCCGGACTGGGACCGGATGGGTCCGTTCCTGGAGAAGACGATGGCGCGGATCCCGGTCTCCGCCGACGTCGGCATCCGGACGTTCTTCTGCGGTCCGGAGAGCTTCACGGCCGACCTGCAGCCGGTCGTCGGCGAGGCACCGGAGCTGCGCCACTACTTCGTCGCGGCCGGCCTCAACTCGATCGGCATCCTCACCGGCGGCGGGCTGGGCCGGGCCATCGCCCACTGGATCATCGACGGCCGGCCCGACATCGACGTGACCGGCATGAATATCGACCGGCTGCACGCCTACCAGGCCAACCCGGAGTACCGGCGCACGCGCACGGTCGAGTCCCTCGGCATGGTCTACCAGTGCCACTACCCGGGCCGGTCGATGCAGACCGCGCGCGGGGCGAAGGTGTCCGCCCTGCACGACCGGCTGGCGTCCGCCGGGGCGTACTTCAAGGACGTCAGCGGCTGGGAGGGACCGGACTGGTACGCCCCGCCGGGTGTCGAGCCGGTCGTCGAGGCGCTGTCGTGGGGCCGGCAGAACTGGTTCCCCTACTGGGCGGCGGAGCACCGGGCTGCGCGCGAGGGCGTGATCCTCATGGACATGTCCTTCATGGCCAAGTTCCTGGTCCAAGGCAGGGACGCCGGGCCGTTCCTCGACCACCTGTCGGCCAACCACGTGGACGGCGACCCGGGCACGATCACCTACACGCAGTGGCTGAACGAGGGCGGCACGCTGGAGGCCGACCTCACCGTCACCAAGCTGGCCGACGACCGGTTCTGGGTGGTCGCCTCGGACACCGCGCACCGGCACGCCGAGACCTGGATGCGCCGGCACCTGGGCGAGCGGCACGCGTTCGTCACCGACGTGACCTCGGGCTACACCCAGGTCAACGTGCAGGGCCCGCGCTCGCGCGAGCTGCTCGCCTCGGTCACCTCGGCGGACGTGTCGAACGAAGCGTTCCCGTTCCGGGCCGCGAGGGAGATCGACATCGGGTTCGCCCGCGCGCTGTGCATCCGGATCACCTACCTGGGTGAGCTCGGGTACGAGCTCTACGTGCCGACCGAGCAGGCGGCCCACGTGTACGACCGGCTGGTCGCGGCCGGACAGCCCCTGGGCCTGCGGCACGCCGGCCTGAAGGCGCTCTCCAGCCTGCGGATGGAGAAGGGCTACCGGGACTACGGCCACGACATCGACAACACCGACACCGTGCTGCAGGCGGGTCTGGGCTTCGCGGTGGCGCTGGACAAGCCGGGCGGATTCGTCGGCCGCGACGCGGTCCTGGCCGAGAAGGCTGCCGGTCCGCTGACTCGGCGGCTGGTCCAGGTGCTCGTCCGTGACCCGGAGCCGCTGATGTTCCATGCCGAGGTCCTTCGCCGTGACGGCCGGCCGGTCGGCTACGTCAGGGCGGCGTCCTACGGGTTCACCCTCGGCGGGGCCGTGGGCCTGGCGATGGTCGACGCCGGCCAGCCGCTGGACCAGGCCTACCTGGACGCGGGCGATTGGGAGGTCGAGATCGCCGACCGCCGGTACCCCGTGACCGCCTCGCTGCGCCCGCTCTACGACCCGCAGATGCTGCGGGTCAAGGCGTGAGGTCACCGGCCGCCAGGGCGAGCACGAGCGCGACGGCCTGCTGCACGCCGTCGGCGGTCTGCACGCCCGGCTGGGCCAGCTGCCACGTGCCCAGCCCGACGACGGGCACACCGGTGCGCACCGCGAGGGCGATCTCGCTGAGCGTGCCCCAGCTGCCCCCGATGGCGAGCACCGCGTCGACGGCCCGCACCACCAGCCCGTTGCGCAACTCGCCCAGGCCGGTGGGCAGGGCCAGGGTGTGGGCCGGGTGCGCCGCGCCACGGTCGGGTCCGGGCAGCAGGCCGATCGAGGTCCCGCCCACCTCTGCGACGCCCTCGGCGGCCGCGCCCATCACCCCGCCGAGGCCCCCGGTGACGACCACGGCGCCGCGTTCGGCCAGCAGCCGACCAGCTACGCGGGCGTCAGCCAACTGAGCGACGGAGGCCTCGCCGGCTCCGACGACCGCGACGTACGGCGCCCGGCGCCGGCCACCCTCGTCCGTCGTCCGGTTCACTCGTCACACGCTAGCCCCGGGTCAGGCCTTCGTGATGGCGACCTTCTGCGTGGTCGGGACGGCCGGCGCGATGGGCACCCGGACCTCGAGGATCCCGTCGGTGTAGGTGGCCTTGATGTCGTCGGCCGAGGCGCCCGTCGGCAGGGTCAGCGTGCGCCGGTACGAGCCGTATCGGAACTCCGACCGGTAGCCGCTTGTGCCTTCCTCGCCCTCGGTGACGTGCTCCTTGCGCTCGGCTCCGATGGTCAGCATCCCCTTGTCGACGGTGATCTCGACGTCCCTGTCGACGTCCAGGCCGGGCAGCTCGGCGCGCAGGACCAGCGTGTGGTCGTCCTCGACGAACTCCTCCATGCGCATGGTCAGCCCGCCCTTGCCCAGAACCTCCAGGCCGCCGATCTCCTCGAACGGCCAGGTCGACCACAGCAGGTCGGTCAGGCTGGGTCGCACTCGCTTGGTGAGAGCAGTCATGGCACACCTCCTCGCGTCCCCCACGGTCCAGTGCACCTCGGGCGCCGTCCGCCGGCCAGAGTCGGACGTCACGGGTCGGCGGGGGCTCAGCCGAAGATCGGGCCAACGGGCGGGTAGGCACCGACGAGCGCCGCCCGAACGCTCGCGAGCGACGGTGGGGCCGGCCCGGCGACCACCTGGTAGCCGGTGTCCAGCCGCATCCGCTTGCCCCAGGCGAGCACCTCCTCGGCGGTGAGGGGCAGCTCGCCACCGGTGAGAGTCGAGAACCAGTCCGAGCGGCCGTAGGCGACGTCGCCGCCGATGGTGACGAGCTCCACCCAGGATGGATCGGCGGCGCAGACGTTCTCGTACGGATCGGCGTGGCGTCGCTCCAGCACCAGCACGTCCGCGGGACGTCCCGTGAGCAGGCTGCCCAGGTGGGCGTCGAGGCCGGCCACTCGCGCCGCCGTGGAGGTCACCATCGCCACGAGGTCTCTCGGGGTGGCGCTCGAGCCCTGCTCGGCCAGGACTCGACGAGCCACCTTCATCTCGCCGAGGAGGCTGGTCGAACCGGTCGGCAGCCAGTCGGCCCCCAGGGCGACGGGCAGGCCGGCCCTGAGCGCCTCGGCGGCCAGCGTGGTCTCGCCGTACAGGCGCAGGTTGGACTGCGGGGACCACACCAGCGAGCAGCCGGCGCCGGCGAGCTCGCCCAGCTGGGCTGCGGTCAGGGCCGTGCCGTGGATGACGACGGTGGCGGGGGTGGCCGCGCCGAGGTCGACGAACCGCTGGTACTCGCGCTGGCTGCGGCCGTCGTCGCGTCGGCCCTCGGCCAGGTGCAGGTAGAACGCGTCGACCTCGCGCGCCGTGATGCCGGCCAGGACCTTCTTCAGCTGGTCCCAGGCGCGACCCGAGCGGGACGACGGGAGGTCGACCATCGCGCGGGCCCGGTGCTGGCCCAGGATCCACAGGTCGACGTTGCGCACGAGGGGCTCGGTCCCACGGCTGCGCGCGGTCATGGCGCTCGCGCCCTGGATCGCGGTGACGCCGCCGACCAGGGCGCGGGCCTCGGCGTAGCGCAGCTGGGTGCGCGCGGGCAGGGCCTTGAGCAGCCGGTTCTGCGGTTCGCGGACGAGCCGCTGGTACACCGGGCTGGCCCGCCAGCGGTAGCGGCTGGCGAACTGCTTGGGCGGCTCCCAGGCGGCGAACACGTTGAACTCCGGGTGCCCGTGCAGGTCGAGCAGCCCCGGCAGGATCACCCCGTCGGTCTCGAGCACGGGCACCGACGACGGCTTGCGGCGCCGCACGTCGGCGATCCGGTCGCCGGCCACGACGACGTACCCACTGGACCACGCGGCCTCGGGGGTGATGACCGCGCCGTGCAGGGCGAACGGCCCGAGCGACGGGGCGCGCGGACCTCGGCCAAGGGCGCCGCGCGGGCGCGGCGGTGGCGGAAGGGCCTCCGGCACCCCTTCGCTATAGGCGGCATCGAAGTCCGGGGCGTAGCGTGACCGCGATCGAGGGTTCTGCTGCGAGGCGCGCACGGGTCCTCCTCGGGCCAGCCTGATGCAGACCCTAGGCCGCCGACGAGGGAGCCGCCATGGCCCACCTGTCCTGCCCCGGCTACACCGCCCGTCGGATCGCGCCCCTGGTGCGGGACTACCCAGGCGAGGAGGTGTACCCGGCGAAGGACTTCCGCCTCGAGTGGGGACCGATCTTCCATCGCGGGCGGCTGGACGGCACCGCCCGAGTGCTCGTGCTCGGCCAGGACCCGGCCGCCCACGAGTGCATCGCCCGGCGGATCCTGGTCGGCGAGGCAGGGCAGCGGGTCCAGGGGCTGCTGGCCCGGCTCGGCATCACGACCAGCTACGTCCTGGTCAACACGTTCCTGTACAGCGTCTACGGCCAGGGCGGTGGCAGCCGGCACGCGAAGGACCCGGCGATCGCCGCGTACCGCAACCGGTGGCTGGACGCGCTGCTCGTGGGCAGCAAGGTCACCGCCGTGGTCACCCTCGGCACGCTGGCGGACCAGGCCTACGGCGACTGGGCGGTGACCCGCCCGACCTCCGCCTCGACCCTGCACCACGCCGCCGTCAAGCACCCCACCTACCCGGAGGGCGCGTCGCGATCGGGAAAGGTCACCCGCGCGCAGGCCACCGCCGCGCTGCTGAAGGACTGGAACACCCACCTGCCCTCGCTCCGTGACCACGTCGAGCCCGACGCACCCGTGCCGCTGCGGCGCTACCGCAGTAGCTGGCAGCCGAAGGACCTGGTGGCGATCCCGGAGTTCGACCTCCCGGCGGGCTGCCCCGAGTGGATGCGCGCCCTGGACGCGTGGGCGGCTCGTACCGGGCCGGACGCCCAGACCAAGCGGGCGACCATCGCGGTGACCATCCCGCGGGCGGCCCGTACCTGGCCGGCGACCTAGCCCGCGATCGGGAGTTCCGCGGCGAGCCGTCCCGCCAACGACGCGGAGAACGGTGTCGTGAGGTGGTCCCTGTCCCGATAGACCAGGTAGTCGCCCACGATCGGTGGGCACGGGTCGCCCGGGCACACCCACGCCGTGGGTTCGACGTACCCCACCAGGGCAGCCGTCGCCGTCTCGCGCTCCATCGCCGCGCGTGGGCCGTCCACGGCCTCGTCGCGGGGTGTCGCGCACGCGCCCACGTCGTCCGGGTGCTCGGACAGGCAGACCGGGACGTCGACCCGGGCCCGAGGGGTGTCGCCCATGAGCACGACGGCGCGGGACGACCC
>DAIRVJ010000084.1:0-10066 GCA_036802895.1 Candidatus Nanopelagicales bacterium
TGGAAGCTGCCCAGCACGAGCAGCCCGCCGACCTCCGCCTCGCACCCATGCCCGAACCGCGGCCGGGGTCGTGGCACGGCGTCGCCGGACCTGGCCAGCGCGCCCAGCACCGCCGACCAGGCGAAGCCGCCCAGGGCGACCACGACCCGCAACGACGGGCGGACCAGCGCCAGCTCGGCGTCCAGCCAGGGAGCGCACGTGTCGCGCTCGGCCGGGGTGGGTCGGTTGGCCGGCGGCGCGCACCGGACGGCGGCGAGCACCCGCACGTCGCTGAGCCGCTGACCGTCGCCGGCGTGCTCGGACGTCGGCAGAGCGGCGCGTCCCGCCCGGTGCAGCGCCGCATAGAGCCAGTCGCCGCTGCGGTCCCCGGTGAACACCCGGCCCGTGCGATTGCCCCCGTGCGCCGCCGGCGCCAGCCCGACGACGAGGATCCGGGGCCGCGGGTCCCCGAACCCCGGCACCGGCCGACCCCAGTACGGCTGGTCGGCGAACGCCCGGCGGCGTTCCCGAGCCACGGACTCCCGCCAGTCGACCAGCCGCGGGCAGGCGGAGCACACCGACACCCGGGCGGTCAGCTCGGCCAGGTCACTCGTCCCCGCCGCGAGCCGCACCACCTCAGGGCCGCTGCGCGCGACCGGCGTCGCGCCGGTGGCCGGATCCCCCGGCCACCCACTCCCTGGGGCGGCCGGCGAGCCGGTCATGCCGGCAGGGTGCGGTGCAGCAGAGCGAGGGTCCGCTCCCAGGCGAGCGACGAGGCGGCTCGGTCGAAGACCTCGGGCCGGTCGTCGTTGAAGAACGCGTGATGGGTGCCCGGGTAGTCGAACGTCTCGACGCTGCCGCCGGCCGCCTCGATCGCCCGGACCGCCTGCTGGATCCCGGGCGCGGCCGAGGTCCCGTCGTCCTCCGAGCAGTGGAACTGGGCGACCTTGCCTGCGTAGGAGGGCCAGCTGGGGCTCATCCGCTCCCAGGGCAGCGCAGGGTAGAAGCCGACGGCCGCCACGACCCGGGGCGACAGCGTCGCGCTCCACAGCGCCAGCGATCCCCCCATGCAGAAGCCGACGGTCGCCACGCCCGCACCGTCGCTCGTGGGCGACTCGGCGAGGAACTCCGCGGCACCGGCGATGTCGAGGGCGGCCCGGTCCATGGCCAGGCCCATCATCAGCTTGCCGGCTTCGTCCGGCTCGGTCGTCGCCACGCCGTGGTAGAGGTCGGGGGCCAGCGCGCTGAAGCCGGCGGCCGCGAACCGGTCCGCCAGCGCGGTGATGTGGCCGACCAGCCCCCACCATTCCTGGATCACCACGACCCCTGGCCCGCTACCGGACTCCGGCACGGCCAGGTACCCCTCGCAGGTGCCGCCGTCGGCGGGGAACGTCACGCGCAGGCCCACACGAACCTCCGGCAGAGAAGGAGCACAAACGGTCACGACCGGGACGCGGCCCACTCTGCCACGACCCGGTCGTGCGCGGATCAGCCTCGGCTCACCCGGCCTTGCCGTGCTCCAGGTGCTCGATCACGGTGTCCGGCCCGGGGAACACCAGTCCCTCGTGGCCGTCCTCCCAGCGCACCAGGAAGGGCGGGGCGCCGTCGGTCCCGTGCACCTCGATGACCTCGCCGTCGCGCGGGTTCTCACCCACGTGCTTGCTCTTGACGACGATTCGGTCGCCTACCGATGCCCGCATAGGCCGGCCCTCCTCGGATGGGTCTGGTGTCCGTCAGCCGTCATCCTGCCCCAGGTCGGCAGGGCTGGCGAGGGACCTAGGGCCCAGGGGCCGGCGCGGTCAGCGACCAGGCGATGCCGTCGAGGATGTCGTGCTCGCTGACCAGCGCCTCGGGACGGCCGGTCCGCGCCAGCACCTCGTCGAGGATCAGGGCGCCGGCGGCGATCACGTCGACCCGTCCCGGGTGGATGACCGGGATCGCCGCCCGTTGGTCGTGGGTCAGCCCCAGCAGCCGAAGCGTCAGGCTGCGGACGGCCTCGGCGGGCAGCCGGTAGTGGTGGGTCACGCCCGGGTCGTAGGCCGGGAGGCCGGCCTGGATCGCGGCCAGCGTGGTCACCGTCCCGGCCAGCCCGACGAGCGTCACCGCCTCGGCCAGCGGCACCGTCCGGGCCGCCTGGTCGACGGCTGCCTCGATGTCGAGCCGGGCCGCGGTCACCTCGGCCGGTGTGGGCGGATCGCCGTGCAGGTGTCGCTCGGTCATCCGGACGCATCCGACGTCCACCGACCGCGCCGACGTCGGCCGCTGCGTGCCGAGCACGAACTCCGTCGACCCGCCGCCGATGTCGACCACCAGGAACGGCGCGGGCTCGCGGCCGATCAGCTCCCGCGTCGCGCCGACGAACGACAGCGCGGCTTCCTCGTCGCCGTCCAGCACCTCGGGCGACACCCCGAGCCGGTCGATGACGCCGTCGACGAACTCCTGTCGGTTCTCGGCGTCCCTGGTGGCCGAGGTCGCGCAGAAGCGCAACCGGCGGACCCCGGACGCCTGGACGACGGCCGCGTACGCCTCGCACGCCGCGAACGTCCGCTGCATCGCGGCGGCAGCGAGGCGGCCGGTACGGTCGACCCCCTCGCCCAGCCGGACGATCCGCATCTCCCGGGCGACGTCGTGCTGCGTCCCCCGGTCGGCGTCCAGGTCGGTGACCAGCAGCCGGATCGAGTTCGTGCCGCAGTCGACCGCGGCCACCCGGTCGGTGCTCATCGGGCTCCCCCGCCGAGCGGGTGGTCGGGCACGCAGGGCCCGGCGGCCCACCACGGCGGGACCGCCGCCAGCGCCTCGTCGCCGATCGGGTTGCACCCGGGACCCTCGGCCAGCGCGTGCGCGACGAGCGCGTGCAGGCACTTGACCCGGTCGGGCATCCCACCGGCGGAGACCCCGGCGATCTCGGGCACCGCGTCGATCGCCTCGCGCCGGACGAGGTAGGTCTCGTGCGCCCGGCGGTAGCCGGCGGCCAGGTCGGCGTCGTCGGCCAGCCGCTGCTGCATCGAGCGCATCAGGCCGGAGGCCTCCAACGTGCTCACGGCCGAGGCGAGCCTGGGGCAGGTCAGGTAGTACAAGGTCGGAAAGGGTGTGCCGTCATCGAGCCGCGGGGCCGTCTCGACCACGTCGGGGCGGCCGCAGGCACATCGGTGCGCGACCCGGCGCATCCCCCGTGGCGGGCGGCCGAGCTGGGCGGCGACCGCCTGGACGTCAGCCTGCTCCATCAGCCACGCGCACGGTCTGCCAGAGCGCCTCGAACCAGGCCACCGACGGCGGCGCCGGTCTGGTCGGCTGCACGGGGTCCACCGGCCCCCCGGGCCGGACGACGACGTAGGCCACCTCGCCGGGTCGGACGAAGTGCAGCCGGGTGCGGGCCTGGGCCTCCACGTAGGCCGGATCCCGCCACCGCGCCCGCTCCGCCTCCAGGTCGCCGACCTCGCGCGTGGAGGCGGCCACCTGCTGGCGCAGCGCGTCGATCCGCGCCCGCTGACGCAGGTACTCGCGCATCGGCCAGGCGAAGGCGACGAGCAGCAGGCCCACGACGAGGAACAGCACGGCGGCTCTGCCGGTCAGCCGGGCCCGGTCCGCCCGACCCGGGGGGGCGACGGCCGACGGCGACGTGCTCGGGCCGCGCCGCCCGAGCGGGCGCGAGCGCGCGGGCCCGGCGGGTGCCGGAGTCGCCCGCTTGGCGGCCGGACGGCGGGAGGTCACCCGCCCATGATCTACCGAGTGAAGCGGGGGAACGCGGAGCGACCCGCGTAGCGCGCGGCGTCGTCCAGTTCCTCCTCGATGCGCAGCAGTTGGTTGTACTTCGCCACCCGCTCGCTCCGGGCGGGGGCGCCGCTCTTGATCTGCCCGGCGTCGGTGGCCACGACCAGGTCGGCGATCGTGGTGTCCTCGGTCTCGCCCGAGCGATGGCTGAACATGCAGCGCAGGCCCGACCGGTGCGCCAGCGCGACCGCGTCCAGCGTCTCGGTCAGCGTGCCGATCTGGTTGACCTTGACCAGCAGGGCGTTGGCCGCGCTCTCGTCGATCCCGCGCTGCAGCCGCACCGGGTTGGTGACGAACAGGTCGTCCCCGACGATCTGGACCCGACCGCCGAGCCTCGCGGTGGCCTCCGCCCAGCCGGCCCAGTCGTCCTCGGCGAGCGGGTCTTCCACGGACACCAGCGGGAAGTCGGTGAGCAGCCCCTCGTAGTACGTGGTCATCCAGTCCGAGGTGCGCGCGGCGCCCTCGAACTGGTAGGCGCCCTCGCGGTGGAACTCGGTGGCCGCCGCGTCCAGGGCCACGGCGATGTCCTCACCGAGGCGGAACCCGGCCTGGTCGATCGCCTCGCCGATCAGCTCGAGAGCGGCCCGGTTGCTCGGCAGGTTGGGGGCGAACCCGCCCTCGTCACCGAGCCCGGTCGACAGCCCCTTCGCCTTCAGCACGCTCTTCAGGCTGTGGTAGGTCTCCGCCCCCCAACGCAGCGCCTCGGCGAAGGTCCCGGCTCCGATCGGCGCGATCATGAACTCCTGGATGTCCACGTCGCTGTCGGCGTGCGCGCCCCCGTTGATGATGTTCATCATCGGCACCGGGAGCAGGTGCGCGTTCGGCCCACCGACGTAGCGGAACACCGGGAGCTCCGCGCTGTCGGCGGCCGCCCTGGCCACCGCGAGGGACACCCCGAGGATCGCGTTGGCGCCGAGTCGGGACTTGTCGGGCGTGCCGTCCAGGTCGATCAGCGCCTGGTCGACGAGTCGCTGCTCGCTGGCGTCGTACCCGAGCAGCTCGGGCCCGATCTCGTCGATGACGGCCAGCACCGCCTTCTCGACGCCCTTGCCGCCGTAGCGGCTGGCATCCCCGTCGCGCAGCTCGACGGCCTCGAAGGCGCCGGTCGAGGCGCCGGAGGGGACCGCCGCGCGGGCGACCGTGCCGTCGTCGAGGGCGACCTCGACCTCGACGGTGGGGTTGCCGCGCGAGTCGAGGATCTCGCGGGCTCCGACGGCCTCGATCGCTGCCACGGGGTGCTCCTTCGTCCGTCCGGGTGGATCCCTCCGACCCTACTCGGGCCGGGAGTCCGCTCCCGCCGAAGGTCCGGCCTCGGCAGCCCTGACCCGGCCGGCGAATCGGCGGGCCGACTCCCGTAGGGCCGCCTCGGCGTCCAAGCCGTGCGCCCGCGCCGCGGCGACGATCGCCAGCAGGAGCTCGCCGAGCTGCTCATGGCCCCCGATCTCGACATCGGCGCTGGGCACTGGCGCGACGACCTCCGCCCGCTGCGCCCGCGCGAGCAGCGCGTCGGCCAGGGCCAGGGCGGGCTGCGCCAGCGGGACGCCGTCGACCGCCGACCGGCGGCCCTTCTCGGCCCGCTTGATGGCCTCCCAGTTGGCCTCGACGTGCTCGGCCGTCGGCGCGTGCTCGTCGCCGAAGACGTGCGGGTGCCGCGCGACCAGCTTGGCGACGATGCCCGCCGCGACGTCGTCCAGCGACCAGGCCCGGTCGGGATGCTCCTCGCCGAGCCGAGCATGGAAAACCACTTGGAGCAGCAGGTCGCCGAGCTCCTCGCGCAGGTCGTCGAGGTCCCCCGTCTCGACCGACTCGACGGTCTCGTAGGTTTCCTCCAGCAGGTAGGGGAGCAGCGACTCGTGCGTCTGCTGGGCGTCCCACGGGCAGCCGCCCGGGGAGCGCAGCCGGTCCATGACGGCGACCAGGTCGAGCACCCGCGCGCCGGGCAGGTCGGTCGACCCGACGACCACGGTCGCGTCGGCCGGGATCTCGTCGTCGGCACCGGCCAGCCAGACCACCGCTCGGGTGACCGCGCGAGCTGTCAGCTCGGCCGGGCCCGAGCCGACCGGGAGAGCGCCCACCTCGATCCCCGCCGCTCGCACGGCCGCTGGGCCGGGCTCGTCAGGCCGGGCCGCCCAGACCTCGTCGGCGGCGTGCAGGGCCCGCCAGGCGGGCCAGCTGAGCAGGCCGGCGGCCACCCGCGGACTGGTCACCAGCACGGTGAGCCCGACGGCCATCCCGCGGGCCGCCTAACCGGTCGGCGACTCGGACGGCGACGGTGACGCCGACGGTGACGGTGACGCCGATCCGGCCGGGCGGGAGAGGTCCTCGACGGTGGAGAGCTCGAACGTCTGGGCGTTCCAGGTACCGAAGCGAGGGCTGACCGTCACCCCGATCTCCTGGGCGAGCGCGGCGAGCGCCTGCTGCAACGCCTGACCCTGCTCCTCCTGGCCGGCGCCGGCCGCCAGCGAGCTGGCGATCCGCTGCTGCAGGAGGAAGGAGCGCGCCGCGTCGTCGACGGCCGACGCCGGGGCCCACTGCCCCTCGGCCTGGGCGAACCGCTCCGCGAGCTGGTCCCTGCCCCCGCTCTCGGCGAGCAGCCGGTCCACGTCCCCCTGGGTCACCTCGACCCCCACCCGGGCCGCCTCGACCTGGACCAGGCGGTTGATGATCCGACGCTGGAGCAGCGAGCGCAGCAGGGCCTGCCCGTCCGGTGGTTGCCCCTTCAGGCGTTCGACCGTCTCGAGCACGGACCTGGCGTCGCCCTGCACGTCGGTCTCGCTGATCCGGAACCCGCCGACCAGGGCCGCGGTGCCCGTCTCCGTGGGGTCGCAGGCCGCGAGGACGACGACGAGCGCCGTTGCGGCCGCCGCGACCATCGCCCGCCTGCCTCGGCGGACCCGGCTCGGAACGCCTGCCTCGGTCACGGGTTCCCCTTCACGTCCGGGCCGTCCGGCAGGACGGCGTCGACCACCCCCCGGCACCAGGCCAGCAGCGCCGCCCCCGTGAGGGGCTGGCCGCCGACCGGAGCGGTGCTGGGGCGCGGCACCAGCATGGTACGGACCGCCGGCTTGACCACCGAGCGCGGGTAGAGCCGCTTGAGCCGCAGCTGGGCGGACTCCGGCAGCTGGACCGGCGCGAAGCGGACGTTCGGTCCCTGCAGGGTCACCTCGGAGAGGCCGGCACGGCGCAGTCGGACCCGCAGCCGGGCGACGTCCAGCAGCCGCTCGGCCGGCTCCGGCAGCGGCCCGTAGCGGTCCTCGAGCTCGTCGCGCACCGCGCTCACTGCGGCGTCGTCCGCGGCCTCGGCGATCCGGCGGTAGGCCTCCAGCCGCAAGCGTTCCCCGGCGATGTACTCGTGCGGCAGGTGGGCGTCGACGGGCAGCTCGACCCTGGCCTCAGCGACCTGCTCCACCGGACCGCCGTGCTTGAACTCCTCGACCGCCTCGCCGACCAGGCGCACGTACAGGTCGAAGCCGACGCTGGCGATGTGGCCCGACTGCTCCCCGCCGAGCAGGTTGCCGGCGCCGCGGATCTCCAGGTCCTTCAGGGCGACCTGCATGCCCGACCCGAGCTCGCTGTACTGCGCGACGGTGGCCAACCGGTCGTGCGCGGTCTCGGTCAGCGGCCGTTCGGGGGGGTAGAGGAAGTAGGCATAGGCCCGTTCCCGCGCCCGGCCCACGCGCCCGCGCAGCTGGTGGAGCTGCGAGAGCCCCAGCAGGTCGGCGCGCTCGACGATCAGCGTGTTGGCGTTGGCGATGTCGAGACCGGACTCCACGATCGTCGTGCAGACCAGCACGTCGAAGGCCTTGTCCCAGAAGTCGACGATGACCTGTTCGAGCAGGTGCTCGCTCATCTGGCCGTGAGCGGTCGCGATCCGCGCCTCGGGCACCAGCTCACGCAGCCGCGCGGTCGCCCGGTCGATCGACTCGACCCGGTTGTGGACGTAGAACACCTGACCCTCGCGGAGCAGCTCACGCCGGATGGCGGCACCGATCTGCCGCTCGTCGAAGGCCCCGACGAAGGTCAGCACCGGGTGACGCTCCTCCGGCGGCGTCTGGATGACCGACATCTCGCGGATCCCGGTGACGGCCATCTCCAGGGTGCGCGGGATGGGCGTGGCGGACATCGCCAGCACGTCGACGGCGGTCCGCAGCCGTTTGAGCTGCTCCTTGTGCTCCACGCCGAAGCGCTGCTCCTCGTCGATGACGACGAGCCCGAGGTCCTTGAAGCGGATGTCGGGGGTCAGCAGCCGGTGGGTGCCGATCACCACGTCGACGGTCCCGTCGGCCAGCCCCTGGACGACCTCGGCCGCCTCCCGGTCGGACTGGAACCGCGACAGCCCGCGCACCACGACCGGGAACGTCGCGAACCGCTCGGCGAACGTCGACGTGTGCTGCTGCACAAGCAGGGTCGTGGGCACGAGCACGGCGGCCTGCTTGCCCTCCTGGACGGCCTTGAACACCGCCCGGACGGCGATCTCGGTCTTGCCGTAGCCCACGTCGCCGCAGATCAGCCGGTCCATGGGGGCGGGCAGCTGCATGTCGGCCTTGACCTCGTCGATCGCGGCCTGCTGGTCGGGCGTCTCCGCGTAGGGGAAGGCGTCCTCCAGCTCGCGCTGCCACGGCGTATCCGGCCCGAAGGCATGGCCGGGGCTGGCCATCCGGGCGCTGTACAGCCGGATCAGCTCCGCGGCGATCTCGCGGACCGCCTTCTTCGCCCGGCCCTTGGTCTTCGCCCAGTCGGCGCCACCGAGCCGGTTCAGCGACGGTGCCTCCCCGCCGACGTACCGCGTGACCTGGTCGAGCTGGTCGGTCGGCACGTAGAGCCGGTCGCCGGGGTGCCCCCGCCGCGACGGCGCGTACTCCACGACCAGGTACTCGCGAGTCGCGCCGGCGACGGTCCGCTGCACCATCTCGACGTAGCGGCCGACGCCGTGCTGTTCGTGCACCACGGGGTCGCCGGGCTTCAGCTGAAGCGGGTCGACCTGGTGCCGACGGCGGCTGGGGAGCCGTCGCATGTCCTTGGTGGACGAACGCTGCCCGATCAGGTCGGTCTCGGTCAGCACCGCGACTCGCAGCGCGTCGTCGGCGAAGCCGTGGGTCAGGGCGCCCGTCGTCACGGTGACCACGTCGGGGTCCGGCGGCTGCGCCCCGTCGACGACCAGCCGGCCCGGCAGCTCCGCCTCGCGCAGCCGCTCGTTCAGCCGCTCCGCCGACCCGTGACCTTCGGTGACGAGCACGACCCGCCAGCCGTCCGCGAGCCAGCGCCGCACGTCGTCGAGGGCGCGGGTGGTGTCACCGCGGTACTCCTCGGCCGCGCGGGCGCTGAGCCCGAGGGCGTGGTCCTCCCCCAGCGCCTGGTCGGCCGCGAAGGGGCTCACCGTCCACCAGGACCCGCCGCGCCGGACCGCGGCGTCCCGCACGTCACCGAGCGAGCGGTACGCCGCCGCCCCGAGGTCGAGTGGGGTGGCTGCCCCGGCGGCGGCCGCGGCCCAGGAGGCGGCCAGGAACTCCTGTCCGGTCGCGACGAGGTCGTGCGCGCGGGTGCGCACCCGCTCGGGGTCACAGACCATGACGACGGACCCCGTGGGGAGCAGGTCGGTCAGCAGCACCATCGAGTCGACCAGGACCGGGGCCAGGGACTCCATCCCGTCGACCGCGATCCCCTCGGCCAGCCGGCCGAAGACGTCGGCCAGGCCAGGATGCTGCTCCGCCAGCGCGGCAGCCCTGGCCCGGACCTGGTCGGTGAGCAGCAGCTCGCGGCACGGCGGGGCCCAGAGCCCGTCGTCGGCCACCTCCAGGCTGCGCTGGTCCGCGACCCGGAACCAGCGCACCTCCTCGACGGTGTCGCCCCAGAACTCCACGCGCAGCGGATGCTCGTCGGTCGGCGGGAACACGTCCACCAGACCTCCCCGGACGGCGAACTCCCCTCGTCGCTCGACCAGGTCGACCCGGGTGTACGCGGCGGCGGCCAGCCGCTCGACCACCGCGTCCAGCGGGACCTCGTCACCGGCCCGGAGCACCACCGGCTCGAGGTCGCCGAGGCCGGCCACCAGCGGCTGGAGGATGCTGCGCACCGGCGTGACGACCACTCGCAGCGGCCCGCCGAAGTCCTCCGGGTGGGCCAGCTGGCGCAGGGTCGCCAGACGCCGGCCGACGGTGTCCGACCGCGGCGAGAGCCGCTCGTGCGGGAGCGTCTCCCACGCCGGCAGGTCGGCGACCGAACCGGCGGGCAGCAGGTCGCGCAGCGCGGCGGCCAGGTCCTCGGCCTCGCGTCCGGTCGCGGTCACCGCGAGGACTGGACGCCCGGCCCCGAGCGG
>DAIRVJ010000085.1:0-5431 GCA_036802895.1 Candidatus Nanopelagicales bacterium
AGGTGGTCAGCGGCAACGGCTTCTTGCCCATCCCGATCAGCCGTTGCGACCAGCGGGGAACCGATCGGCCGGCGAATCCGGTGGCCCAGTCGAGGTTGGCGCCGGAGCACAGCTCGAACCGCGAGTTGTGCCACGGGCACTGGACGACACCGTCGTCGAACCGCATGCCTCCCGGCCCCTTGGTCAGCAACAGCCCCATGTGCGGGCACCGGTTGCGGGCCGCGCAGACCTGGTCCGCCTGGCGGACCACCACCAACGCGGTGCCGTCCGCGTCGACCGCACGCAGTTCTCCCTCGGGGAAGTCGGCGAGGGAGCCGATCCTGATCGTTCGGGCCATATCCGCTCCTGATGTGGTCTTCTACGTCGTGCGTCCGGCGGCGAGTCCGACCGCCAGCGCCCCTGCTGCCTCGGCCATGGCCAGTCGCCCGGCCCGACCGAACCCGACCAGGTTGGCGAACCCGTGGATGAGTCCCGGGTGCCGGCGCAGCGTGACCGCGACCCCCGCCTCGGCCAGCCGGGTGGCGTACGCCTCGCCCTCGTCCCGCAGTGGGTCGAATCCGGCGGTCGCCACGTAGGCCGGGGGCAACTGGGCCAGCCAGGCGGAGTCCGCGAGCAGGGGCGACGCCAGGGGGTTCGCCCGGTCCACGCCAGCCGGGAGGAAATGGTCGTGGTACCAGTGCATCTGCCGCAGCGTGAGGAAGAAGCCCGATTCGAAGAGCCGGTAGGACCGGGTTTCCCGAGTGGCGTCGGTCGCGGGATAGAGCAGCAGTTGGAACACCGGCCGGGGGCCGTCGCCGCGGACCGTCTCCAGGCACACCGCAGTCGACAGGTGCCCGCCTGCGCTGTCACCGGCTACCCCGACCCGCGTCGGGTCGATGCCCCAGCCCGACGCCCGTCGGACGACATCCCGGAAGGCGGCCACCGCGTCGTCGATCGGGGCGGGGAACGGATGCTCAGGCGCGAGTCGGTAGTCGATCGCGACGACCTGGACGTTGGAGTGCCGCGCGAGGAACCGGCAGGTCTGGTCGTGGGTGTCCAGGTCGCCGACGACCCAGCCGCCCCCGTGGAAGAACACGACCGCCGGCCCGGGTGACCGGTAGTCGGGCGGGAGGTAGCGGCGCGCCTCCAGCGGCCCGTCCGTGCCGGCGACCGGGACGGTCTCGACCAGGTCGAGGGGGATGGTCGGACCGGCGAACATCGCGGCCTCGTGCCGCACCGATGCCCTCGCCTCGGCCGCCGGCAGCGTCTCGAACGACGGGCGTGGATCGAGGGAGAGCAGGCGCAGGGCGAGCTGAGCCTCGGGGTCCAGGGTCAGCCCGTCGCGCCGCAGTGGTCGGCCGGCCAGGCGGCGGACCACTCCCGGAGGCATCGCGTACAGGCCGCGGACCACCGCCGCCTGGGCTCGATCGGCGCGCGACAGCCCGGTGTCGGTGACCATGGGAGCGACGCTACCCCCGGCTCGGTGGGGCCGCTCGACCGCCGCTGTTGAGAGGATGCCGACATGGCCGAGCGAGATCTGTCCGAAGGCCCACCGGACGAGGTGTCGGCGCTGCTCGCTCGCTACGACGCGGGCGTCGGCCTGGTGGAGGCGGCGCTGTTCGGAGCCGCCGACCACGACCTGGACCGTCGCGGAGCCGAGGCCGGCTCCTGGTCGGCGCGCGAGGTCGTGCACCACCTGGCCGACTCGGAGACGAACTCCTACGTGCGGCTGCGCCGGCTGCTGGCGGAGCCGGCGGGGACGACGATCCAGGGGTACGACGAGAACGCCTGGGCGCGGGCTCTGGCGTACGACCGGCCGATCGACGCCTCGCTCGCGGTCTTCCGGGCGGTGCGGTCGTCGTCCGCCGAGCTGCTTGGGGGGCTCCTGCCCACCCTGCCGCGCGCCGCCTGGGACGTGGCCGGCGTGCACACGGACACCGGCCCGTACACCCTGCTCGACTGGCTGCGCATCTACGCCGAGCATGCCGAGGCGCACGCCCGGCAGATCCGGGACGCGCTGGCCGGGTGACCGCTCGCCCGGACTACCGTGGCGCCATGGACCGCCTCGACGCCCTCGACCTCGCCCACGAGGAGTTCCGTCGCCGGCTGAGCCGGGTCCGGGACGACCAGTGGACGGCTCCGACACCGTGCGAGGACTGGTCGGTGCGCGGGCTGGTGGCCCACGTCGTCGGTGGCGACCGGATGGCGGCGACGATCCTGCGCGGAGGCTCCCGCGAGGAGGGCAAGGCCGCGGTCCAGGTCGATGCGGACACCGACCTGGTGGCCGCCTTCGACGAGGGGGCCGACGCGCTCGCCCGAGCGTTCGCCGAGCCGGGGGCGCTCACCCGGGTGTGCGCCCACCCGATGGCCGACCTGGCCGGGTCGGCGCTGCTCGGCTTCCGCATCGGCGATCTGGTGCTGCACGCCTGGGACCTGGCCAGGGGGATCGGCGTCGACGACGCGCTCAACCCGGCGCTCGTCGAGCTGGTGTGGCGCGACATGGAGCCCAGGGCCGGGATGATCGGCACCCTGGGTCTGTACGGGAGCGGGCCGAGCGGTCGGGTGGGGCCCGGTGCGGCGCTGCAGGAGCGGCTGCTCGACCTCTCCGGCCGCCGTCCGCGCGGGGTGTGAGCGCGATGGACCACCAGCTCGGCGGCCTGGCCGATCCGGTCAGCGCCGTCGAGACGGGTGCGCTGACCGTGGTGGCCGGCGAGAGCTTCGCGGTGTCGGGGCGGGCGGGCGACATCCGCCCCGGTCGGTTCGAGGGGTTCTTCAGCCTGGACACCCGGGTGCTCTGCCAGCTCAGCCTGACCGTGGACGGCGCCCCGCCCCGGCCGCTGGACGTCGTCCAGGACGCGCCGCAGCGGATCGAGATCCGCTCGGCGGTCGGGGACGTCGCGGCGCCGTCGCTGCTCGTCGTCCGTCGGCGCACCCTCCAGCCGGCCCACCTCGAGGAGGTTGTCGAGCTGTACCGGCTGACCGACGGGACCGGACCCGCCGTGGTCGAGCTGTTCGTGGGCGCCGACTTCGCCGACCTGTTCGACGTGAAGGCCGGCACGACCACGCCGCGGGGCGAGATGTCGGTGGCGGCCGAGACCGACCGCCTGGTGCTGCGCTACCGGCACGGGTCGTTCACCCGCAGCGTCACGCTGCGCGCCGACCGCGAGGTCGAGTGGCGGCGGGACGGGATGGTCTGGCGGGTGCCCGGTCCCGAGGTCGGCGGGCACGACGCGCTGACGGTCAGCGTCGACGTCTCCGACCACGGGACGCCCACGGCGACCCCCCGGTCGCCGCTCGCCCACGCCACGCGGCCGCCGGCCGACCTGACCAGCAGCCTGACCGGGCTCAGCCACGCCTGGCGTCGGTCGATGGCCGACCTCGCCGCGCTGGAGATCCCGGACCCGGAAGCCGGCGGCCTGCCCGTCCTGGCCGCCGGATCGCCGTGGTTCATGGCCCTGTTCGGCCGGGACGGCCTGATCGCGGGGACGGGCTCGCTGATCCTCGGCACCCAACGGCTGCTCGGCACGCTGCGGGCCCTGGCCGCGCGGCAGGGCCGGCAGGTCGACCTGCGCAGCGAGGAGGAGCCCGGCCGGATCCTGCACGAGGTGCGGCTCGGCGAGGCCGTCCAGGGTCCGCACGGCTGGGGCGGCGTCTACTACGGCAGCGTCGACGCGACGCCGCTGTTCGTCATCGCCCTGGCCGAGGCCTGGCGCTGGGGAGTGGACCCTGACGAGGTCGCCGCCCTGCTGCCGGCGGCCGAGGCGGCGATCGCCTGGGTGGACGCCCGGCGGGCCGCCGGTGGCGGATTCGTGCGCTACGGCGGCGCGGACGGCAGCTCCGGTGCCCTGGCTCAGCAGGCGTGGAAGGACTCAACGGACGCGATCCGGCACGTCGACGGGACGCCCGCCCACGGGCCGCTGGCTCTCGTCGAGGTCCAGGGCTATGCGGTGGCCGCCTACCGCGCGCTGGCCGACCTGCGCCGCGGCCACGGCGGCGACCCCCATCCGCTGGAGGCGGCCGCCGCCGACCTGGCCGATCAGCTGGACCTGGCCTTCTGGGCCCCGGCGATCGGCAGCTACGCCCTCGCGCTGGACGGGGACAACCGTCGGGTCGAGTCCGTGGCCAGCAACCCGGGCCACCTGCTCTGGGCCGGCGCGCAGACCCCGCAGCGGGCGGCACCGCTGGCGGCCCGGCTGGTCGGGCCGGACCTGTTCAGCGGCTACGGCCTGCGCACCCTGGCCGAGGGACACCCGGCGTTCAACCCGTTGAGCTACCACCGGGGCAGCGTGTGGCCGCACGACACGTCGCTGGTGGCGGCTGGGCTGCTGCGCGCCGGTCAGCACGAGCAGGGTGCGCTGCTCGCCCGGGGGCTGTGGGAGGCCGCCGACTGCTTCGACGGGCGGCTGCCCGAGCTGTTCGGCGGCTTCTCCCGGACGTCGTTCCCGCGCCCGGTGCCCTACCCGTCGTCCTGCTCGCCCCAGGCCTGGGCGGCGGCGGCGACGCCGATGCTGGTCACCGAGCTGCTGGGGCTGCGGCCTGACCTGCCGAACGGGCGGGTGACCCTGACGCCGGGGCTGCCGGCGGACGCGGTCCTCGAGGTCGACGTCCCGCTCGGTGCCGGACGGCTGGCCGTCAGCGTCGGTCGCGGGCGCACCGACGTCCTGGCGGCTCCGGACGGACTCGACGTCCAGGTACGCGAGGACGGCCACGACCCGCGCCCCCCCGGCTAGGCGGCGCGCTCGTCCTGGTTCAGCACGCGCTGGTAGACCTCGAGGTAGCGCTCCGCCAGCGTCGTGGTGTCGAAATGGCGCGCCACGTGCCGTCTGCAGGCCGCGGGGTCGATCCGTCCGACGTCGCGGATCGCGGCGGCCAGCTGGTCCGGCCGGTCGCAGATCCGGCCGGTCACGCCGTCGACGACGACCTCGGGGACGGCACCGCGGCGCAGGGCGACCACGGGGGTGCCGCAGGCCATCGCCTCGATGAGCACCAGGCCGAATGGTTCGTCCCACTGGACGGGCAGGACCAGGCAGCGCGCCCCGGCGAGCAGGTCGCGCTTCTCGTCGGGCCCGACCTCCTCGAGCAGCCGGACGTCGTCGCCGAGCCGCGGCCGGATCTCGCGCTCCAGGTACTCGCGCTCGATCGCCTCCAGGCACTTACCGGCGATGACGATCGGGACCCCGGCCTCGCGCGCGGCGTCGATCGCGAGGTGGGTGCCCTTCTCGGGGTGGATCCGGCCGAGGAAGAACGCGTAGTCCTGCTTGTCGGCCCGGAACGGGAAGGACGCGACCTGGACCGCGTTGTGCACCCGGCCCACCCACGGCAGGTCCGGGGCGCTGCGCCGCTGCCAGTCGCTGATCGCGATGCAGCCGACGGCGGGCGAGAGCCCACGCAGGAGCCGGCCACCGACGCCGACGACGTCGTTGTGCGTCGTGACGACGGTGGGGACGTCTCG
>DAIRVJ010000085.1:5531-9801 GCA_036802895.1 Candidatus Nanopelagicales bacterium
CGTCTCGATGCCGCCGTAGCCGGTGGGTGGCACCTCGAACCAGCAGGGGGCCAGCATGCCGATGCGCAACCGGGTGGTGTCCACCGCTGCGTGCTCACCGAATGGCCCCATGCTCTAGGTCTACCTCATCCGGTCTGCGGGGAAACCGGGCGCACGTCCTGAGGACGTCGGGGTCAGTCCACCTGGAACTGCTCGATGACCGCGCTCAGCCGGCCGGTGAGCGCGTCCAGCTCCGCGACGGCGGACGCCGACGCGCGCGCCCCCTCCGCCTGCTGCTCGGAGACGACCGAGACCTGGCCGACCGCTGAGACCACCTGGTCCGAGGCCGAGGTCTGCTGGCGGGTGGCCAGCTGGATCTGCGCGGCGGCGGCGGCCGACTGGGCCGCGACGGCGGAGATCCGGTCGAGGCGTTGCTCGACCTCGCCGGCCAGCTCGACCCCACGCCGGGCCGCGCGGGCGCCCTCCTCGGTGGCCAGCACAGTCGAGCGGGTGCCTGCCCGGATCCGGGTGACGATCGTCTGGATCTGGCCCGCGGACTCCTGGGACCGCTCGGCCAGCTTGCGGACCTCGGCGGCCACCACGGCGAACCCCCGGCCGTGCTCGCCCGCCCGGGCGGCCTCGATCGCCGCATTCAGGGCGAGCAGGTTGGTCTGGTCGGCGAGATCGTCGATGACGGCGAGGATCCGGTCGATCTCGTGGGTGCTCTGGTCCAGGCCGAGGGCCTGCTCGGCGATCCCTTCGACCTTCACCGAGATCTCGCCGATCGAGTCCACGGCGAGGTTGACCACCGCGCGCCCCTCGGCGCTGGCCCGGTGGACGTCCTCGGCGGCGGCGGCGACGTCCTCCGCGGTCTGCGCGATCCTGCCGGCCGCGGAGGCCAGCTCCTGGAGGCTGGACGCGGTGTCGGCGAGAGCCGCCGCCTGCTGGCTGGTGCCGGCGGCGGAGTGCCGGGTGGTCGCGGTGAGCTCCGCGGCCGCCTCGGCGAGCTTGCGGCCGGCGTCCTGCACGTGCGCGACGACGGTGCGGACCGAGCCCAGGGTGGTGTCCAGCGACGTCCACACCGCACGGACGGCCTGCCCGGTCTCGTCGGCGTCCAGGGCGGGCAGCTCCGGCATCGTCGTCGGCCGCAGGTCGCCGTGGGCGACGTCGGCAAGGGCGGCGGACAGCCGTTGGACCTCGGTCGCGAGCTGCTGGCGGGAGCTCTCCGCGCCGGCCTGAAGCCGCTGGATCGCCGTAGCCATCACGGTGGAGAACACCGACACGACGGGCAGCCCGGTGAGCACGACGATCAGGTCGCCGGCCGGGGCGCCCCCGCTGAGCTGGGTGGCGAGCAGGACGCAGGCGCTGGCGAGCACCCCGAAGCCGAGGGAGAGCCGCCACGGCAGCGTGCTCGCCGCGAACACGATGACCAGCACGAAGTACAGCCATTGGCTGTGCCGCACCCCGCCGGTGCGCTCCACCAGCACGGTGATCAGCGCGCAGAACGCCAGCAGCGAGGCGAGGTCGACGTGCACCCGGTGCGCGGCGAGTGCCGGCCAGCGGGCCTCGGCGCGGACCCGGCTCAGGTACCACACCCCGCCGGCGACCACGGTCAGGGAGAGGACGACGACCGCCCAGATCGGCAGCCCCTGAAGTCCGGGGTCGCTGCGGAAGACGAGCCACAGGGCGATCGGGTTGTAGACGGCGACGCCGAGGGAGGTCGCCCCGGCCACGAGGGAGAGTCGCCGGTTGAGGCGCACCGAGACCTCCTCCCTCCCGTACCCAGGCGACGTCCCGACGAGCGGATGCCCGTCCCTGAGCGTCATCGGGAGGTCCCGGCTCGGCCTTGACCGAAACGGCCGCCCCTTCCGGCCGGCTCAGCGCGCGCCGATCGCGCCCCGGCTCAGCGTGGCCACCAGGTCGGGGACGGCGTCGACGGGGAGCCGGAACGTGCCCGTGCACCGGCTGCCGCGCCAGAGGCTGAGCACCACGACGTCGTCGTCGGCGTGCCAGGTGACCCGCAGGATCCGACCGTCTCGCCGCACGTCCTCGAGCGCCCGCCCGTGCGGCGGCAGGGGGAACGCCACCATGGCGCCGGACGGCTCGGTCACGGTCGGCATCCTCCACCGGTCCGTCGTCGGCCGTCCAGGGTGCGCGTGGGAGCATGTGCGCGTGCGCGTCGTGACCCCCGAGTCCCTGCAGGCCACCTTCTCCGCCTTGCCCGGGGCCCCGCGGGCGGTCGCCAGCGGGAACTTCGCCACGCCCCGTGCGGTGGTCGCCGCGCTCGACGCCTCGCGCGCCGAGTATCGGTTGTTCGTGCTCAACGCCCAGACGGGTCTGCCGGACCGTCCCGGCGTCGTCCTCGAGACGCCGTTCGTCGGGCCCGGCATGCGCCGCAGCCCGCAGCTGCGCTACCTGCCCAGCCGGCTGTCGCTGGTGCCCGTGCTGTTCGCCACGACCACGCCGGTCGACATCGTGCTGCTGCACACCAGCACGCCCAGGGACGGCACGGTCTCGATGGGCACCGAGGTCAACATCCTCCCGGCGGCGGTGGAGGCGGTGCGCGGTCGAGGCGGCCTCGTGGTCGCCCAGATGAACGCGCAGATGCCCTACACCTACGGCGACGGCCAGCTCTCCGTCGACGAGATCGACCTGGCCGTCGAGGTCGACGAGCCGCTGCCGTCGCCGGCGTCGAACGCCCTGGACGACGTGTCGCTGGAGATCGGTGGCCGAGTGGCGGCCTTCGTCCCGGACGGCGCCACGCTGCAGATGGGCATCGGCGGCGTGCCGGACGCCGTCCTGGCCTCGCTGACCCACCGCCAGGGCCTGCGGGTGTGGAGCGAGATGTTCAGCGACGGGATCCTCGCGCTCGACGCCGCCGGCGCCCTCGACCACGACAAGGAGCTGGTGGCGTCGTTCCTCTTCGGCTCGCAGCAGCTCTACCGGTGGCTGGACGGCAACCATCGGGTCAAGGTGCTGCGCACCGAGAAGGTCAACGACCCCGCGCTGATCGCCCGGAACCGCTCGATGATCTCGGTGAACACGGCCCTGCAGGTGGACCTGTTCGGGCAGGCGAACGCCTCGCGGATCAATGCCCGGATCTACTCCGGGTTCGGCGGGCAGACCGACTTCATCGTGGGCGCGCTGCACTCCCAGGGCGGTCGGGCGATCATGGCGCTGCGCTCGTGGCATCCGCGGGCGAACGTGTCGACGATCGTCCCGCTCGTCGACGAGCCGGTGACCTCGTTCCAGCAGAGCGCCGTCGTCACCGAGCAGGGTGCCGCCGAGCTGTGGGGCTACTCGCAGAACGAGCAGGCCCAGCACCTGATCACGCAAGCGGCGCATCCCAGCGTGCGCGATGAGCTGTGGGAGGAAGCCGAGGCGCTCGGCCTCGCCTGAGCCGGCGGCGCGGCGGCGCGCGGGACCTGGTGGCTACCGCGTGGGATCGAGCTCGGTCAGACTGGCTCCCGTGCCGGAGCTGCCCGAGGTCGAGGCGCTCGCCACCTTCCTGAGGGGGCGGGCGGTCGGCCGGGTCGTCGCCCGGGTCGACGTGGCGTCGATCGCCGTGCTGAAGACCTACGATCCGCCGGTCACCTCGCTGATGGGGCTGACCGTGACCGGGGCGACGCGGCGCGGCAAGTTCCTCGACCTGGACGTCGACGGCCTGCACCTGGTCGTCCACCTGGCGCGGGCTGGCTGGCTGCGGTGGTCGGACACGCTGCCGACCGCACCGGTCAAGCCGGGCAAGAGCCCGATCGCGCTGCGGGTGCACCTGGACGACGGCAGCGGGTTCACCCTGACCGAGCAGGGCACCCAGAAGAAGCTGGCCGTCTACGTGGTCCGCGACCCGGCCGAGGTCCCCGGCGTGGCCCGGCTGGGACCCGACCCGCTGGCGGCGTCCTTCACTCCGGCCACGCTGGCCGCGATCCTCGCCGACCACCCCCGGCAGCAGCTCAAGGGCGTGCTGCGCGACCAGTCCGTCGTCGCCGGCATCGGCAACGCCTACTCCGACGAGATCCTGCACGTCGCTCGGGTCTCCCCGTTCAAGCCGGCCGGCTCGCTCACCGCGGCGGAGGTGGGGGTGCTGCACGCCGCGATCCGCAGCACGCTGGAGGACGCGGTGGCCCGCTCCGAGGGACTCGCCGCCGCCGACCTCAAGAGCGAGAAGAAGTCCGGCCTCCGGGTGCACGGCCGTGCCGGGCTCCCCTGCCCGGTGTGCGGCGACACCGTGCGCGAGGTGTCGTTCGCGGACTCGGCCCTGCAGTACTGCCCCACCTGCCAGACCGGAGGC
>DAIRVJ010000086.1:0-9777 GCA_036802895.1 Candidatus Nanopelagicales bacterium
GACGGCCGTACCCCTTCACCAAGTACGACCAGCTCTTCGTGCCCGAGTTCAACGCGGGCGCGATGGAGAACGCCGGCTGCGTCACCCTGCTCGAGGACTATGTCTTCCGCAGCAAGGTGACCGAGGCCGCCCGAGACGGCCGCGCGAACACGATCCTGCACGAGATGGCCCACATGTGGTTCGGCGACCTGGTCACCATGCAGTGGTGGGACGACCTGTGGCTCAACGAGTCCTTCGCCGAGTTCATGGCCTACCACTCGGCGTCGAGCGCCACCAGGTTCCACGACGCCTGGACCGGCTTCGCCACGAGCCGCAAGGCCTGGGGCTACCGCCAGGACCAGCTGCCGTCGACCCATCCCATTGCCGCGGACGCCCCTGATCTCGAGACCGCCAAGCAGAACTTCGACGGGATCACCTACGCCAAGGGCGCGTCGGTCCTGCGCCAGCTCGTCGCCTGGGTCGGGCTGGACAACTTCCTGGCCGGCGTCCGGGCCTACTTCGACCGGCACGCGTGGGGCAACACCCGGCTGCGCGACCTGCTCGTCGAGCTGGAGCGCACCTCCGGCCGCGACCTGTCGGAGTGGACGGCGCAGTGGCTGGAGACGGCGGGCACCAACACGCTGCGTCCCGAGTTCGAGCTCGCCGCCGACGGGACGTACAGCCGCTTCTGCGTGCTCCAGGAGGCGGCCGCCGCCCACCCGACGCTGCGCTCGCACCGCATCGCGATCGGGCTGTACGAGCGCGACACGGACGGCCTGGTCCGGCACCGGCGGGTCGAGACCGACGTGGTGGGCGCGCGGACCGACGTCCCCGAGCTCGTCGGCGCACGGCAGCCCGACCTCCTGCTGCTCAACGACGACGACCTGACGTTCGCCAAGATCCGCCTCGACGAGCGCTCCCTGCGCACGCTCACCGAGTCCCTGGCCGATCTCACCGAGTCGCTCCCCCGTGCGCTGGCCTGGGCCGCGGCCTGGGACATGACGCGCGACGCCGAGATGCCTCCGCGGGAGTTCCTGCGCCTGGTCGCCTCCGGGATCGCCGCCGAGACCCATGTGAACACGGTGCAGACCGTGCTGCGGCAGGCCGGCGTCGTCGTCGACCTGTTCGTCCCGGAGCCGCACCGCCTCGACGCCAAGCTGACCCTGGCGGACGCCCTGAGCCGTGACCTGGCGGCGGCCGGGGCCGGCAGCGACCGGCAGCTGCTGCTGGTGCGCGCCCTCGCCGGCCTGGCCACGTCGCCGGAGCATCTGGCGCTGCTGCATGGGCTGCTCGACGGGAGCCGTGAGCTGCCCGGCCTGGCGGTCGACACCGACCTGCGCTGGGCGCTGCTGCGTCGGCTGGTCGTCACCGGGGTGGCCGGGGACGACGAGATCGACGCCGAGCTCGCCCGCGACCACACCTCGCCCGGGCAGCGGCACGCGGCGACGCTGCGGGCGGCCCGACCCACGGCCGAGGCCAAGGAGGAGGCGTGGGCGGCGGTGGTCGACGCCGACACCCTGCCCAACGCGCTCCAGGAGGCCACGATCATCGGCTTCATGGAGGCCGACCAGCGGGGCCTGCTGCGTCCCTACGTCGAGCGGTACTTCGCCAGCGTCGGGCCGGTCTGGTCCTCCCGCTCCACCGAGATGGCGGCGAACATCGCCGTGGGCCTGTACCCGAGCCTGCTCGTCGACCCGGCCGTCGTCGCCCGCACGGACGCCTACCTGGCGCGGGACGGGATCCCGCCGGCGTTGGCCCGGCTGATCTCCGAGGGCCGCGACGGCGTGGCCCGCGCGCTGCGCTGCCAGGCTGCCGACCGGGCCTAGACCGAGGGTCCGGCCGCCGGGGCTTCGTCGTCCAGGTGCAGGACCCGCGGCGCCCGGGCGTGCTCGGCGAGGGTGCGCAGCCCGTTGACGATGCCGCCGGCGAGGTCGCCGGCGGCGAACTGCGTGGTCATGGCGAGCGCACCGAGCCCGCACCCGTAGTCGTCCAGGTGCCGCCGCGCGGTGTGGCCGGTGACGATCTCGACCTGGCGGCTCGCCGGGTCGACCGCGAGCAGGACCGCGGCGTCCGCGTCCTGGCCGAGCGCACCGTGCAGCAGGACCGCCCGCTGCCGGGAGTCGCCGTCCAGGGCGCCCACGTAGACGACGAAGCGCAGGCCGGAGTCCCGCTCGGCCAGCCGGACGGCGCGTTCGACGTCCTCCCGCTGCCGCGAGGAGAAGGCCTCACCAGCGGGCACGAGCGCCACCGCCTCCCGGTCGGGGCGCGGCTTCGGCCACCGCTCGGGCGGGGTCGTCGGGCCCGTTGATCCACAGGGGGGCCGCCCACCAGGACACGCCCTGGGTCGGCCGACGTCGGCCGCTCAGCGACGTGAGGGCAGACACCACCACCACGATCACGGCCACGACCAGCAGCGGCAGACCCACCAGCCACAGGAGGTACTCCCCTGTCGTGAGCCCGCTGTCGCGCGGGATCGCGTCCTGATCCGCCGCCGCAGCCGCCCCCGCACCGAGGACCAGCAGGCCGGCCGTCACCACAGCCGGCACGACCAGCACCGCCGCGCGTCGCGTACTCACGAGGTCACGGTACCCAAGCCGGAGACCGCATGGGCGAGCGACCTGACCAGCGGCATCGACGGCAGGTCCTCGAGCAGGACCGGCCGTCCGGAGCCGTCGGTGAGTGGCAGCCGCCAGTTCGGGTACTCACGGTCGGTCCCGGGCTGGTTCTGGGCCTGCCGGTCGCCCACCATGTCGGTGAGCGCCACGCCGACCAGGTGCGACGGCGCCCGAGCCAGCAGCCGGTGCAACGCCACGACGACCTGGCTGGTTCCCGGATCGGCGCCCAGGAGCCCGGCGTCGCGCAGCGCCGCGAGCCAGGACTCCCGATCCGCGTCGTCCACGGCCCGCTCCTCCTCGATCGGCCTCGTCAGCAGGCCCAGCTCGGCCCGGATCCGGATGTGCTCACCGAGCAGGTAGCCGGCCGTGGGCGGCAGATCGTGCGTCGTCACGGTCGCCAGGCAGGCCTCGCGCCAGTGCTCGGGCAGGAGGGGCTCGCCCTGCCAGCCACGCTCGAACCAGAGCACCGACGTGCCGGCGATGTCCCGCTCGCGCAGGTAGTCGCGCACCCACGGCTCGACCGTGCCCAGGTCCTCGCCGATCACGACGGCGCCGGCGCGACGGGCCTCGAGCGCCAGGATCCCGACGAGGGCCTCGTGGTCGTAGCGGACGTAGGTGCCCTCGTCGGCCGGTCGCCCCTCCGGTACCCACCAGAGCCGGAACAGACCGAGCACGTGGTCGACCCGGAGCCCGCCGGCGTGCCGGAGCACGGTGCGCAGCATGTCGCGATACGGCGCGTAGCCCAGCTCGGCGAGCCGGTCCGGGCGCCACGGTGGCTGAGACCAGTCCTGACCCTGCTGGTTGAAGGCGTCCGGCGGCGCACCGACGCAGATCCCCTGGGCCAGCACGTCCTGCTGGGCCCAGCTGTCCGCTCCGTGCGGGTGCACGCCGACGGCGAGGTCGTGGACGACACCGGCGCGCATGCCCGCGTCGGTGGCCGCGCGCTGGGCGGCGTCGAGCTGCGCGTCGACCAGCCACTGCAGCCAGGCATGGAACTCGACCCGCCCGGCGAGTTCGGACCTGGCCTTCGCCACGGCCGGGCCGGAGGGGTCGTGCAGCTCGGCCGGCCAGTGCGACCAGCGGGGGCCGTGCCGCTCGACGAGCGCGCACCAGGTGGCGAAGTCGGTGAGGCCGCGGCCCTCACGGTCGCGGAACGCCTCCAGGTCGGCCTGCCGCTCGGGCGACCGGCCGGCAGCGAAGAGGATCTCCAGCGCCTCGAGCTTCGCGGCCCACACCGCGTCCCGGTCGAGCAGCATCGGACGGTAGACCAAGGCCCGCAGCGGCGCCCCGAGCGCGTCGACCCGGGCCCGGGCATCGGCGGGCAGCGCCTCGTACTCGGGCACGTCCTCGACCCGCAGGTACATCGGATTGGCGAACCGCCGGGACACCGGCAGGTACGGCGAGTTGTCCACCGGTGGCATCGGCGAGGCCGCGTGCAGCGGGTTGACCAGGACGAAGCCGGCCCCCAGGTCCCGCCCTGCCCACGAGGCGAGCTGGGCGAGGTCGGCCAGGTCGCCCAGTCCCCACGATCCGCGCGAGCGCACCTGGTAGAGCTGGACCATCAGCCCCCACGTCCGACGGTCGCACAGCAGCGGCGGCAGCCCGAGCCGGGCGGGGGTGACGACGACGGCCGATCGAGCCTCCCGCGCGCCGGACCGGGCGCACAGCGTGTGCCACCCGAGCGGCAGGTCGCCCGGCAGCTCGACCGTGGCCTCACCCACCAGGCGACCGTCGACCTCGACCGGGTCGACCCAGTGGTCGGGGCGGGCCACCTCGCGGCGCCCGCCGTCGCCCTCCAGCTCCAGCCACACCTCGACCGGGTCGCCGTGCGGGACGTGCACCCACACCCACGGCGTCCAGCCCTCGCGCAGCACCGTGACCGGGGGCAGCATCCGCCGCCAGCGGGCCAGCCGGTGCTCGGCCAACGATGCGGCCGCGGCCGCGGGCGTCGAGCCGTCGACGCCCAGCCCCGCCAGCACCGCGCGGACCGTCCCGGCCGAGACGGCGACCCGTCCGCCCCGCCAGTCGGCGAACTCCGTGGCGACCCCGAGCGCGGCGGCGAGCTCGGCCAACGCCGGGTCGAGGTCGGTCACGGCGGACAGTGTGCCGGACGGCGTCACCAGGTCGGTGGACGCCGCCCCACCCATGGGCGCGCCGCCTCGAGCTGGGCGCCGAGCCGGATCAACGTGGCCTCGTCGTCCGGACGTCCGACCAGCTGGACGCCGACCGGCAGCCCCTCCGCCGTCCAGTGCAGCGGCAGCGACATCGCAGGCTGGCCGGTGACGTTGTACGGCGCGGTGAAGGGCGTGAACCGCTTCTGCGCCTCGAAGTCGGCCGCCGGGTCGTCGTCGTCCCGGAGCTCACCGACCAGGGCAGGCAGCCGGGCCAGCCCGGGCGTGAGGACCACGTCGAAGGCGGCGCTGGCCGCGACGGCCGCGCGCGAGGCCAGGCGCATCATCGACACCGCGGTGGCCAGGGTGATCCCGTCGACCGCCCGGCCTCGCTCCCGCAGCCAGCGGGTGAGCGGCAGCAGCAGGTGCTCCTGATCGGGCGGCACCGGGGTCAGCAGGGCCAGCACGGCCCACAGGCTCTCGAACAGGGGAACCAGCTCCGGGCCGAACGGCGGGGCGATGTCGACGACCTCGTGCCCCAGCTCGGCGAGCAGCGCGGACGCCGCCTCGTAGGCCGCGACGCACTCCGGGTGCACCTCGGTGTCGGCGATGACGGGCGTGCGGTAGCGGCCGACCCTGAGCCGACCCGGGTCGCGGCTGGCGTGCGACAGGAAGGTCTCGCCTGCGGGGAGGGGCAGGGCCAGGTAGGGGTCGCCGGGGAACGGGACGGCCATCACGTCGAGCAGCGCGGCCGCGTCGGCCACCGTGCGCGCGAGCGGTCCGTTGGTCACCAGGTCCCCGACCGGGTCGCGCAGCGGACCGTTGCTGATCCGCCCCCGGCTGGTCTTGATGCCGACCAGCCCGCAGACGTTCGCGGGGATGCGCACCGAGCCGCCCCCGTCGCTTCCGTGCGCGACCGGGGCGAGCCCGGCGGCGACAGCCGCCGCCGCCCCGCCGCTCGACCCGCCGGCCGAGCGCTCCAGGTCCCACGGGGTCCGAGCCGGGGGGGCCACGGCGTTCTCGGTGTAGCAGGGCAGCCCGAACTCGGGGGTGTTCGTCTTTCCGGTGAACACCAGGCCGCCGGCCCGCATGGCCACGACCACGTTGTCGTCACCGAACGGGGTGATGTCGTAGGTCAACGAGCCCAGCGTGCACGTGACGCCGGCCACGAAGTTGAGGTCCTTCACCGGCACCGGCAGGCCGTGCAGGACGGGCAACGTGGACGGATCCTCGCTGGCCAGCACGGCCGCCTCGGCCTTCTCGGCCTGTTCCATGGCCAGGTCAGCGGTCACCGTGATGAACGCACCGACGGCGTCCCCGAGACGATCGATCCGGGCGAGGTAGTGCTCGGCCAGCTCGACGGGGGACACCTCCCGTCGGCGGACGGCGGTCGCCTGTTCCAGCGCGGTCAGGTCGTGCAGCTCAGCCACGCCGATCACCGTCCCTGTCCCGGCGACGCCGGCTGCGCCAGACGAGCAGCCGGTCGAGCAGCACACCGACCCCCACCATCGCGGCCAGCACCCAGACCAGCGGCAGGGTGGCCTGCCAGAAGAAGACGTCCACCGTGGTCGAATCGCTGTTCTGCACGACGAACACCAGCGCCAGCAGCCCGAGGACGCCGAGCGCCGCCGCCCGAACCCGCACGTCGCGCAGCAGGTCGCCAACGGTGCGGTCGACCGCTCGACCGCGGTCGGGGTGGTCCGACATGGTGCCTCCCGGAGTGGGCAGGCCCAGCGTAGGCCGATCAGGCCGTCGTCTCAGCGGCTTCGGCCAGGCCGTACCCGAGCAGGTACGGCATCCACAAGGGATCGTGCCGGCCACTGGCCAGCACGCGCCACGCCGCGCCGACCGGCTGGCGGGGCACGATCCGCATCCGCCAACCCAGGTCGGCGGGGGTGCGATCGGCCTTGACCCGGTTGCACCGGGCGCACGCAGCCACGACGTTCTCCCACACGTGCCGCCCGCCTCGACTGCGGGGCAGCACGTGGTCGAGGCTGGACGCGTTCGCCCCGCAGTAGGCGCACCGACCACCGTCACGGACGAAGACCGCTCGCCTGGTCAGCGGCACGCCCCCGCGATGCGGGAGCCGGACGTAGCGCCGCAGCCGGATCACCGTGGGCAGCGCCACGACGTGCGCGGCCGAGCGGGCGAGCCGGTCGGACTCCTCGAGCGCCTCGGCCTTCTGGGCCATCACCAGGATCAGGGCGCGCCGGTCGGCCACCACGCCGAGCGGCTCGAACGTGGCGTTGAGGACCAGCGTGTGCGCCATCCCTTCCTTCCGGTCGCGTGCGAGCAGTGTCCGATGCCGACACCGCCACGCGCCAGGGGGATTCACCAAACCGTTGCCCTTAGGGTGGTTGCGCCATGAGTCGCCCCGCGTACCCGCCCGCCGCCCGCGCGGACGTCGTCGAGATCCTGCACAGCCGACGGGTGCCGGATCCCTACCGGTGGCTCGAGGACGCCACGGCGCCGGAGACGATCGCCTGGTCGGCCGACCAGGACGCCCTGTTCGCCTTGCACCGTGACGGCTGGCCCGGCCGCGAGCGACTGCGGGCCCGGCTGGGCGAGCTGCTCGGCGCCGGGACCGTCTCCGCCCCGGTGTGGCGGGGTGATCGCCAGTTCTTCATGCGGCGCACGGCCGAGCAGGAGCACGCGGTCCTGTTGACGGTGGAACCGGACGGGACCGAGCGGGTCCTGATCGACCCGATGGCCCGCGACGCCACCGGGCGCACGACCCTCGACTCGTGGCAGCCGTCCAAGGAGGGTCGGCTGCTCGCCTATCAGCTGTCCGAGGGCGGCACGGAGGAATCCGTGGTCCGGGTCATGGACGTCGAGACGGGAGCCCTCGTCGACGGGCCGATCGACCGGGCGCGGTACTCCCCCATCGCCTGGCTCGTCGGCGGCGAGGCCTACTACTACGTCCGACGCCTCGCCCCCGACCTGGTGCCGGCCGGCGAGGAGCAGTTCCACCGGCGGGTCTGGCTGCATCGGGTGGGCACCGACCCTGAGGACGACGTCCTGGTGTTCGGCGAGGGTCGACGGGCCACGGACTACTACGGGGTCGGCGTCTCGCGCGACGGCCGCTGGCTGCAGGTCACGGCGTCCGAGGGAACCGCACCGCGCAACGACCTGTGGGTCGCCGACCTCGCAGAGACGCCGCCCGAGGCCCCTCGGCTGCGCCCGGTCCAGGTCGACGTCGACGCGCTCACCGGGCTGGAGTTCGGTCGAGACGGGAAGCTATACGTCCTGACCGACCTGGACGCCCGCCGGGGGCGGCTCGCGGTCACCTCGCCGGACGCCCCCACCTCCGAGCACTGGCTCGACCTGCTGCCCGAGGACCACGAGGCGGTGCTCGACGGGTTCGCGATCCTGGACGGCGCCGAGCTGGCCCGGCCGGTCCTGCTCGCGTCGTGGACCCGCCACGCGGTCTCCGAGGTGAGCGTCCACGACCTCGCGTCCGGCGAGCGACTGGCCGAGGTCCCGATGCCCGGGCTCGGCACGATCGGCGGGATCGTCGAGCGGCCCGAGGGTGGGCACGAGGCGTGGTTCGGCTACACCGACCACGTCACGCCGTCGACGGTGCAGCACTACGACGCCAGGACCGGGGTGACGTCCCTGTGGGCCACCGCTCCTGGCGCCGTCGACCTGCCGGCCGTGCACTCGCGCCAGCTCACCTACGCCTCGGCCGACGGGACGCAGGTGCGGATGTTCGTGCTCTCCGCGACTGGTGCCCCCGACTCACCACGTCCCACGATCCTGTCCGGGTACGGCGGCTTCGGGGTTCCGCTCACGCCGGCGTACTCCGCGACCGTCCTCGCCTGGGTCGAGTCCGGCGGGGTCTACGCGATCGCCAACCTGCGTGGCGGCGGCGAAGAGGGCGAGGACTGGCACCGGGCCGGGATGCTCGGCCACAAGCAGAACGTGTTCGACGACTTCGCCGCCGCCGCACGCACCCTGGTCGACGAGGGCTGGACGACGCCGGCCCAGCTGACGATCTCGGGCGGCTCGAACGGTGGCCTGCTGGTCGGGGCTGCGCTGACGCAGAACCCCGAGCAGTACGCCGCCGTCATCTGCTCGGCGCCGCTGCTGGACATGGTGCGCTTCGAGCGGTTCGGCTTGGGCGCGACCTGGAACGTCGAGTACGGCACGGCGGACGACCCGGAGCAGTTGGGCTGGCTGCTGGCCTACTCCCCCTACCACCACGTCGTGGAGTCGACCGCCTATCCCGCTGTGCTCTTCACGGTGTTCGACGGCGACACCCGGGTCGACCCGATGCACGCCCGGAAGATGTGCGCGGCGTTGCAGCACGCCACCCGCTCGGACGCACCGGTGCTCCTGCGGCGCGAGGCCGACGTCGGGCACGGCGCGCGGGCCATCACGCGGTCGATCGAGCTGTCGGTCGACACGCTGGCGTTCGCCGGCGCCCAGACCGGCCTCGACCTCGGTGCCGGCTAGGTCCGCGCCGTGACCTGGCCCGCCACGCCGCTGCCCTCGCCCTCGCCGTCCGCCTCGGCGGGCTCGGCCGACTCCGCCACCGAGCTCGGCCGACTGCTGGGAGTCCCCGCGGCGATCGTGCTCGCCCTCGCGGTCGCGGTCGTCGTCAACTGGGTGCTCCGTCGGCTCATCGGCCGGCTCACCGCCGGCCTGCTCCGGACCTCGCTGACCACCCGGCTGGTCACCGTCCGAAGCGGCCGGACGACCGGGACCGACGGCGAGCCGGCCCCCTCGGCGGTGGCCAGGGTCGAGCCACGGGCCCGGACGACCGCTGCGCTGCTCAAGAGCGTCACCTCGTTCGTCGTCTTCGCCACGGCGGCCGTCGTCGTCCTGGCCCTGCTGGGCTTGAACGTGGCCCCGCTCATCGCCAGCGCGGGGATCATCGGGATCGCGGTCGGTTTCGGGGCGCAGAGCCTGGTCCGCGACTTCCTGACCGGACTGTTCCTCGTCTTCGAGGACCAGTTCGCGGTCGGTGACACCGTCGACACCGGCTTCGTCGTCGGCACCGTCGACCACATCGGCCTGCGCGTGACCCGACTGCACGACAGGGACGGCACGGTCTGGTACGTGCCGAACGG
>DAIRVJ010000087.1:0-7631 GCA_036802895.1 Candidatus Nanopelagicales bacterium
CCGCCAGTCTCACGGCGGCCGCGCTCACCCTCGCCGCGTGCGGCAACGACGACGGCGGCGGCACCAGCGGCTCGCCCAAGGCGAGCTCGAGCAAGCCGGCGGCGTCCGGCAAGGTCGGCGTGATCCTGCCGGACTCGCAGACCTCGCCCCGCTGGGAGGCCAACGACAGGCCGTCGCTGAAGAAGTCCTTCGACGCGGCCGGAGTCGCTTCCGACATCCAGAACGCCAACGGCGACAAGGCGAAGTTCGGCACGATCTGCGAGAGCATGATCGCCTCGGGCGTCAAGGTCCTGATGATCGTCAACCTGGACAGCGAGACTGGCTCGGCCTGTCTGAAGAAGGCTCAGGCCGCCGGTATCAAGACCATCGACTACGACCGGCTCACGCTGGGCGGCGGTGCGTCCTACTACGTGTCGTTCGACAACGTCAAGGTCGGCTCCTTGATGGGCGAGGGTCTGACCAAGTGCCTGAAGGACGCTGGCAAGACCTCGGCCAACGTGGTCTTCATCAACGGCGACCCCACGGACAACAACGCGGCGCTCTTCAAGTCCGGCTACGCGGGATTCCTCAAGCTGGACAAGGTCGGGGCCAAGTCGACCATCGACGGAATCGCCTACACCCTGACGGGTGACCAGACCGGTCTGTGGAACGCTGAGAAGGCAGGCTCCGCGTTCGACGGTCTGTACACCGCGGCCGGCGGCAAGATCGACGCCGTCGTGTCGGCGAACGACACCATGGCCGGCGGCATCATCGCTCGGCTCAAGACGAACAAGCTCAACGGCAAGGTCCCGGTGACCGGTCAGGACGCCAGCAACGAGGGCCTGCAGGCCATTCTCGCTGGCGACCAGTGCATGACGGTCTTCAAGAACACGGACCTCGAGGCCAAGGCGGCAGCCGACCTGGCCATCGCACTGATCAAGAACGACGGCTCAGCGGCGTCGCTGGCCACCGGGGCGGTGAAGGACACGGTTCTCAACGTCGATGTCCCGTCGGCCCTCGCCACGCCAGAGATGATCTTCAAGGCCAACGTGAAGGACGTCCTGGCGACGGGCTTCACCACCAAGGAGAAGATCTGCACCGGCACGTACGCGGCGCTCTGCACGGCCGCAGGAATCAGCTAGGAGTTGTCGTTGGGGGCCCGGCTTCGGCCGGGCCCCCAACCCCTTCTGTCGTCCACTAGCGAGCCGAGTGAGGTCAGATGACGATGACAGCACCTGCCGCCGGCGGTGCGCCTGCCGCCGCGGCCGAGCCACTTCTCTCTCTTCGGGGCGTTAACAAGAGCTTCGGCGCCGTGCACGTCCTCCAGAACGTCGACTTCGATGCCTCGCTCGGGCGAGTCACCGCACTGGTGGGTGACAACGGCGCCGGCAAGACCACTCTGATCAAGGGGATCGCAGGGATCTACGGGTTCGACTCCGGCACCTACACCTTCGAGGGCAGACCGGCGACGGTGTCGAGCCCCAAGGATGCCAACGCCCTCGGGATCGAGGTCGTCTACCAGGACCTGGCGCTGTGCGACAACCTGGACATCGTCCAGAACATGTTCCTCGGCCGGGAGACCGCGAAAGCGGGGATCCTCGACGAGGCGAGCATGGAGCGCAAGGCCAGGCAGACGCTGGACGGGCTCTCCGTGCGCACCGTCAAGTCCACGCGCCAGCTCGTGGCCAGCCTCTCCGGTGGGCAGCGGCAGACCGTCGCCATCGCTCGTGCGGTCCTGTGGAACTCCAAGCTGGTCATCCTCGACGAGCCGACGGCCGCCCTGGGCGTGGCGCAGACCGAGCAGGTGCTGCTGCTCGTCCGCCGGCTGGCCGACGCCGGCCTGGCCGTGATCCTCATCTCGCACAACATGAACGACGTGTTCGCCGTCGCCGACGACATCGCGGTGCTCTACCTGGGCCAGTTGGCCGCCCAGGTACCGGCGAAGGACCTCACCCACAACCAGGTGGTCGAGCTGATCACCGCCGGACGGACCGGATCGATCGGCATGCGCCGGCCGGGCGAAGCGGAGGTGTCGTCGTGACTGAGCCAACCCTGACCCAGGCCGCCGTAGCGGAGGAGCCGCCGGCCAGTCCGACCAGCGGTCTCGGCGAGGCAGCGCGCGACTACCTGGCCCGGCTGCGGGGCGGCGACGTCGGGTCGCTTCCCGCAGTGCTCGGGCTCATTGCCCTGGTGCTGGTGTTTACCGCGCTCAAGCCGGGGCCGTTCACCGGAGCCTTCAACTTCGCCAACCTGATCAACCAGGGCGCGGGCGTCATCGTCGTGGCGATGGGGCTCGTGTTCGTCCTGCTGCTGGGCGAGATCGACCTATCTGCCGGGTTCACCGGGGGCACCGCCGCCGCGGCCATGGGCGTCGTCGTGACGCGTCACGGGTGGCCCTGGTGGCTCGGCGTGCTGGTCTGTCTGGCGACGGGTGCCCTGATCGGGGCGCTCATCGGCGTCATGGTGGCTCGGCTCGGGATCCCGTCCTTCGTGGTGACGCTGGCCGCCTTCCTCGGCCTGCAGGGAGTGCTGCTTCGGATCATCGGCGAGGGAGGCACGATCCCGATCCGGGACGACGTGCTGATCTCGATCATGAACAAGAACCTGCCGATCTGGCTCGGCTGGGCGCTGTTCGCCGGCACCGTGGGGCTGTACGGGCTGCTCTCCTTCCGCAGGGTCACCTCACGGCGCGCGGGCGGTCTGCACGCCGAGTCGATATCGGTCTGGGCGGTCAAGTTCGGGACGATCTGCCTGCTGCTGGGTGCCGCCACCTGGTACCTGTCCATCGAGCGCAGCCAGAACACGGAGGTCACCTCCATCAGTGGCGTCCCGATCGTGGTGCCCGTGCTGATCGTGCTTCTGGTCGGGCTCACGTTCCTGCTCGGCCGTACCTCCTGGGGGCGGCACCTCTACGCGGTCGGCGGCAACGCCGAGGCGGCGCGCCGCGCGGGCATCAACATCGCGGCGATCAGACTGTCCGGGTTCGTCATGTGCTCGACGCTGGCCGCCGTGGCCGGCATCCTGATCTCCAGCCGCGACAACTCGGTGAACCCGCAGACCGGCGGTCAGCTGACCCTCCTCTACGCCGTGGGCGCCGCAGTCATCGGCGGGACCAGCCTGTTCGGTGGCCGAGGGCGGATTGTCGACCCGATCATCGGTGGGCTGGTGGTCGCGGTGATTGCCAACGGCATGGGCTTGCTCGGCCTTTCCGCGGCGATCGTCTACATGGTCACCGGGCTCGTGCTGCTGATCGCAGCCAGCGTGGACGCGGTGTCCCGACGGAGGGCCACGACCACAGGTCGTGCCTAGCCGGAGACGGCGCTTCTGGTGACCACCTTGGCTGGCGCTACGCAGGACGAGGTCCGCCGGCACAATCTGGCGGGCCTCGTCCGGCTGCTCCACGAGCACGGGGCGATGAGCCGCGCGGAGCTGACCGCGCGCACCGGGCTCAACCGCAGCACGATCGGTGGGCTGACCACCGAGCTCGCCGACGCGGGGGTCGTCAGCGAGGGGGTGCCGGCCGGCCGGCGTAGCGCCGGACGACCGTCCATCGTCGTCCGGCCGCGCACCGAGCGGGTGTACGTACTGGCGCTCGACGTGGGCGCCGAGCACCTCACCGCCGCGCGGGTCGGCCTCGGCGGCCGGGTGCTGGACCGCCGCGAGCTGCGGCACGCCCGCGAGGACGCCGACGTCCGGCGGACCCTCCGTCGGCTGCACCGCCTCGGCCGGGCCGTGCTGGCCGGGTCGCCGGCGGACGCGGTCTGCGTCGGCATCGGGGTGAGCGTCTGCGGAGTGGTCCGGGGCTCCGACGGGCTGGTCCGGTTCGCGCCGAACCTGGGCTGGGTCGACGTCCCGCTCGGCCGGCTCGTCGCCGACGGGTTCGCGACCGCGCTGCCGGTCAGCGTGGGCAACGACGCCGACCTCGGCGCCGTGGCCGAGCGGATCCGGGGCGCCGCCCGCGGGGCGGACAACGTGGTCTACCTCTCCGGCGAGGTGGGCATCGGCGGCGGGGTCGTCCTGGACGGGCGACTGGTGGCCGGGGCCGGTGGCTACGCGGGCGAGGTCGGCCATGTCAGGGTCAACCCCCGGGGGCGGCGGTGCCGCTGCGGCGCCGTCGGGTGCTGGGAGACCGAGGTGGGTGAGGAGGCCCTGCTGCTGGCCACCGGGATGCCAGCCGGCGCGGACCTGTCCGACGTGCTGGCCGCCTACGCGGAAGGGGACCGCCACGTTCGAGCGGGCGTCCGCCGGGTGGGGGAGTGGCTGGGCCTCGGCGTGGCCAACCTGGTCAACCTGTTCAACCCCGAGGTGGTCGTGCTCGGCGGCCTCCTGCGTCAGCTGTTGCCCCTCGTCGAGCCGCAGATCGAGTCGGCCCTCGGGCAGGCGCTGGTCGCTCCCCGCGAGCAGGTGCGCCTGGTGCCGCCCGCCCTCGGCGGGGACTCCCCGCTGCTCGGAGCCGCCGAGGCGGCCTTCGGGTCGCTGCTCGACGACCCCCTCGGCGCGGCGGTGCACCGGGCCGAGCGGCTGCACGCGTGACGTGTCCCACCCGACGTCCGGCGGGCCGCCGGACCCGACCGGGCCTAGACTCGGGGTGGGGCCCGAGGGGCCGGAAGGGTCGGTCGACGCGTGCTGGAGAAGGTGAGCAGCCCCGCTGACCTGCGCGCGCTCCGCCCCGAGCAGCTGGCGCCGCTGGCCGAGGAGATCCGAGCGTTCCTCGTCGAGAACGTCGCGCGCACTGGGGGCCATCTCGGTCCCAACCTCGGCGCGGTCGAGCTGACGTTGGCCCTGCACCGGGTCTTCGACTCGCCCCGGGACACGATCTTGTGGGACACCGGTCACCAGGCCTACGTGCACAAGATGCTCACCGGGCGGCAGGGCGGGTTCGCGCGGCTGCGCCAGAAGGGCGGGCTCTCCGGCTACCCGAGCCGCGACGAGTCGCCGCACGACGTGATCGAGAACAGCCACGCCTCGACGTCCCTGTCCTGGGCCGACGGGCTGGCCAAGGCCCGTGAGCTGACCGGCGAGCTCGCCGACCGGGCGGTCGTGGCCGTCGTGGGCGACGGGGCGCTGACCGGCGGCATGGCGTGGGAGGCGCTCAACAACATCGCGGCCGCGAAGGACCGGCCGGTCATCATCGTCGTCAACGACAACGAGCGGTCGTATGCGCCGACAATCGGCGGCCTGGCCAACCACCTGGCCACGCTGCGCACCACCCGCGGCTACGAGCGCTTCCTCGACTGGGGCCGCCGGGTGCTCGGTCGGACGCCGGTGGTCGGTGCCCCGGTCTACGAGACCCTGCACGGCATGAAGAAGGGCCTGAAGGACATCGTCGCCCCGCAGGGGATGTTCGAGGACCTCGGCCTGAAGTACATCGGCCCGGTCGACGGCCACGACGTCGAGGCGGTCGAGCGGGCGCTCCGCCGGGCGCACGCGTTCGGCGGCCCGGTGATCGTGCACGTCATCACCCAGAAGGGCCTCGGCTACGGGCCGGCCGAGGACGACGAGGCCGACCACTTCCACGGCATCGGGATCATCGACCCGGTGTCCGGTCAGCCGGTCGGCTCGGGTGCGCCGTCCTGGACCGGGGTGTTCT
The DNA here is from genome assembly GCA_036802895.1 of Candidatus Nanopelagicales bacterium. Lineage (GTDB taxonomy): Bacteria > Actinomycetota > Actinomycetes > Prado026 > Prado026 > DAIRVJ01. The sequence continues at coordinate 5,570 of DAIRVJ010000087.1, forward strand.
CCGACGAGATGGTGGCGATCGGCGCGGAACGTCGCGACGTCGTGGCCATCACCGCGGCCATGCTCGCGCCGGTGGGCCTGCAGGCCTTCGCGCACGCCTACCCCTCCCGGGCCTTCGACGTCGGGATCGCCGAGCAGCACGCCGCGACCTCGGCGGCGGGCATGGCGTTCGGCGGCCTCCACCCGGTCGTCGCCGTCTACGCGACCTTCCTCAACCGGGCGTTCGACCAGGTGCTGATGGACGTCGCCCTGCACCGGGCCGGCGTGACGTTCGTCCTGGACCGGGCCGGCGTGACGGGCGACGACGGGGCCAGCCACAACGGGATGTGGGACCTGTCGATCCTGCAGGTCGTGCCCGGCCTGCGGCTGGCCGCACCGCGGGACGGCGCCACCCTGCGGGCCGAGCTGCGCGAGGCTGTCGACGTCGCCGACGCGCCGACGGTGCTGCGCTTCCCGAAGGGGGCCGTGCCGGCGGACATCCCCGCGGTCGACCGGGTCGGTGGCTGCGACCTGCTGCGCCGCGCCGGCGACCGTGACGTCCTGGTCGTGGCCGTCGGCGCGATGGCGGGTCTCTGCCTCGGGGTTGCCGACCGGCTCGCCGACCAGGGGATCGGGGTGACCGTCGTCGACCCGCGCTGGGTCAAGCCGGTCGACCCCGCGCTGGTCGAGCTGGCCTCGGCGCACCGGCTGGTGGTCGTCGTCGAGGACGGCGGCCGGGCGGGCGGGGTGGGTACGGCCGTGGCCCAGGCGGTGGTCGACGCGGGTCTCGACGTGCCGGTGCGCGGCTTCGGGATCCCCCAGCGGTTCCTGCCCCACGCCAAACGGGCCGAGCTGCTCGCCGAGATCGGGCTCACCGCCCAGGACATCTCACGGCAGGTCGTCGAGTGGGCCGCCCAGCTGCACGAGGGAGGCTCGGCGGCGCTGGACGCCGGGCCGCGCCGCGGGTCGGCTGCCCGGCCGTCGGACGCGTAGGGCTCAGCGGAACCGGACTGCGGGCAGCACCGGGTCGGGAGCGGCGCCGTCGCGCAGCGCCTGCAGGATCGGGTCGCCGCCTTCGCGGGCCATCGCCACCTCCTCGACGGTGATCAGGACCGGCCGGACGAATCCCCGCTCGGTGTCGGAGGCCAGGTCGGCGGCGACCAGCGCGAAGGCGGGGTCGGTCCGCGAGAGGTCCAGCCACCCCCGGTTCCGGGTGGGGAAGGCCGCGGCGCGCATCCCCGAGCCGTCGCCGCCGGCCAGCTCGCGGCGCAGGGCCGCCGACCCGAGCAGGGTCACCACGTCGCAGTCGCCCATCGGCCGCAGCGGCTGCGTGGGGTGCCGCCGGTGCCGTTCGGCGGCCAGCTCGCCCATCTCCTCCAGGTAGGCCAGGCACCCGTCCCACCAGTCGTCGGCGACGCCGACGGCTTCGAGGGTTCCCGGCGCCGCGACGACGACCTCGTCCGGGTCGCTGCCGATCCCGACGTAGGCCAGGCCGAGGTCCAAGACGCCACCGTGGATCCTCGTGCGCACCCACGCGGGCCCGGGGTGCAGGACATGCCCCACGGGCAGGCCGAGCGGGCGGCACCGGGCGCCGATCTCCTCGGGCGAGCGCCAGGCCAGCGCCTGGACGGTCCGCAGCCAGGCCGCCAGCCGCGGACGAGCCGCCGGCAGGTCGGGGTCGAGCCCTCCGAGCGCGAGGTCCAGCAGGTCCCACGGCAGGACCCGGCCGCTGGGCAGCGCCACGCCACCGTCGGCCGGGTCCAGGTCGAAGTCCTGGAGGACGGTCACCGCGAGCACGCACCGGCGCAGGGCGGACCGGTCCGCCGCGGCACCCTCCATGGTCACCCGGATGACGGTACCCGGGCTCGTCCCGCCGGGGTGTCCTCCCGGCCACTGCCCCCCGTCCGGCCCACCGTCGGGCATCATCGTCGGGTGAGCGGAGACGGGGGGAGCGGTCCCGGCTGGCCGTACGGCGGCCCGCCGCCCTCGCTCGCCCCATGGGCGTGGCCGGCGTCGCTGCCGGGCGGCTGGCCCTATGGCGGGCCGCAGGCGGGGCCTGCCGACCGAGCGGCCCCGCCGCCGAC
>DAIRVJ010000087.1:7731-9768 GCA_036802895.1 Candidatus Nanopelagicales bacterium
GGCGCCGCCGGAGGGCGCTGGCCACCGTCGCCGCGGCGGTGGTCCTCGCGCTGGGCGCCACCGCCGCGGTGGCGGCCGGCCGACCCGACCGCGCGGCGCCGTCGACCTCGGCGACGCCCACCCCGGCCGGCAGCGCGCAGGCGGACCGGCAGCGCCTGCGCGACCTCGGGGCTCTGCTGGAGCGCCGAGGGGAGGCCGTCGTGGCCGGCGACGAGGCGGCCTTCCTGGCCGATCTCGACCTCACCGACCCGGCGTTCGTCGCCCGGCAGCGCGCCCTGTTCCGCTCCCTGCGGGCCCTGCCGGACGCCCGACCCGGCTGGGCCCTGCGGTCGGGCGCGGAGGTCAACCGGCCGACGTTCCAGGCCCGCTACGGCGTGCCGATCTCCATCGTCCGGGCGGTGTTCACCTACCAGCTCGCGGGGTACGACTCCGCACGGGCGGCGAGCGAGCAGGGCCTGACGTTCACCGACCGGGGTGGGCGCTGGTGGCTCGCGTCGGACGGCGACATCGACAACCTGCTGCCTCCCGGCGGGCATACGCTGCCGTGGGACGTGGGGCCGATCGAGGTCGTCACCGGCAAGCGCTCGCTCATCGTGGGCACCCCGCAGGACAAGCCGAAGCTGCCGGCCCTCGCGGCCCAGGTCGACGCCGCCGTGTCCGCCGTCGCGAAGCTGTGGCCGTCCGGCTGGCCGCAGAAGGTGGTGGTCTTCGCCCCCCGGGACCCCAAGGCGATCGCCACGTACTTCCGCTCGGAGCTGCAGGACGTGAACTCCGCCGCCGCGGTGGCGGTGCCCGTGCCGTCCTTGAGCGGCACGGTCGCCGGCCAGCGGGTGATCTTCAACCCGACGCTCGTTCGGCCCGGCGACAAGGACCTCCCGGCCCTGCTCCGGCACGAGATCGCGCACGTGGCGACCGACTCCTTCACCGGAGGAGGAGCCGCCCGGTGGCTGGTCGAGGGGATCGCCGAGTACACGGCCTACCGGGCCGACTTCACCGACCGGCTGCTGCCGACGAGCGTGTTCGCCAGGGCCGGCAAGGGCCGGCTGGTGGCCTACCTGCCGACGTCCAGCGACTTCTACCAGGATGGCGACAACTACGACGTGTCCTGGCTGATCTGCCTCTACGTCAAGCAGCGGTACGGGGAGAGGAAGCTGGTCAGCCTCTACCGGACGGCGACGGACACCGACGACGTCACGGCCGGCGGCGACGTGGCCGCAGCGGCGATCGCGAAGGTGCTCGGGGTCAGCGAGACCCGGTTCATCAGGGACGTCAACGCCTGGGCCAAGCGCGTCGTACGCCCGGCCTGACCGACGTCCAGCCTGCCGGTCAGCCGACGCTGGCGACGCCCGGCGCGAGGAACCGCTGGCCGTTGACCCGCTCGGACACGCCCGTGCGGTCGAGGTACGGCGTGATCCCGCCGTTCCAGAACGCCCAGCCGCCGCCCATGATCAGGCACAGGTCGATGTCCTCGGGCGCGGCGACCACGCCCTCGTCCAGCATCAGCCGGATCTCCTGCGCCAGCGCACAGCTGGCCCGGTCGAGCACCTCCGCCGGGGTCAGCGCCTTGGCGTCCTGCGGCCAGAGCTCGGCCACCTCGGGGTCCACCTGCTGCCCGGACGCGCCCCAGGTGTAGACGCCGGGCTTGCCGGCCGCGACCAGGGCCTGGAAGCCCTCGGACGTGCCGAACCGGTCCGGGAACGCCTCGTGCAGGGTGCTGGCGGTGTGCAGGGCCACGGCCGGGCCGACCAGCTGGAGCAGGGTGAACGGCGGCATCGGCATCCCCAGCGCGGCGACCGCCGCGTCGGCGACCTCGAACGGGGTGCCGGTGTCGACGGCCCCGATGACCTCGCCGAGGGCCCGGCTGACCAGCCGGTTGAACACGAACGCCGGGGCGTCCTTGACCAGGACGCAGGACTTCTTCAGCTGCTTGCCGACGGCGAAGGCGGTCGCCAGCGTGGCGTCGTCGGTCCGCTCCCCGCGGACGACCTCCAGCAGCGGCAGCACCGCGACCGGGTTGAAGAAGTGGAACCCGACGAC
>DAIRVJ010000088.1:0-9591 GCA_036802895.1 Candidatus Nanopelagicales bacterium
CGCTGGCCTTCGCCGCCTGCCGACCGCCCGGCCACCACGCCGGTCGGGACGCGTTCGGCGGCTCCTGCTACCTCAACAACGCGGCGGTCGCCGCGCAGGGCCTGCGTGCCGCGGGTCACCAGCGGGTGGCCGTCGTCGATGTCGACGCCCACCACGGCAACGGGACGCAGTCGCTGTTCTACCAGCGCGCCGACGTCTTCTACGGCTCCGTGCACGTCGACCCGGGCGCCGGGTGGTTCCCGCACTACCTGGGCTTCGCCGACGAGGTCGGCGCCGGGGCCGGCGAGGGGACCACGCGCAACCTGCCCCTGCCGCCGGGGACCGAGGACGGGGGCTGGGTCGACGCGGTGGCTCGGCTGGCGGAGGAGGTGGCCGCGCACGGCGCGTCGGCTCTCGTCGTCTCCCTCGGGGTCGATGCCGCCGCCGACGATCCGGAGAGTCCCCTGATGGTCACACCAGCGGGGTACCGGGAGGCCGGACGGCTGCTCGGCTCCCTCGGGCTGCCCACGGTCGCCGTCCTCGAGGGCGGCTACCACCTGCCGACGCTGGGCGCCCTCGTGGTCGCCACCCTGCGCGAGTTGTCAGGGTGACGACGGGCCATAGGCCGTCGTCACCCTGACAACTCGCAGGGCTACCGTGAAGACGTGATCGCCGTCGAGCGACTGACCAAGCGGTTCGGGCCGGTGCTCGCCGTCGACGACCTCTCCTTCGAGGTGCCGCACGGCAGCGTGACCGGGTTCCTCGGGCCGAACGGCGCGGGAAAGACGACCACCTTGCGGGCCCTGCTGGGCCTGGTCGCGCCCACCAGCGGGTCGGCGACCATCGACGGGCGCCGCTATGCGGACCTGGCCGACCCCGTCGGCACCGTCGGCGCCTCGCTCGAGGCATCCGGCTTCCACCCCGGCCGGACCGGGCAGGACCACCTGCGCGTCCTCTGCCTGGCTGCCGGGCTGCCGCCCCGGCGGGCCGACGACGTGCTGGCCCTCGTGGGCATGACCGAGGCCGGCGGGCGCAGGGTCGGCGGCTACTCCCTGGGGATGCGGCAGCGGCTCGCCCTCGCCGGTGCCCTGCTCGGCGAGCCGTCGGTGCTGCTGCTGGACGAACCGGCCAACGGCCTGGACCCCGAGGGGATCGCCTGGCTGCGTGGGTTCCTGCGCCACTACGCCGCGCAGGGGGCCACCGTGCTGGTCTCCAGCCACGTGCTCGCCGAGGTCGAGCAGACCGCCGACCACGTGGTGATCATCAACCGCGGGCGGCTCGTGCGCGCCGCCACGCTGGCCGACCTGGCCAGTGCGGCCGGCAGCAGGGTCCTGGTCCGGACGCCGGACGCGGACCGGCTGGCGGTCACCCTGCGCGTGGCCGGCGCGACGGTCACGGTCGAGGGGGAGGTCCTCACCGTCGAGGGCACCGACGCCCCGTCCGTGGGGCGGCTGGCGCTGCGCGAGGGCGTCGAGCTGCACGAGCTGACCCCCGCCGGCGCCGACCTCGAGCGGATCTTCCTCTCGCTGACCGACGACGGGGGCGCGCCGTGATCGGCCTGGTGCGCGCCGAGCTGCTCAAGATCAGGAGCACCCGCATGTGGTGGGGGCTGCTCGCGGGCACCGCGGCGTTCGTCGCGCTGACCGTCGTCGCGACGGTGCTGGCCGCAGGCCAGCAGGGGGCGCCCTCGCTCGACGACCCGGCGACCGTCCGCTCCGCCTGGGCGGCGGCCTCCTCGGGCACCACGTTCACGCTGATCCTCGGGATCCTGGCGATGACCACGGAGTTCCGCCACCAGACCATCTCGGCCACCTTCCTGGCGACGCCCCGGAGGGCGCGGGTGGTGGTCGCCAAGATGCTCGCCAACGGGCTGTTCGGGACGCTGTTCGGCCTGGTCGGTACGGCCCTCACCGCCGCCCTGGCGGTCCCCCTGCTGGCGCTGCGGGACGCGCCGGCGATCCCCGGGTCCACGATCGCGCAGGTCCTGGTCGCCGGCGTCCTGGGCACCGGGGTCTACGCGGTGGTCGGGGTGGGGGTCGGCGCGCTGGTGCGCAACCAGATCGCGGCGATCCTCGGCTCCCTGGTGTGGGTGATGCTCATCGAGGCGCTGCTCGTCGCCCTGCTGCCCGAGGTGGGCCGGTGGCTGCCCGGCGGAGCGGCCAGCGCGATGCTGCAGGTTCCCTCGATCCGTGGCGAGCTGCTGCCGACCTGGGCCGGCACGACGTTGTTCGTGGGATACGGTCTGGCCTTCGCCGCGGCGGCGGTCACGACCACCCTGCGCCGCGACATCACCTGACGGACGGGGGACCACCGATGGACTTCAGCGTTCCCGAGGAGCTGCAGGCCCTGCGGGCGTCGTTTCGCGCGTTCGTCGACCGCGAGGTGCGGCCGCTGGACGAGCAGCTCCAGGAGGAGTACCGCTCCCCCGCGCCCGACCGCGACCGGCTCGCCGACCTCGCGGAGGCGGTGCGCCGCAGGTCCGCCGCCGAAGGCTTCTACGCGTGCCACATGCCCGAGTCGGTCGGCGGCTGGGGGGTGTCGACCCTCGGGACGACGCTGCTCGTCGAGGACGCCGCGTCCAGCGGCGTTCGGCTGGCCATGCTGGCGATCGCGCCGCCGAACCCGAGCGGACCGTCTCCCCTCCTCCTGGACCTGCCTGAGCACCTGTGGGACGCCTACGTCCGCCCGGTCGTCCGCGGCGAGCAGACCATGTGCTTCGCGCTGACCGAGCCCGAGGCCGGCAGCGACGCCCAGTCGATCCGGACCACCGCCCGGCGCGACGGTGACGACTGGGTCATCGACGGGCACAAGCACTACATCACGAACGCGGCCGGGGCGGACTTCGCGGTGGTCTTCGCGGTCACCGACGCCGAGAAGCGGGCCGCCGGAGGCATTACCGCCTTCCTCGTCCCAGCCGATCAGTTCACCGTGGGCCGGACCCAGTGGACGATGGCCGACACCCACCCGGCGGAGCTGCGGCTGGACGGCGCACGGGTGCCGGCGGACCACGTGCTCGGCGAGGTCGGCCTGGGGTTCTTCGCCGCCATGCGATTCCTCAACGCGGGGCGGGCGTACATCGGCGCCCAGTGCCTCGGCCTGGCCGAGCTGTGCCTGGACGCGGCCGTCGCGCACGCCCGCAGCCGCACCGCGTTCGGCCGGCCGTTGGGCCGCAACCAGGGCGTCGCCTTCCCGATCGCCCAGAGCAAGGCCGACGTCGAGTCGATGCGCTGGCTGACCTACCACCTCGCCTGGCTGGTCGACCAGGGCGAGCAGCCCATGCTGGATGCCTCGATCGTCAAGTACGTCGACACCGAGCGGGCCTACGCCGTGGCCGACCGGTGCCTGCAGGTGTTCGGCGGGATGGGCCTGCTCAAGGAGGGTCCGGTCGAGCACGTGCTGCGCCACCTGCGGATGCTGCGGGTGGTCGAGGGGGCGTCCGAGGTCCAGCTGCTGGTCATCAGCCGGGCGATGGGTCTCTGACCGCTGCCGTCCCCGCGCACTACCCTGGGCGGCGTGACGCAGCCGACCCCCAGCCCGATGGCGTCGTTCGGCCCGAACGAGTGGCTCGTCGACGAGATCTACCAGCAGTACCTGGCCGACCGGAACTCCGTCGACCCGGCCTGGTGGGACTTCTTCGCCGACTACCAGCCCGCCGACGTCACCCTGCCCCGCGCACCCCGACCCGTCGAGGACGACCTCGACCGCACGGCTGCGCCTCCGGCGCAGGCGCCCGCGCCAGCCGTTCCCGCTGAACCCGCGCCCCCGGCCGCCCCGGCCGCCTCGGGCGGCGACGGGCAAGTGTCCAGGCCGCTGCGCGGGGCCGCGGCCCGCGTGGTCGAGAACATGGAGGCCAGCCTCACCGTCCCGACGGCGACGTCGGTCCGGGCGGTCCCCGCCAAGCTGCTCATCGACAACCGCACGGTCGTCAACAACCACCTCGCCCGCTCGCGCGGCGGCAAGGTGTCGTTCACCCACCTGATCGGCTGGGCGGTCGTGCGGGCGCTCGCCGACATGCCCGAGATGAACAGCGCGTACGCGGAGGTCGACGGCAAGCCGTCCATCGTCAGGCCGCCGCACGTGAACCTGGGTCTGGCGATCGACCTGGCCAAGCCCGACGGCACCCGACAGCTGCTCGTCCCTTCGATCAAGGCCGCGGACACCCTGGACTTCGCCCAGTTCTGGGCCACCTACGAGGACCTGGTCCGCAAGGCGCGCCAGGGCAAGCTCGCCATCGAGGACTTCCAGGGAACCTCGATCAGCCTGACCAACCCCGGGACGATCGGCACCGTGCACTCCGTCCCCCGCCTGATGGCCGGGCAGGGGGCGATCATCGGTGTCGGCGCGATGGAGTACCCCGCCGAGTACCAGGGCGCGGCCGAGGAGACCCTCGCCCGGCTGGCGATCAGCAAGACGCTCACCCTGACGTCGACCTACGACCACCGGATCATCCAGGGCGCGCAGTCCGGCCAGTTCCTCGGCCGCATCCACGAGCTGCTGCTGGGGTCCGACGGCTTCTTCGACGGCGTGTTCGCCGCGCTGCGCATCCCGTACGAGCCGGTCCGCTGGGCGCAGGACATCTCGGCCTCGCACGAGGACGACATCAACAAGGTCGCGCGGGTGCAGGAGCTCATCCACGCCTACCGGGTGCGGGGGCACCTGATGGCGGATACCGATCCGCTGGACTACAAGCAGCGCACGCACCCCGACCTCGACGTCACCAGCCACGCCCTGACCTTGTGGGACCTCGACCGCGAGTTCCCGACCGGGGGCTTCGGGGGGACGTCGTTCGCGAAGCTGCGCACCATCCTCGGCGTCCTGCGCGACTCCTACTGCCGGACCGTCGGCATCGAGTACATGCACATCCAGGACCCGGAGCAGCGGGCCTGGATCCAGGCCCGGGTCGAGCGGCCGCACGCCAAGCCCGACCGAGCCGACCAGCTGCAGATCCTGCGTCGGCTCAACGCCGCGGAGGCCTTCGAGACGTTCCTGCAGACCAAGTACGTGGGCCAGAAACGGTTCTCGCTGGAGGGAGGCGAGACGGTCGTGGCCCTGCTGGACGCCGTCCTGGACTCCGCGGCCGAGGCCGGGCTCGTCGAGGTCTGCATCGGGATGCCCCACCGCGGGCGGCTCAACGTGCTGGCCAACATCGTCGGCAAGAGCTACGGCCAGATCTTCCGCGAGTTCGAGGGCAACGTCGACCCGACCAGCGCGCACGGCTCCGGCGACGTCAAGTACCACCTCGGCGCCGAGGGGACCTACGTCAGTGACACAGGGGCGCAGACCGCCGTGTCCCTGGTGTCCAACCCGAGCCACCTGGAGGCCGTGGACCCGGTGCTCGAGGGGTACGTGCGGGCCAAGCAGGACATGCTCAACCGCGGCGAGGAGTTTCCCGTCCTGCCGCTCCTCATGCACGGCGACGCCGCGTTCGCCGGTCAGGGCGTGGTGGCCGAGACGCTGGAGCTGAGCCAGCTGCGCGGCTACCGTACGGGCGGCACCGTGCACGTGATCGTCAACAACCAGGTGGGCTTCACCACGTCCCCGCACGCCAGCCGGTCCTCGACGTACGCGACCGACGTGGCGCGCACGATCCAGGCGCCGATCTTCCACGTGAACGGCGACGACCCCGAGGCCTGCGTGCGGGTGGCCCGGCTGGCCTTCGAGTTCCGCCAGCAGTTCACCAAGGACGTCGTCATCGACATGATCTGCTACCGCCGACGGGGCCACAACGAGGCCGACGACCCGTCGCTCACCCAGCCGCTGATGTACAACCTGATCGACAACAAGCGATCCGTGCGCAAGCTGTACACCGAGGCGCTGATCGGGCGCGGCGACATCACGGTCGAGGAGGCGGAGCAGGCGCTGCGCGACTACCAGGAGCAGCTGGAGCGGGTGTTCCAGGAGACCAGGAGCGCGGCCCCCACCGAGGCGATCAGCGCCACGTCGGAGGAGGTGGAGCGCGAGGGCCAGCAGCACCTGCTGCCGCAGCGGCCGACCGCCGACGTGCCGACCGCCGTCACGGCCGAGGTCGTGCAGCGGGTCGTGGACAGCCAGCTCACCATGCCGCCCGGCTTCACCCTGCACCCCCGGCTGGCCCCCCAGCTGCAGCGTCGGGCGGAGATGGTCCGCAACGACTCGATCGACTGGGGCATGGGTGAGGCGCTCGCCGTCGGCTCGCTGCTCACCGAGGGCCGCGCGGTCCGGCTGGCCGGCCAGGACTCCCGCCGTGGCACGTTCGGCCACCGGCACATGGTGATCGTCGACCGGGAGACCGGCTGGGCCTACAAGCCGCTCAAGCGGTGCTACGACAACGGCGGCAAGCTGTACGTCTACGACTCGCCGCTCTCCGAGTTCGCCTGCCTCGGCTTCGAGTACGGCTACTCGGTGGCCCGGCCGGACGCGCTCGTCATGTGGGAGGCCCAGTTCGGGGACTTCGTCAACGGCGCCCAGACGATCATCGACGAGTTCATCTCCTCCGGTGAGCAGAAGTGGGGGCAGCGGGCCTCCGTCGTCCTGCTGCTGCCGCACGGCTACGAGGGGCAGGGGCCCGACCACTCCTCAGCCCGGATCGAGCGGTTCCTCCAGCTGTGCGCCCAGGACAACATGACGGTCGCCATGCCGACCACCCCCGCGTCGTACTTCCACCTCCTGCGCTGGCAGGTCTACTCGGAGCTGACCCGGCCGCTGGTGGTGTTCACCCCCAAGTCCATGCTGCGGCTGAAGGCGGCCTTCTCCGCGTTGGCGGACTTCACCTCGGGACACTTCCGGCCGGTCCTCCCGGACACCGTCGCCGATCCCGACTCGGTGCGCCGGGTGCTGCTGTGCAGCGGGAAGGTCTACTACGACCTGGAGGCCGGGCGCCAGGCCCGCGGGGCGACCGACACCGCGATCGTCCGCATGGAACGGCTCTACCCGCTGCCGGTCAAGACGCTGCCGGCCGAGCTCGCCCGCTTCCCCTTCCTGCAGGAGGTGCGCTGGGTGCAGGAGGAGCCGGCCAACCAGGGCGCCTGGCCGTTCATGGCCCTGAACCTGCCCGAGGTGATCGGTCGCCCGCTGACTCGGGTCTCCCGTACCGCGTCGTCCTCCCCTGCGGTCGGCTCGCACCACCGGCATGACGAGCAGCAGCAAGCCCTGGTCGCCGAAGCCTTCGCCTAGCCGTGTACTTCACCGACCGCGGCATCGAGGAGCTCCAGGCCCGCCGAGGCGAGGAGGAGGTCAGCCTCGCCTGGGTGGCGGCGCGGCTGACCGAGTTCGTCGACGAGCACCCGGAGTTCGAGACGGCGGTCGAGCGGCTGGCCACCTGGCTCGCCCGGCTCGACGACGAGGACGACGACTGACGACCCCCGGAGCGGGCACCCAGGGGCGGACCCCGGGGTTCCCGCCGGCCGCGCTGGCCTGGGCCGAGCGCGATCTGGCCGCGCTCGGGATCGCCGTCGTCGGTACGCCGGTCGTGCACAAGGACCGGCCGTGGTCGACGGTCGTCCGGCTGCCGACGACGCACGGGCTGGTGTGGTTCAAGGCCCTCGCGCCCGGGACGGCGTACGAGGTCCCGCTGACGGTCGCGTTGGCCCGGCTGGTGCCCGACCGGGTCCCCCAGCCGCTGGCGGGAGACGTCGGCCGGGCCTGGCTGCTGCTGGCGGACGCCGGGCCCACGCTGCGCGAGTCCCACCCGTACGGCGGCCGGCCGGCGGACTGGGAACGGCTGCTCCGCGAGCACGCCGAGCTGCAGCGCCGCCTGGCCCCAGCCACGCAGGAGCTGCTCGAGCTGGGCGTCCCCGACCTGCGCCCGCACCTGCTCGCCGACCGGCTCGCCGAGCTCCTCGACGACCGGGCGTGGCTGGCCCTCATCGCCGACGGACAGCCCCTCGGGGACGTTCCGCGACGGCTGCGGGCCGTCTTGCCCGCGCTGCGGGAGCGGACCGACCGGCTGGACGCGTGCGGCATCGGAGCCACCCTGCAGCACGACGACCTGCACGATGGGAACGTCGCAGCCGGTCCTGACGGCGACCGGGTCCTGGACTGGGGCGACGCCTGCGTCAGCCACCCGTTCGTCGTGCTCTCGGTGGCGCTGCGCGTGGCCACGACCCAGCTGGCGCTGGTCGAGCACGACCCGCAGTGGCAGCGGCTGAGGGACGCCTACCTGGAACCGTGGGGCGCCGACCACGACCGCAGCACGCTGCTGGCGGCGGCCCGGCTGGCCCTGGAGCTGGCCGCGGTCACCCGCTCGCACGCGTGGCGACGGGCGCTCGCCACCGCCGACCCCTCGGACTGCCAGGAGTTCCTCCCGGCGATCCGGGCCTGGTTGCTGGCACCGCTCGACCTGCTCGGGGGCTAGCCCGCGGTCAGCACGATCTTGCCGAAGACGTCCCCCGCGGCCAGCCGCTCGAAGGCGGCTCGGGCGTCGCGGAGGTCGTGCGTGCTGTCGACGAGCGGTCGCACCCCGGTCGTCTCGCAGAAGGCGATCAACCGGGACAGCTCGTCACGGGTGCCCATGGTGGAGCCGACGACGGACAGCTGGAGGAAGAACACCCGGTTGAGGTCGGCCGGCGGGTTCGCCCCGGACGTCGCCCCTGAGATCACGACCCGGCCGCCCGGCTTGAGCGCGCGCATCGAGTGCTCCCAGGTCGCGGCGCCGACCGTCTCCATGACCGCGTCCACCCGCTCCGGCAGCCGGGCTCCCGACTCGAACGCGGCGTGCGCGCCCGCTTCGACCGCATGCGCGCGCCGGGCCTCGTCCCGGCTGGTCACCCACACCCGGAAGCCCCCGGCGCGGGCCAGCGCGACCAACGCCGTCGCCACCCCACCTCCGGCACCCTGGACCAGGACGGTGTCCCCAGGGCGCAGGCCCGAACGAGTGAACAGCATCCGGTAGGCGGTCAACCAGGCGGTGGGCAGGCAGGCCGCCTCGACGAAGGACAGCCCGGCCGGCTTGGGCAGCAGGTTGCGCCGGGGCACCGCCACCCGCTCGGCCAGGGTCCCCGGATGGACCTCGGACAGCAGCGACCGGCGCGGGTCCAGCGTCTCGTCGCCGCCCCCCGCGGCGGGGTCACCGATCACGCCGTGGACGACGACCTCTCGCCCCTCCTCGTCCATCCCGGCGGCATCGCAGCCGAGGATCATCGGCAGCCGGTCGGCCGTGATCCCGACGCCGCGCAACGTCCAGAGGTCGTGGTGGTTGAGCGACGCCGCGCGCACCTGCACCGTCGTCCAGCCGTCGGGCACCTGCGGCTCGGGGCGATCGCCCAGCCCCAGCCCGGCCAGCGGGTCGTCGGGGTCGATGCGGTCGGCCGTGATCGCGAACATGCGCCGACCCTAGCGGCGGGCCACGCCCTCGACGCGAGCTGCCGCCGCGACCGCCGCGCTGACCGCGGGGACCACCAGCGGGTCGAAGACGCTGGGGACCACGTGGTCCTCGTCGAGGGCGGCACCGACGACGTCCGCCAGCGCTACGGCCGCCGCCAGCTTCATCCCCTCGGTGATCCGGCTCGCCCGCACGGACAGGGCGCCCTTGAACACCCCCGGGAACGCCAGCACGTTGTTGATCTGGTTGGGGAAGTCGCTGCGACCGGTCGCTACGACGCGCGCGTGCCGGCGGGCCACCTCGGGGTGGACCTC
>DAIRVJ010000089.1:0-9589 GCA_036802895.1 Candidatus Nanopelagicales bacterium
ACGTCGCCGACGAACGCCTGCACGGCCCCACTGGTCGAGGCGACGTTGACGATGCGCCCGTAGCGCTGCGCGCGCATCCCGGGCAGCACGGCCCGGGTGACGAGAAACGCCGTGGTCAGGTTGCGCGCGAGGGCGTCGGCCCAGTCGGCGTCGGTGTAGCGCTCGACCGGGGCGTCGACCATGGTGCCGCCGACGGCGACCATGCCGGCGTTGCTCACGCAGACGTCGAGCGGCCCGTGGCCGTTGGCGGTGCGGACCAGGGCGTCGACGTCGTCCGGGTCGGTCAGGTCGCCGACGACGGCGTCGGCCGGGATGCCGTCGTCGCGCAGGTCCCGGACCCGGTCGTGGACCCGGTCGCTCGTCGCCCCGAGCACCACGATCGCCCCCGCGGCGCCCAGCGCCCGGGCGACGGCGAAGCCGATGCCCCGCTCGCTGCCGGCGCCGGTGACGAGCGCGACCCGCCCCTGCAGGCTCCGTGGACGCGGATGACCCGGGACAGGCTGGGGCCCCTCGATCGGCTGCACGGGGGGCCAACCTGCCAGCCGGCCGCCGAGAGGCGCAAACCAGGGCGGCTGCCTAGGCTGTCGGGGGTGGTCGAGCGCATCCCGCTGTTCCCGCTGGGCACCGTCCTCTACCCGGGCCTGGTCCTGCCCCTGCACGTCTTCGAGGACCGCTACCGCGTGCTGGTGCGCCGGCTGATGGACGCCCCCGACGGCGAGCGGTCGTTCGGCGTGGTGGCGATCCGTGAGGGCCGCGAGGTCGGCGCCGACGGCATCCGGGCGCTGCACGAGGTCGGCTGCACCGCCGAGCTGCGCCAGGTCGCCGCGCTGGAGGGGGGCCGGTACGACATCGTCACGTCCGGGGTACGCCGCTTCCGGCTGATGGCCGTCTCCGACACGGAGCCGTACCTGCAGGGCGACGTCCGGTGGCTGGACGAGGCACCCGGTGACTCGGCGGCCGTGCTGGCCGGCAGCGTCGGACGGCACTTCCTCGGGTACCGGGCGGCCCTGCTTCCCGGGGTGGCCACCGACGACGCCGAGCTGCCGGACAACCCCCGGGTGCTGTCGTACCTGGTGGCGGCGTCCATGGTGCTGGACCTGGGTGACAAGCAACGGCTGCTCGCCGCCGACGACGACAGCGACCGCCTGCGCGACGAGCTGGCCCTGCTGCGACGGGAACGGACCGTCCTGCGCACGCTGCCGAGCCTGCCCGCCGTCGACCTGGTGCGCTCCTTCGTGTCCCCGAACTGAGAAGTTGACCAGGCGAGGCAGGTGAACGCCTGCGGTAACAGGCGCACACGCCCTTTGCGGTCCACCGACGCCTACCTCGCCTGGTCAACTTCTACCCTGTCCCGATGGGACGGGGCGGGACGGGAACGCCGGCGACGGTGGCCCTCACGCGGGCGGGGGTGCCCTTCAGCGTCCATGCGTACGACCACGACCCGGGGACGGCGTCCTTCGGGCGGGAGGCCGCCGAGGCCCTCGACCTGCCTCCCGACCGGGTGTTCAAGACGCTGCTCACCCGGGTCGACGGCGCGCTCACCGTCGCGGTCGTGCCCGTCTCGGGCCAGCTCGACCTCAAGGCCCTCGCGGCGGTCCTCGGCGGCAAGCGGGCCGAGTTGGCCGACGCCGCCGACGCGGAGCGGGTCACCGGCTACGTCGTCGGCGGCATCAGCCCGCTCGGGCAGCGCCGGGCGCTCCCGACGGTGGTCGACGCCACCGCCTTCGACGGGGACACCGTGTACGTCTCGGGCGGCCGCCGCGGGCTCGACCTGGGCCTCGCGCCCGCCGAGCTGGTCAGGCTGACCCGGGCCACGGTGGCGGCGGTGGGTCGGCCGGGCTGATCGGCTCGGTCCCTGCGGCGGCCAGCCGCCGGCCGAGCAGCAGGTCGGCGAGCAGCCAGCCCAGCATGGCCGCCACCGCCTCGGCGGCCAGCAGCCCCGGCGAGCCGAGCCGCAGCGGGACGTCGGAGACCGTGCCCACGGGGGCGCCCGCCAGCGCGGTCAGATCGACCCGTCCCAGCGCCACCCCGACCCGCCACGCGACCACGGCACCGAGGACGCCGCCCACGGCGAGGCCGCTGACCGCGGCGTACGGGCGCCGCCGGAGCAGCCACCAGACGACCAGCCCGGCCAGCCCGCCGACCACCGCGGTGAGCACGGTGAACCATCCGTCGGCGGCGACGAACTGCTGGGGCTGCAGCTCGGTGTAGAAGCCACCGTCGGTCTCGATCCGCAGCTGGGCCACCGGCGCCACCCGCCACCACAGCCAGCCGACCGCCGGGCCGAGCCCGGCGAGGACGAGGGCGATCACCGCGGCGCGTCGCCCGGTGGGCCCCCGCCACCCAGCCCGCAGCCCAGCCCGCCGCGCCTCGACCGGGCGGCCGTGGCCCGGACCGGGCACGGGCGCGCTGGGGACGGGGTTCGCGGGCAGGCTCATCGACGCCAGCTCAGGCGATGCTGCCGGGACCGAGCAGCGCCTTGAGGTCGCCGAACAGCGCCGGGGTGGTGGTGACCCGCAGCCGGTCGTCCAGTCGCATCACGGTCGTGCGGTCAGGGCCCTGCAGCTGCAGGTGGACCTCGGTCACCCCCGGGTGGGTCGCCAGGACCTCCCTGAGCCGGTCGACGACGGGGGGCACGCACCGGGCGACCGGGAGGGTGATCACCACCGGCCCGCGGGGGCCGTCGGACAGGTCGGGGACCGACAGCTCCATCGCCACCAGCTTCGGCACGTCCTCACGGGTGTCCAGGCGACCCTTGACGACCACGACGGTGTCCTCGATGAGCTGGGTGGACACCTGCGCGTAGGTCTGCGGGAACACCATGACGTCGATGACCCCCTCGAGGTCCTCGACCGTGGCGATGGCCCACGGGTTGCCCTGCTTGGTGACCTTGCGGGTGACCCCCGTGATCAACCCGGCCACCGTGACGACCCTGCCGTCCTGGCGGCCCTCGTCGGCGGTGAGCTGGGAGATCGAGCAGTCGGCCGCACCCGCCAGGATGTGCTCGACCCCGAACAGCGGGTGGTCGGACACGTACAGGCCGAGCATCTCGCGCTCGTAGGCCAGCAGGACCGGCTTGTCCCACTCCCCCACGGGCACCTCGACGTCGAAGGCGGTGTCGGCGACCGCGTCGTCGTCGTCCCCGCCGAACAGGGAGTCCTGACCGATCGCCTCGTTGCGCTTGAGGTCGATCACCGCGTCGACGCACTGCTCGTGGACGGCGAGCAGCCCGCGGCGGGTGTGCCCGAGGGAGTCGAAGGCGCCGGCCTTGACCAGCGACTCGATCGTGCGCTTGTTGCACACGACGGCCGGGACCTTCTGCAGGAAGTCCTGGAAGCTCTCGAACCGTCCCTTGCCCCGACGCGCCTGGATGATCGCCTCGACGACGCTCTCGCCCACGTTGCGGATCGCCGACAGCCCGAACCGGATGTCGGAGCCGACCGCGGTGAAGCCGGCCACCGACTCGTTGACGTCCGGTGGCAGCACCTTCAGACCCATCCGCCGGCACTCGTGCAGGTAGAGCGCGCTCTTGTCCTTGTCGTCACGGACGCTGGTGAGCAGCCCGGCCATGTACTCGGCGGGGTAGTTGGCCTTGAGGTACGCCGTCCAGTACGAGACCAGGCCGTAGCCGGCGGTGTGCGCCTTGTTGAAGGCGTAGTCGGAGAACGGGACGAGGATCTCCCACAGCGTGTCGATCGCGCCCGGGCTGTAGCCGTGCGCCGCCATGCCCTCGCTGAACGGCACGAACTCCTTGTCGAGGATCTCCTTCTTCTTCTTGCCCATCGCCCGGCGCAGCAGGTCGGCCTTGCCGAGGGAGTACCCGGCGACCTTCTGCGCGATCGCCATGACCTGCTCCTGGTAGACGATCAGCCCGTAGGTGTCGTCGAGGATCTCGGCGAGCGGCTCGGCCAGCTCGGGATGGATCGGTACCACCGGCTTGCGGCCGTTCTTGCGGTCGGCGTAGTCGTTGTGCGCGTTCGCCCCCATCGGGCCGGGGCGGTACAGCGCCAGCACCGCGGAGATGTCCTCGAAGTTGTCCGGCTGCATGGCGCGCAGCAGCGCCCGCATCGGGCCGCCGTCGAGCTGGAACACCCCGAGGGTGTCCCCGCTGGAGAGCAGGTCGTAGGCCGCGCGGTCGTCCAGCCCGAGCTGCTCGAGCACCACCGTCTCGCCGCGGTTGGCCTGGATCTGCTCGAGGCAGTCGTCGAGCACGGTCAGGTTGCGCAGGCCCAGGAAGTCCATCTTGAGCAGCCCGAGCTTCTCGCAGGCGCCCATGTCGAACTGGGTGATGATCGCGCCGTCCTGGTCGCGGCGCTGGATCGGGATCACGTCGATCAGCGGCTCGGCGGAGAGGATCACCCCGGCGGCGTGCACGCCCCACTGCCGCTTCAGCCCTTCGAGGCCGCGGGCGGTCTCGACGACCTTGGCGACGTCGGGGTCGGAGCCGCAAAGCTGCCGGAACTCGCCGGCCTCGGCGTAGCGGCCGTTGGTCTCGTCGAACACGTCGGCGAGGGAGAGGTCCTTGCCCATGACCGGGGCAGGCATCGCCTTGGTGATCCGGTCGCCCATCGCGTACGGGTAGCCCAGCACCCGAGCGGCGTCCTTGACCGCGGCCTTCGCCTTGATCGTGCCGTAGGTGATGATCTGGGCGACCCGCTCCTCGCCGTACTTCTCGGTCGCGTAGCGGATCATGTCGCCGCGGCGACGCTCGTCGAAGTCCATGTCGATGTCGGGCATCGACACCCGCTCGGGGTTGAGGAACCGCTCGAACAGCAGGCCGTGCTTGATCGGGTCGAGCTCGGTGATGCCCAGCGCCCAGGCGATGACGGCGCCCGCCGCCGAGCCGCGGCCGGGGCCGACCCGGATGCCGTTGTCCTTGGCGTAGCGCACGAGGTCGGCGGTGACCAGGAAGTACCCAGGGAAGCCCATCTCGCAGATGACGCCGACCTCGTACGTCGCCTGGGTGCGGTGGGCGTCGGGGACCCCACCGGGGAAGCGCCGGGCCAGCCCCCGCTCGACCTCCTGGACCAGCCAGGACTCCTCGGTCTCGCCCTCGGGCACCGGGAAGCGCGGCATCAGGTCGCGACCCTCGGCGAACTCGACGTGGCACCGCTCCGCGATCAGCAGCGTGTTGTCGCACGCCTCAGGCAGCTCGCTCCAGAGCGCGCGCATCTCGACGGCGCTCTTGAGGTAGAAGTCGCGTGCCTCGAACCGGAACCGGTTGGGGTCGGCCATGGTCTTGCCGGTCTGGACACACAGCAGCACCTCGTGGGCGTCGGCGTCCGAGGGGAACGTGTAGTGCAGGTCGTTGGTCGCCAGCAGCGGCAGCTTCAGCTCCCGGGCGATCCGCAGCAGGTCGTCACGGGTGCGCCGCTCGATCGCCAGGCCGTGGTCCATCAGCTCGACGAAGAAGCTGTCGGCCCCCAGGATGTCGCGGAAGTCGGCCGCGGCCTGGCGGGCGCGGTCGTACTGGCCCGCCTGCAGCCAGCGGTTCACCTCGCCGGACGGGCACCCGGTGGTGGCGATCAGGCCCTTGCCGTAGGTCTGCAGCAGGTCGCGGTCGAAGCGCGGCTTGCGGTAGTAGCCCTCCAGGCTGGCCAGGCTGGACAGGCGGAACAGGTTGTGCATGCCCTCGGTCGTCTCGGCCAGCAGCGTCATGTGCGCATAGGCCTGCTTGCCGCGGCCGAGCCCTTCGGCGCCGGCCTCCCCGACGTCGTCGACCACGCCACCGAACTCGAACGGCTGCCGGTCGAACCGACTGCCGATCGGGACGTAGTAGCCCTCCATCCCGATGATCGGCTTGACCCCAGCCGCCCGGGCCTTGGCGTAGAAGTCGTAGGCGCCGAACACGTTGCCGTGGTCGGTCATCGCCAGCGCCGGCATGCCCTGGCGGGCCGCCTCGGCGAACAGCTGGGGCAGCCGGGCGGCGCCGTCGAGCATGGAGTACTCGGTGTGCACGTGCAGGTGCACGAACGAGTCACCCATCGGGTGAAGCCTCCCTGAGCGAGCCGGCGCGGGGACGTGCTGCGGCGGGCGAGCCGGGGGAAGTCGGCCGGTCCAGCGGTGTGGGAGCGAGCCTAGCCGCCGGAGCCGACCGCACGGACCCGACACCCGGGCGGACCGCCGGGTCGCACCACGAGTGGAGCATCGGGAAGGCGCTAGGACAGGGCCGAGAGCCGGGCGTAGGCGTCGTCGGACAGCGCCAGCCCCGCCGCCGCCACGTTCTCCTCCAGGTGGGCGAGTGAGGACGTACCCGGGATCGGCAGCATGACCGGGGAGCGCCGCAGCAGCCAGGCCAGCGCCAGCTGGCCGGGGGTAGCCCCGAGCTCGGCTGCCAGGGCTCCCAGCGGCCCTTCCGGGCGGGCCAGCTCGCCGTTGGCGAACGGGAACCAGGGGACGAAGCCGATCCCGTGCCGCTCGCAGTGGTCGAGCAGCCCCTCGGCTAGCCGGTTGCCGAGGTTGTACAGGTTCTGCACGCTGACGATCGGCACGACTCTGGCGGCCGCCTCCAGCTGCTCGACGGTGACCTCCGACAGGCCGATGTGGCGGATCTTGCCGGCGTCCTGCAGCTGCTTGAGCGCGCCCACCTGGTCCTCCAGCGGGAAGCGGAAGTCGATCCGGTGGAGCTGGAAGAGGTCGATCGTCTCGACCCCGAGCCGGCGCAGGCTCATCTCGGCGCACTGGGTGAGGTACTCGGGCAGCCCGATCGGGTGCCAGTGCCCGGGACCCGTGCGGGCCAGCCCCGCCTTGGTGGCCACGACCACGCCGTCGTAGGGGTACAAGGCCTCGCGGATCAAGTCCTCGCTCACGAACGGTCCGTAGGAGTCCGCGGTGTCGATGAACGTCACGCCGAGCTCGACCGCGCGGCGCAGCACGGCCACGGCCCCGTCGTGGTCGGCCGGGGGTCCCCAGATCCCCGGCCCGGTGATCTGCATCGCCCCGTACCCGAGCCGGACGACCGGCAGGTCACCGCCGAGCGCGAACGTCCCTGCGGCCGCGGCCGGCCGGCTGATCTCCGATGAGGGTGCCGTCATGGCTCGATCCTGCCTCCTGCCGGTCAGCGGGAGGCACCCGGGGCTTCGGGTCGGCTCAGCCCCGGAACTGCGTGCAGGCTCGTCCGCTCGCCTGGCGGAACGTCGGGCCGGCCGGGGCGAGGACCACGAACACGCACCGGCTGGCGCCCCAGAACCGGATCGGGTACCGGACGACGACGTCGGTGGTGCCACCGGGGGTGACCACCGAGTCGGCGCGAACCGGATCGAGCGCCAGGAAGCTCGCGAACCCGGCGCCCGAGGGGTCCTCGAGCAGACGTCGCACGTCGACGCTGGTCCGATCCCCGAACGTGCCCCGCAGCCGGGCCACCAGCCGGTCGCTGCGACGGTCCGCCTCGCCCCCGATCGCCACCGCGACCAGCAGCACCGCGACGGCGATCGCGCCCCCCACGGTCACGCTGCGGCGCACCGACGTCCGGGTGCCGGACGCCGTCGGCCGGACCGTCCCCCACAGCCCGGCGAGGCCGACGCCGACCGCGGTGCCGACGGCGTTGGCGAGCAGGTCGGCGGGGTCCAGGGCGCCGAGCGCGGCGATGCCCTGCAGGGTCTCGATCAGCGCGGAGACGGCCACGCCCCCCACCAGCACGATCCAGGGCCGTCGCACCGCCCGGGCCCACAGCCCGGCGGCCGGCACGAACAGCGCCACGTTCAGCCACCATCCGGTGCCGTGGAACGCGACCTCGGGCAGCCGACCCCAGCCGCGGACCCACCCGGTGAGAGCACGACCGACGTCGGACGACACCGCGCCGGTCCGGTCGAGCATCGTGAACACCGCGAGCAGGCCGGCGGCCGCCACCAGCGCGTACGCCTGCCCCCAGGGGACGGCGAGGCGACGCGCGACCGGGCGGGCCGCAGCGGCGGCGGCGACGAGCAGCACGAGACCAGCAGCGACCGTTCGTGCGTCGAGGTAGGCCGAGACCTCGCTAGACACGCCCCGTCTCACCCCGCGCCGTCTCACCCCGCGCCGGCCACCGGTGCACCATGTGCCGGTGCGGCAGCCCGGCGTCGTCGAACGGCTCGCCGAAGACGGCGAAGCCCAGCCCCTCGTAGAAGGCGACCGCATGGGTCTGCGCGCCGAGGTAGGCGACGGCCAGCCCCCGCTCACGAGCGCGCTGGACCATGGTCCGCACGAGGAGCGCGCCCAGCCCGCTGCCGCGGCGGGCCCGGTCGACGGCCAGCCGGCCGAGATGGGCGACCGGACCCAGTGCCGGGTCCAGGCCCGCGTACCCCGGCGGCTCGACGACCAGCCGGCCCGCAGCGGCGACCATCCCCTCGACCAGGGCGAGGAAGTGCTCGGCGTCAGCGTCGCGCTCGTCCAGCTCGATCTCGGCCGGCACCCCCTGCTCCTCGACGAAGACCCGCCGCCGCAGCTCGAAGCCGGCGGAGCGCTCCTGCTCCGTCGTCGCCAGGACGACCCGCAGGTCGCTCACGACTCGCCTCCGACCACCTCGAGGGCGTGCGCGAGGTCGTCGGGGTACGGCGAGGTGAACTCCACCCAGGCGCCCGTGGCGGGGTGGTCGAACCCGAGCCGGACGGCGTGCAGCCACTGCCGGTCCAGCCCGAGCCGACGGGCCAGCACCGGATCCGCGCCGTAGGTGAGGTCGCCGGCGCAGGGGTGGCGGACCGCCGCCAGGTGCACCCGGATCTGGTGGGTGCGGCCGGTCTCCAGCCGGACCTCGAGCAGGCTGGCCGCCCGGAAGGCCTCGAGGGTGTCGTAGTGCGTGATGCTGGGCTTGCCGCCGGCCACGACGGCGAACCGCCAGTGGTGGGACGGGTGGCGGTCGATCGGGGCGTCCACGGTGCCGCGCAGCGGGTCCGGATGGCCCTGCACGAGCGCGTGGTACCGCTTGTCGACCGTGCGCTCCTTGAACGCCCGCTTGAGCCGGCTGTAGGCCCGCTCGGACTTGGCCACCACCATCAGCCCGCTGGTCCCCACGTCGAGCCGGTGCACGACGCCCTGCCGCTCGGCCGCGCCGCTGGTGGCCACCCGGTACCCCGCGGCAGCCAGCCCGCCGACGACCGTGGGTCCGGTCCACCCGGGGCTGGGGTGGGCGGCCACCCCCACCGGCTTGTCGACCACGACCAGGTCGTCGTCGTCGTGGACCACCCGCAGCCCGGGGACCGGATGCGGATCGACGCCGAGCGGGACCGGGGCGTCGGGCAGCTCGATCTCGAGCCACGCGCCGGCCACCAGCCGGTCGGACTTCGCGGCCCGCCCGCCGTCCACGGTGACCGCCCCGACCGCGGCCAGCTCGGCGGCCTTGGTGCGGGACAGGCCGAACAGCCGGGCCAGGCCGGAGTCCAGCCGCTCGCCGTCCAGACCCTCGGGGACGGCCAGCCGCCTGAGGTCAGCCACGGTGCAGGGCTCCCGACAGGTCGCGGCCGGCCAGCGACAGGACGACGATCAGGGCCGCCGCACCGACGATCGCCGAGTCGGCCAGGTTGAAGACCGGCCAGTGCGGCAGCTCGATCCAGTCGACGACGTAGCCGCGCCCGCGCCCCGGCGACCGCAGCAGCCGGTCGACCAGGTTCCCCAC
>DAIRVJ010000090.1:0-9521 GCA_036802895.1 Candidatus Nanopelagicales bacterium
GTCCGGCCCGTCGGACGTCGGGAGAGGAGGCCGCGCGGTGCCCAGGGTGCTCGTGGTGCTCGTCGCCGCAGGGATGGCCGTGTGGGCGCTGCTCGACCTGGCGCAGACCCCGCGCGGTCGCGTGCGCCTGCTCCCCAAGCCGGGCTGGGTGGCCCTGGTCCTGCTCCTTCCGTTCGTCGGAGGCCTGGCCTGGCTGCTGCTCGGCCGCGCCGGCCCGGACGAGGGCCGTCGCCCCGTCGACCGGTCGGTGCCACCGGACGACGACCCGGAGTTCCTGCGCCGGCTGGGCGAGCGCCGTCCCGAGGACCCCGGGAACCGGCCCTGACCGGCTAGGGTGACCGGCCGGACGGGAAGGGGACGCGATGGTGAGGTTCCTGCCGGTCGGCGTGATCATCGCGCTGGAGATCTTCTGCCTCGTCGACTGCGTGATCGCCGAGGAGAGCCGGGTCCGGTACCTGCCCAAGGTCGTCTGGATCCTGCTGATCCTGTTCACCAGCATCGTCGGCTGCATCGTGTGGTTGGCCGTGGGCCGCCCGGTCGCGCCCCGCACGGCCTGGCCGATCGGCTCCGGCTTCCCCGAGCCCAGCGGACGTCGGGCGCCGGCGCCGGACGACGACCCGGAGTTCCTGCGCCGGATGCGCGAGGGGAACCGCGAGCACGAGGAGCTGCTCAGGCAGTGGGAGGACGACCTGCGCAGGCGGGAGCGCGACCTGCGCGGCGACGAGGGGGAGGCCGAGCCCGGCGGACCGGGCGCTCCCCGCCCCGAGCACGGCTAACGCGTCGGCAGCCCCCCGTAGGAGTGCAGCCCGCTGAACCAGAGGTTGACGCCGAAGTAGTTGAAGACGAACGTCGACAGCCCGATCAGGGCGATCACCGCGACCCCGCGCCCCCGCCAGCCCGCCGTGGCCCGGGCATGCAGGTAGCCGGCGAAGACGATCCAGGTGATGAGGGCCCAGGTCTCCTTGGGGTCCCAGCCCCAGTAGCGACTCCACGCGTGCTCGGCCCAGATCGCGCCGGAGACGATGGCGAACGTCCACAGCGGGAAGACGAAGGCGAACATCCGGTACGCCGCGCGGTCCAGCTGCTCGGCGGTCGGCAGCAGCCGGCTGAGTCGTCCTGCCCTGCCGAGGCGCTCGCCCCGCTCCTGCACCAGGAACAGCGCGGTCGCGACCCCGCCGAGGGTGAAGACCGCGCCCGAGACGATCGCCGCAGCGACGTGGATCACCAGCCAGAACGACTGGAGCGCGGGGACCAGCGGTCCGGCGTCCACGTAGAGCACGGTCACGGCCAGCCCCAGGACCAGCAGGGCGGCGCCCACGACGAAGACGCCGAGCGGCCGCAGCCGGGGAAGCCGACGGACGAGCACGAGGTAGCCGACGGTCAGCGCGAGCGCGGAGATGACCGAGAACTCGTACATGTTGCCCCAGGGCGCGCGGCCGGCGGCCAGCCCCCGGAACGTCCCCGCACCGAGCAGCAGCAGGGCGGCGAGCACGGTCAGCGACAGCCCCACGCGACCGAAGCGGTCAGCGCGGTGGTCGGATACGGACCGGACCGCAGGAGGTGCGGGCGCAGCCCCTGCCCCTGCGGCTGCGGCTGCGCCGACCAGCTCGCGGGCGGGCGCGGCAACCGAGCGGCCGACGCGACCACGGCTGCCGGAGGCGAGCTCGGCGGAGAACGCCAGCAGGGCGAGGACGAGCACGACCATCGTGGAGTAGACCAGCCCGTTGCTCAGCTCGGCATACGTCTGCACGCTCACGCGGGCTCCTCGGACTGCTCGGTTCGCTGGCGCTCGCCGGGCGGGGTGTCGAACGGTGGCGCTGCCGCCTGGATCCGGGCGAGCAGGGCGTCGGCCTCGGCGTCGAGGCCACCCGTCTCGGTGCGGGCCAGGCCGCCCACCTCGACCAGCGTACGGCCCGGTCCGTCGGGTGTCGCCCGGACCCAGACCCGCCTGCGCGGCACGAACAGCGAGAGCATCAGCGCCGCGATCGCCGCCACGACCGACCCCAGGGCCAGCCCCTGTCCGGGGTCGCGGCGCACCTTGAACCCGGCCCACTCCGCGACGCCGTCGAAGGTGATCGAACCCAGCCCCTGCGGCAGCGACCAGGTGTCCCCCGGAGCCAGGGCCCTGAGGTCGACCCGCTCCATGCGGGACGTGTCCAGGCGGTACACCGACTGGGCCTTGCCGGTGTCCAGGCCGAGGTCGCCCTTCCACACCGAGAGGAACAGCCCCGGCGCGTCGGGGGCGGGGAAGGTGGAGACCGGGCCGAGCACCGGGTCGACCGACGCCGTCGGCAGCAGGATCCCCTGGAAGCCCAGCTGGGCAGGCCGCGCGTCAGGAACCTTGATCACGCCGTCCGAGGTGAACCGGCCGTCGCGTGGAAGGAACGGCACCGCGCCGGAGAGCACGACCCGGCCGCCGCCGTCACGCACGGTGACCCGCACCGCGTACCCGTGCCCGACCAGGTAGGTGCCGGTCCCGGCCACCTCCAGCGGGTGGTTGACCGCGATCCTGACCGGTCGAGCCGCGGCCTCCGGGGACTCGCGGACGAGCAGGTCGGCCTCGAAGGACCGAGGGGCGCCGTCCTGCTGACCGCCCCGCTGGTAGGCGGCCCGGAAGTCGGTCATCGTGAACGAGAACGGCGGGATCCTGGCCGGGTCGGCGAGCGGTCCGGCGCTGAACGTGTCGTAGCGGGTCACCGTGTTCGCGAACCCGTCGCCCTCGACCACCAGGACGTCGCCGCGCGTGCCGTAGAGCGCGCCGAGCCCGACCCCGACCAGCAGCCCCACCAGCGCGAGGTGGAACACCAGGTTGCCGGTCTCGCGCAGGTACCCCTTCTCGGCGGCCACGCTGCCGCTGCCCGGCTCGGCCCGGAAGCGGGCGGCCCGCACGGCGGACAGCGCAGCATCCAGGACGGCGGCGGGCGGTGCAGCCGTCCGGTAGGACCGGTGCACGGGCAGCCGCGCGAGCACCCGAGGCGCCGCCGGTGGCCGGGCCCGCAGCGCGCGGGCGTGCTGGACCGACCGGGGCAC
Organism: Candidatus Nanopelagicales bacterium; assembly: GCA_036802895.1. GTDB lineage: Bacteria > Actinomycetota > Actinomycetes > Prado026 > Prado026 > DAIRVJ01. The sequence continues at coordinate 3,031 of DAIRVJ010000090.1, forward strand.
GACGCACCCGACGAGCGAGACGAACAGCAGCAGGTAGACGGCCGAAAACCACGGCGAGGTGTACACCTCGAAGGCGGACAGCCGGTCGAGCAGCGGCCCGGCACGCGGATGGGCGTCGATCCAGGCACGCACGTCGGCCGGGGCGGTGGACCGCTGCGGGAGCAGGCTGCCCGGGACGGCGACCACGGCCAGCAGGAACAGAAGCAGCAGGGCGGTGCGCATCGAGGTCAGCTGCCGCCAGGTCCAGCGCAGCCAGCCGACCAGGCCCAGCCCCACCGGCCGCGTGGGCTCGGCGGGCGCCTGCAGGGTCGTGGTCTCGAGCCCTTCGTCGCGGACGGTCATCGGGTCAGACCGCCGTCTGGAAGCTCGAGACCCACACCTGCATGCGCACGGCCAGGTCGGTCCACCAGCCGGTGACGAGCAACAGGCCCAGGACGACGAGCATCGCCCCGCCCAGGGTCATGACCAGGTGCGAGCGCCGCCGGACCCAGCCGAGGGCTCCGGCGGCGCGCCGGAACGCAACGGCCACGAGAAGGAACGGCAGCCCGAGGCCCAGGCAGTAGGCCGCGGTCAGCACGGCCCCCCGCAGGGCCGAGGTCTCAGTGAACGCGAGGGTCTGCACCGCGCCGAGCGTCGGTCCGATGCACGGCGTCCACCCGAGCCCGAACAGCACACCGAGCAGCGGGGCGCCCACCAGGCCCAGGGACGTCGGCCACGCGTGCACCCGGACGTCCCGCTGCAGCCCCGGGACCAGGCCCATGAACGCCAGGCCGAGCACGACCGTGACCAGCCCGAGGCCGCGGGTCAGGGCCGACGCGTGCTCCTGGAGCAGCGCGCCGAGCCCCCCGAACAGCGCGCCGAAGGAGACGAAGACGGCGGTGAAGCCGAGCACGAACAACCCGGCGCCGCCGACGAGCCGCCCCCGGCGGGCCTCCCCGAGATCGGCGCCGACCAGCCCGGTCACGTAGGAGAGGTAGCCCGGGACCAACGGCAGCACGCACGGCGACAGGAAGGACACCAGGCCAGCCAGCACCGCGACCGGCAACGCCAGGAGCAGCGACCCGGACGTGACGACGTCGGCGAACGTGTCGCCGAGGCCCGCGGGCAACCGACTCACGCGCCCGCCTGGGTCAGGACCCGCTCGATCAGCGCGCGCAGCCGCGGTTCGGTCGTGGGTCCGATGACCCGAGCGGCCACCCGACCCTCGCGGTCGACGATCAGGGTGCTGGGCACGGCCTGAGGGGGCAGCGTGTCCCGGAAGGCCAGCAGGACCCGACCGTCGGGGTCGACGATGCTCGGGAAGGTCAGCCCGACGTTCTGCACGAAGGCCCGCGCGGCCGCCCCGTCGCCGTCGCGGGTGTCGATCCCGACGAACCGGACTCCGCGCGCCCGCAGCGCGGCGGCCACCGTTTGCAGCATCGGCGCCTCGGCCCGGCACGGGGGGCACCAGGAGGCCCACACGTTGACGACCACGACGCTCCCCCGCAGGTCGGTGAGGTCGAGGGTCGCGCCGTCCAGGGTGCGCCCGGCCAGCGCCGGGGCGGGTCGGCGCTCTTCGACAGGGACCACGGTGGTGGCCCCGTCACCCTCGACGTACCCCTGCTGGGGGTTCGCGGCACCGGCCGACGACGAGCAGCCACCCAGCGCCAGCAGCGCCAGCAGCGCCACCAAGGCCTTGGTGCGGGCACCTCGCCGGAGCGGGCCGGGGAACGGCACGGTCAGGCCCCGTGGTCGATGGCTGGCGAGCGCTTCGAGGGCAGCAGGTGGGCGGCCGGCTCGACGTAGTCGACCGCCACGATGTCCACGCCGTCGTAGGTGAAGCAGGTGACGCTCGCCAACGAGCACTGCCGACGCCTGGGGTCGTGCCAGAGCCGCCGGCCCTCGACGAACGACCGGGCGGTCCAGACCGGCAGCTGGTGGCTGACCAGCACCGCCTCGCGGCCTAGGGCCGAGTCACGCGCGTCCGCCATCGCGGCCAGCATCCTGGCGGCCTGCACCTGGTACGGCTCGCCCCAGGACGGACGGAACGGGTTGCGCAGGTACTTCCAGTGCGCCGGGTGCCGCAGCGAACCGTCGCCGACGCCGAACGTCATGCCCTGGAAGTGGTTGCCCGCCTCGATCAGCCGGACGTCCGTACCGACCGGCAGCCCGTGCGCCGCGGCGACCGGCTGGGCGGTCTCCTGCGCTCGCTCCAGAGGGGAGGCCGTGACGATGGCGACGTCACGCCGGCTGAAGTACTCGGCCAGAGCCTCGGCCATCTGCCGCCCGCGCTCGGACAGGTGGTAGTCCGGCAGCCGGCCGTAGAGCACGCCCGTCGGGTTGTGCACCTCACCGTGGCGCACCAGGTGCACCACGGTCAGGTCGCCGCTCATCGGGTTCCCTCCGGCCGGGCCGCGGCTGCCGCGCGGGCAGCAGCCGGGAGCGCCGCGGCGATCCGTTCCACAGCCGCGTCGTCGTGGGCCGCCGACACGAACCAGGCCTCGTAGACGGACGGCGGCAGGGACACCCCATGGGCGAGCATCTGGTGGAAGAACGCCGGGTAGCGGAACGCCTCCTGGCGACGGGCGTCGTCGTAGTCGCGCACCTCGGAGCCGACGAAGAAGAGGCTGAAGAGGTTCCCGGCCGCCTGCACGCGATGGGCCACCCCCGCGGCGTCCAGCGCCTCGCCCACCAGACCGGCGACGACCTCCGCCGTGCGATCCAGGCGGGCGTAGACGTCAGGGGTGAGCAGGCGCAGCGTGGTGAGTCCGGCGAGGGTGGCCATCGGGTTCCCGCTGAGGGTGCCCGCCTGGTAGACCGGCCCCTCCGGCGCGAGCATCGACATCACCGCGGCCCGACCGCCGAACGCGGCCGCCGGCAGCCCCCCTCCCATGACCTTGCCGAACGTGACCAGGTCGGGAACGACGCCTTCGAGGCCGTACCAGCCGGCCGGCGACACCCGGAAGCCGGTCATGACCTCGTCGCTGATCAGCAGGGCGCCGTGGGCGCGGGTGAGCTCCGCCAACCCGGCCGTGAAACCGGGGTGGGGTGGCACCACGCCCATGTTCGCGGCGGCGGCCTCGGTGATGACGCAGGCGATGTCCGGTCCGTGCTGCTCGAAGGCGCGGGCCACGGCCGCCAGGTCGTTGTACGGCAGGACGAGGGTCTGCGCCGCCGTCGCCTCGGTGACGCCCGGGGTGTCCGGCAGCCCCAGCGTGGCCACGCCGCTGCCCGCGCTGGCGAGCAGCGCGTCGACATGGCCGTGGTAGCACCCGGCGAACTTCACCACCCTGGCCCGACCGGTGTACGCACGGGCCAGCCGGATCGCGCTCATCGTCGCCTCGGTGCCGCTGCTGACGAGGCGCACCCGCTCGGCCGGGGGAAACCGGCCGACGATCTCCTCGGCCAGCTCGACCTCGGTCGACGAGGGTGCCCCGAACGACCAGCCGAGGCCGGCCCGCGCGGTCAGGGCGGCGACGACGTCCGGGTGGGCGTGCCCGAGGATCATCGGGCCCCAGGAGCCGACCAGGTCGACGTACTCCCGCCCGTCGGCGTCGCGCACGTACGGTCCCCGGCCGGAGACCATGAACCGTGGAGTCCCACCCACGGCGCGGAAGGCGCGGACGGGCGAGTTCACCCCGCCGGGGGTCACCGCGCGGGCCCGCGCGAACCACGCCGCCGAGGCCGGCGCTTCGACAGGATGGGGCACCCGCCGATTGTCGCAGGCGGCTGTGGTGCGATGGTCGCCGGAGCCGGAGCCGGAGCCGGAGCCACCGGACGCTGACCGGGCGAGGGAGGAAGGACAGCCGATGACCGAGCGCAACGACCTGGGCGTGCTGCGCGTCCTGGACAGTGCCGCCGTGGACGCGATCCCGTGGGAGCCGCTGCACGACCTGCCGGGCGTCACCCACAAGATCCTCTGGCGCTCGGGGGACATCACCCTCGGCTTCATCCACCTCGACCCCGGCGCGAGCGAGCCCGGCCCGCCGCACTACGCCGCCCACCACCACTTCGTCGTCATGCAGGGCACCTGCAGCATCGCCGGGCGGCCGGTCAGCGCCGGCTCCTACGCCTACATCCCGCCCGAGACGGTCCATCCGACCACGGACGTCGGACCCGAGGGCGCCACGATCTTCTTCAGCTACCGGCCGCTGGGCCCCAAGCAGGCGCCGTCCGCACCGCTGCACCCGGACGACCTCAGCGGGGTCTGATCCCAGCGAGCGGAGGAAGGGCCATGGACGTCGACCGCACCGTCAGGGGGGTCACCGAGTTGCGGGTCCACGGGGTGTCCGGCACGCCGGCGGGCCAGATGCTGCACCACCCCGAGGACCTGGTGACCCGGGTAGCGGGCGACGGCCGGTCGGGGTTCTTCCGACGCTGGTACCCCGGCGGGAGCACGCCCGACGAGCCGGACCGCCGCCACCTGGAGGCCTACGCCTGGGGTGGCCTCACCTCCGGCCCGGCGACCCGGGCCCTCTGGCTGCTGCTGCTGCCCTTCGCGCTGGTCAACGTCGCCCACTGGATGCTGCCGGTGCACCGGGGGAACCCCCGATGGGCCACGGTGTCGGTCACCGTGCTGCGGCTGCTCGGGCTGACCCTGTCGCTGGCGCTGATGCTCGCTACCGCGCTGGTGACGATGGACATCGCGGCGTGGCAGTGCGGCTCGCTGCCGCGGTGCGCCCAGGGGTTCGGTCCGCTGCACCTCACCGCCGGCTGGGCCCGGGGGAGCCGGCTCGCGGCGGGCAGCGTGCCGCCGTTCCTGCTCGTGCTCCTGCTCTGGTGGGTGGGCCGGGCCGAGACCCGGCCGACCCAGGCGGGCGCCCCGCCGCGGCCCGCCGTCCCAGCCGGCACCGTCCCGCTCGCCGTGCCGACGTTCTGGGTCGCCGACCCGTCGACGATGCGGCTGCGGTCCGCCCACGTGGCCGCCTGGCTCGCTGCGCTGGGGGCCTTGACCCAGGCGCCGGTGCTGCGCTTCGGCCACGGCGCCGGTCAGGCCGTGGCCGGGGTGCTGCTCGCGCTCGACCTGCTCGTCCTGGCGGTCTGTCTGCTGGCCGTGGCGTCCAACCGGGTCACCGGCCGAGGCGGCCCGTCGGCCGACAGGGCCACCCGCCCCCTGCGCTGGCTGCGCTGGTTCGCCGTCGTCCTGCTGTCCGGCGGCTTGGCCGTTCTCGCCTGGGCTCCCGCCGACTACCCGCGACCGCCGACCCACCTGCCGGTGCTGCGGGGAGCCGTGATCGGGATCATCGCGGTGCAGCTCGCGCTGCTCGCGGTCCTCGGCCTGAGCGTCGCCCTCCAGCGGCCCTGGCAGTCGGCCGAGCGCCGTCCCGGATACGGGATCGCCGTGGCTGGGTTCGCCGCGCCGGTCACCGCCCTCGCGGCCTGGGTGGTGGCCGGCGGGTTGAGCGCAGGCGTCGGGCTGTTCGCCGCCCAGCGCCTCGGGGTGGCCGTCACCGACACCGCCACCGCGGCCGGCCAGCTGGCGGAGACCACCCGGATCCTGGACCTACCCACCGCCTCCTTCCAGAGCAAGCTCGACGCGGCGGGTGCCGACAGCCCGCTGATCGTGCCGCCGCTGGCGTTCTGGGCGGGGCTCGCCGCGGTGGGCGTCGTCGCCTCCCTGCTGCTGCTGGCCCTCGGGCTGGCCCTCCAGGTCCGCCAGCGGACCCAGGCGTGGGCCGGACCCGTCGCGGCGGAGCACCCCCACGAGCGGGAGGAGACCCGGGCCCGCCGCGTCGCGCGGGCCCGCGCGCTGGCCGCACTGACCGACGACGGCGTCCGGTTGGTCGGGCCGTTGGTGGCGATCGCCGTGCTCGTCGTCGTGCTGGGCCTGTGGAGCTACCGGGGCGGCGGCTACCAGCGCGTCCAGGAGCCCCCGCTGGACCGGTTGACCCAGCTCGGGGTGGGGGTCATCGGCGCAGCAGCGGCCGGGGTGATCGGCCTGTCCTTCTACGCCTTCCGCCGCCCGCAGGTCCGTCGGACCATCGGCATCATCTGGGACGTCCTCACCTTCTGGCCGCGCGCCAACCACCCCCTGACCCCGCCGTGCTACGCCGAGCGGGCCGTGCCCGACCTGGTGGCTCGGCTGCGCACGCTCACCGCCGACGAGGGCGACCGAACGGTGCTCTCCGGACACAGCCAGGGCAGCGTCCTCGCCGCGGCGGCGGTCCTTCAGCTCTCGCCCGCCGAGGCCGGCCGGGTGGGCCTGCTCACCTACGGCTCGCCGCTGCGCCGGCTCTACGCCCGGTTCTTCCCCGCATACGTCGGCACGGCCACCGTCGACGCCCTGGCGGACCGGGCGGCACCCTGCTGGCGCAACCTCTGGGCGCCCAGCGACCCGATCGGCTCCTGGGTGATCAGGCCGGTGGCCAGCCCGGTCGACCGCCGGCTGCCCGACCCGATGTCGCTGCGGATGGACGCCGACGGGGTCTATCCCCCACTGTGCGGGCACTCGGGCTACCTGACCCGGGCCGAGTACCCGGTGGCCGTGTCGGACGCCGCCCGGTGCCGAACGG
>DAIRVJ010000091.1:0-9363 GCA_036802895.1 Candidatus Nanopelagicales bacterium
CGAGCCGGCTCAGCCGACCGAGGAGTAGGCCACCACGCCTCGGCGCAGGGCGTCGACGGCAGCGTCCGCGGCGGCCCGCAGCTGGGGGTCGGACTCCCCCGCCGCCTGCGCGACCTGGCCGAGCAGGTCGAGCAGCTGCTTGGTCCAACGGACGAAGTCGCCCGCTGTGAGGTCGGTGTCGGTGAGCACCGACTCCAGCGGCGCGCCGGATGCCCACCGGTACGCAGTCCAGGCGAAGCCGAGGTCGGGCTCCCGAAGGAACGCCACACCGTGGTCCTTCTCGACCAGGTCCAGGCGCCCCCACAGCCGAACCGTCTCGGCCAGCACGTCGCGCACCCGACCGCGCGGCAGACGGGGCGGGGACGCGTCGTCCGGCCGGCGAGTCTCGTAGGCCAGTAGCGAGACCGCCGCCGCCAGCTCGGCCGGTGAGAGGTCGCGCCACAAGCCCTCGCGGATGCACTCCGCGGCGAGCAGGTCGAGCTCCGCGTACAGCCGGCCGAGGCGCTCGCCGTCGCCGGTGATCTGGTCGCCGCGCAGGTAGCCGAGCGACTCGAGGACGGCGCACACCCGGTCGAAGGTCCGGGCGATCGTGTTGGTGCGGGACTCCACCCGCTGCTCGAGCGTCCTGGTCTCGCGCAGCAGGCGGTGGTAGCGCTCCGCCCAGCGGGCGTGGTCCTCGCGCTCGTCACAGCCGTGGCATGGGTGCCGTCGGATGTCGGCCCGCAACCGGGCCACCTCGTCGTCGTCGCCCGCCGAGGACGACCCGCGGCGGCGCCGCCCGGCACCCCCAGCGTCGGGCACCGCGTTGCGCAGCGTGGACGCGAGGTCACGGCGGGACTGCGGCGAGCGTGGGTTGAACGAGCGGGGCACCCGGACGCGGCCGAGCGGCTCCACCGGGGCGGGGAAGTCGACCAGCGACAGCCGGGCCACCTGACGCTCGGAGGTCAGCACGCTGGGCCGAGGCCCCTCGGCGCCACTACCGACCCCCGGGTCGAGGACGACGGCCAGCCCGGCCCGCCGCCCGGCCGGAACCCGGATGACGTCCCCGACCTGCAGCGTCTCGAGGCTGGCCACGGCCGCCGCCCGGCGGTTGGCGGCTCCCTGGCGCGACAGCTCGGCCTCCCGGTCCGACAGCGCACGCCGCAGGGCCGAGTACTCCGTGAAGTCCCCCAGGTGACAGGTCATCGCCTGCCGGTAGCCCTCGAGGGCCTCCTCGTTCTTGCGCACCTGTCGGGCCAGCCCGACCACGGCTCGGTCGGCCTGGAACTGGGCGAAGGAGGACTCGAGGATCTCGCGCGCGGTGTGCCGGCCGACCTGGCCGACCAGGTTCACCGCCATGTTGTACGAGGGCCGGAACGACGACCGCAGCGGGTAGGTGCGGGTCGACGCGAGTCCGGCCACGGCGCGCGGGTCCAGGCCGGTCTGCCACACGACGACCGCGTGGCCCTCGACGTCGATGCCGCGCCGGCCGGCCCGCCCGGTCAGCTGGGTGTACTCCCCCGGGGTGACGTCGGCGTGCGTCTCGCCGTTCCACTTGGTCAGCTTCTCCAGGACCACCGACCGGGCCGGCATGTTGATCCCCAGGGCCAGCGTCTCGGTGGCGAACACGGCTCGCACGAGGCCGCGCTGGAACAGGTCCTCGACGACCTCCTTGAACGTCGGCAGCAGGCCCGCGTGGTGCGCCGCAAGACCGCGCTCGAGGCCGTCCAGCCACTCGTGGTAGCCGAGCACGGCAAGGTCCTCGTCCGGCAGGTCGACCGTGCGCCCCTCGACCAGGGCGCGGATCTCGTCTCGCTCCGCCGGGGTCGTCAGCCGCAGGCCGCTGACCAGGCACTGCCGGACGGCGGCGTCACAGCCGGCGCGGCTGAAGATGAAGGTGATCGCGGGCAGCAGGCCTTCGCGGTCCAGCCGCTCGATGACGTCCACCCGAGACGGGGTGCTCCGGCTGCGCGGTCGACGGCCACCCCGGCTCGGTCGACGGTCGCCGAGGCGGGTGAAGCGCTCCTCGTCGCGGGCCAGCCTCAGCAGCTCGGGGTTGACCGCGCGCATGTCGTCGTCGACGAACACGTCGTACAGCCGGGTGCCCACCATGATGTGCTGCCACAGCGGCACGGGCCGGTGCTCCTCGAGCACGACCGTGGTGTCACCGCGGACCGTGACCAGCCACTCCCCGAACTCCTCGGCGTTGCTCACCGTCGCGGACAGCGACACCAGCCGCACGGACTCGGGCAGGTGGATGATCACCTCCTCCCAGACCGCCCCGCGGAACCGGTCGGAGAGGTAGTGCACCTCGTCCATGACCACGTAGCCGAGCCCGCCGAGGGTGTGCGACCCGGCGTACAGCATGTTGCGCAGCACCTCGGTCGTCATGACGACGACGTCCGCCTCGCCGTTGATGGTGTTGTCGCCGGTGAGCAGGCCGACCCGGGCGGGCCCGTAGCGGGCGACCAGGTCGGCGTACTTCTGGTTGGACAGCGCCTTGATCGGCGTGGTGTAGAAGCACTTGCGCCCCTCCGCCAGCGCGAGATGCACGGCGAACTCCCCGACCACGGTCTTGCCGCTGCCGGTGGGGGCCGCGACGAGCACCCCGTGGCCGGCCTCGAGCGCCTGGCAGGCCTGCACCTGGAAGGGGTCCAGGCCGAAGGGGTAGCCGGAGCGGAAGGCCTCCAGCTGCGTGCGGGCGGCCGCCTCCCGGGCGCGCGCGGCGGCGTACCGCTGCGCGGGCGTGGCGGTCATCCTGCCAGGCTAACCCCCCGGCAACCCGGTCTCAGGGCGACAGCACCCGCAGCGCCCCGGGAACCACCTCGGCCGACACCGGCAGCGCGGCGATGCGCTCGCCGTCGGCGTAGGCGATCGCACCGTCGGCCACCAGCTCGACGTGCCGCGCCTCGTGCACCGAGACTGCCGGGTGCTCGATGTGCCGCCCCTGGTAGACCGTGGGGAACACCCGCAGGAACTCCGGCTTGGAGATCTTCTCCAGGACGGTCACGGCGAGCAGCCCGTCGTCGATCTGAGCGCCTGGACAGATCCTCATCCCGCCCCCGTAGGAGACCCCGTTCCCGATGGCGACGAGCATCGCCTCCCGCTCCATCGACACGCCGTCCAGGACCAGCCGGAACGGCAGCGCGCGGAAGGTCCGCAGCTCGGCCAGGATCGCCAGGTTGTAACGCATCCGGCCCTTCGGCCAGGTCATCCGGTTCGCCCGCTCGTTCACCGCCGAGTCGAACCCGCTGGACAGCACCCCGGCGAACCAGGACTCCCCCACCCGGCCGGCGTCCACGGTGCGCACGTTCCACCGGGCCACGACCTCGGCTGCGGCCTCGACCCGGTGCGGGTCCAGCCCGAGCAGCATGGCGAAGTCGTTGCCGCTGCCGGCGGGGATTAGTCCGAGCGGGGTGTCCGTGCCGGCCACCGCCTGGAGCACCAGGTGCAGCATGCCGTCGCCGCCCACCGCCACGATCGCGTCGTAGCCGTCGGACACGGCCTGGCGCGCCATGGCGGCCGCCTCGGCACCGTCGCGGCCGGCCATCGGGTTGACCGACAGGCCGAGCTCTCGCATCCGCGTGAGGGCGGCCCTCGCGGCGCGCGCGCCGCGACCCATCCCGGACGTCGGGTTGACCAGCAGTGCCACCGTTCGCGCCACGGGCGGGACGCTAGCGCGTCCCTGACGAGAACACCCGAAGAAGCGGTCAGTCCGGGATGTCGTCCCCGGGGTCGGGTGCCAGGTCGAGCGGAGACGCCTCGTCGTCGGAGAGTCCGGTCAGCCCGTCGGCGGCCGCCCGCTTGGCCCGGCGACGGTCGTTGAACCAGCAGATGACGAAGGCACCCAGCATGAGCACGAGCAACGGGGCCGCGAAGGCGCTCATCGTGATCGGGTCGCCGGACGGCGTGGCGACGGCCGCGAACACCAGCGTCGCCATGATGACCATGCGCCACCAGGAGGCGAACCGGTGGGCCGAGAGCAGGCCCACGAAGTTGAGGGCGACGATCAGGACGGGCGCGAGGAAGCCGAGCCCGAACACCAGCATCATCCGCAGGACGAACGAGATGTACGTCGGCACGGGGATGTAGTTGCCGACCCCCTCGGGGGTGAAGCCGAGCAGCAGGCCCAGCGCCTTCGGCAGGAAGAGGTAGGCCAGGGTCACCCCGGCAAGGAACAGCGGCGTCGACGCGGCGACCGCGACGTACGCCCACCGACGCTCGTGCCGGTGCAGGCCGGGCGTGACGAACCGCCACAGCTGGTAGATCCACACCGGCGAGGCCATGACGACGCCCGCCATGGCCGACACCTGAAGCTGCAGGGTGAACGCGTCGGTGACCCCGGCGATCGTCGTCCGGACGTCGCGGCCCTGCGCGCGGGCCTCGTCGACCACGTCGTTGAACGGGCCGAGGACGAAGTCGAAGATGCGCTGGTAGAAGATCCAGCCGACGACGGTGCCGACCGTGATCGCCAGCAGGGACTTGAACAGCCGGGAGCGCAGCTCCCGCAGGTGCTCGACCAGGCTCATCCGGCCGTCGTCGCCGTTCGGGCGGCGCTCGCGGCGCAGGCGGCGCCCCGTCTGCGCGGTCATCGGTGCTCCCGCGGGGAGTGGGTCAGCGCTCGCCCGGGTTGACCTCGGTCGGCCGGGTCTCCGCCCCGGTCACGTCGGCGACGTCGCCGGGCTTGGCCGGGATCTGGCGGGGCGCCTCCGGCGGGGTGGACTGCCCCTCGTCGTCGGACATCATGCCCTTGGTCTCGGCCCTGAAGATCCGCAGCGAGCGGCCCAGGCCCCTTGCGGTGTCCGGCAGTCGCTTGGCGCCGAACAGCAGCAGCACGACGGCGAGGATCAGCAGGATCTCCCCCGTGCCGAATTGTCTGAACATGGCGGACCTCTCCGTGGGCGTCCGACCGATCCTACGCTCGATCGGGCCCCGGGGACCCGTTACCTGACCGTCAGGCCCGGCCGGCCGTCTGCACGTCGCCGACCAGCGCGTCGTGGCTGTCCAGCCACAGGGCGAAGTCCAGGAGGTCGTCGTAGCAGATCCGGGGGCCGTCGTGGACCTCCAGGGCCTCGGCCGGGATGTGCCAGGGCTGGGCGACGACGCCACCCGAGATCAGCAGGGCGACCACCTCGTCGTCGGCCGGCTTCTTGATCTCGTCATGGCAGGTAGGGCAGTCGAACGCGTACGTCGACCACTCGGTGCGCGAGCAGACCACCAACCGCAGATCGGTCGGCTTCAGCTCGACATCCCCACACGTGGGGCAGGTCGCCCGGATCGTCGTCATGGTCGCGTTCCTTCCACCCCTTCCTGGGCTCCCCCCAGGTTCTCGTTGGGAAGGGATTCGGCACTCAGCCGACCGAACTTGAACACACCTCCGGGTGAGAACTCACCGCGACACGCCGTAGGCGCGCAGCGCTGCGGTGGCCTCCTCGGCGACCGCGCGGGCCACCTCGGCCGGCTCGAGGACCCGGGCAGCGCCCCCCAGCCGCAGGACCAGACGGGTCACGAACCGGGGGTCCGGTGTGCGGACCGTCACGAGCAGGCCGCCGTTCGCCAGCTCGGCCGTCGACTCGCAGGGGTAGTACTCGGGCACCCATCGCGCCGCCGGAGTGAGCTCGAGCACCACCACGACGTCGTCGGGCGAGGGGTGGTAGGAGCCGGCGTCCGCCTGGGGCGCGGCCTGCGGCGGCGGTTGCGCGGGCGTGGGCAGCACCTCGACGGCGACCATGCGGTCCAGGCGGAACGTCCGGACCGCCTCCGAGGCGTGACACCACCCCTCCAGGTACGCCACCCCGTCAACCGTGACCAGGCGCATCGGGTCGACGTCACGCTCGGTGATCTCGTCGCGGCTGGGCACCCAGTAGCGCAGGTGGAGGCGTCGTCCCGCTCCGAGCGCCTCCTGGACCGCTCGCCCAGCGACGTCGTCGGCCTGGCCGTCGGCATGGTGAGCAGCCGGGGGGCGGGACCGGCCGGTGGGCGACTCGGCACCCGCGGCGTCCTCGAGCTTGGCCAGGGCGCTGTCCAGCGCGGCCCGCTCGGTGAGACCGGGCACCGCGGCCAGCGAGCGCAGGCCGACGAGCAGCGCCACGGCCTCGTCGGGCTGCAACCGCAGGGGGCGGTCGATGGTCTGGGCGTCGATGACGGTCACCCGGTCGGAGTCCAGGTAGTCGATGTCCAGGCAGGCCTCGGGCCGGCCCGGGAGCTCGCAGGTGAAGGCCAGCCGCAGGTCCTTCTCCAGCTGGCCGACGCTGATCCCGAACCGCTCGGCGGCGGCGACCTTCGTCACGCCCGGATGAGCGCGCAGCCAGGGGATCAGCGCGAGCAGCCGGGCCAGCTGCTCCGACGCGCTGGCCATCAGCGACCACCGTCGACGGTGGTGGCGGTGGCGGCGTCGGCGGCTCCCCGCAGCCGGGTCACCACCGCCTCGCGCAGCTCGGCCGGGTCGACGACCACGACCGCGGCGCCGTAGGACGCGATCTCGCCGGCCAACGCGTCGACGTCGCGGAAGGCCACGACGGCCTCGTCCCACTCGCCGTCCGGCGTCGGCTCGGCCCGCACCGCGCGGCGCCGCAGCCCGTGCCCGGCGCCGGGCCTCACGCGCAGCCGAGCCGCACCGTCCGGCCCCGCACCGGCGACGTCGGTGACCAGGCTGCGCAGGTCACGGTCCGGGGGCACGTCGAACGCCCCCGGCGGACCCTCGACCGTGACCGGCCCGTCGATCCGGGAGAGCCGGAAGACCCGGACGCCGTCGCGCGCCACGTCGTGCCCGACGACGTACCAGCGGCCCGCGCTGGAGACCACGCCCCACGGCTGGAGTTGCCGCTCCTCGGCCGTCGAACGGCCGGTCGTCCGGTAGCCGAACCGCACCCGCCGCCGCTGCGACACTGCCTCGGCGAGCGGGGCGAACGCGGACTCCCCGCCGGAGAGCCTCGGCTCGATCGGCGGCAGGGCCCCGGGGTCGACGTCGATGCCGTCAGCCGCCAGCTTGACCAGCGCGCGGGCGGCCGCGCCGGCCAGGCCCTGCTCGCTCCACAGCCGGGCCGCCAGGGCGACCGCAGTGACCTCCTCGGCCGACAGGTGCAGCTCGGGCAGCGCGTACGCCGTCCGGTCGATGCGGTAGCCCACCTCGTCGTCGTGCGCCGGGTCGTCGCCGCCCGTCTCCAGCGGGACGCCCATCTCGCGCAGCTCGTTCTTGTCCCGCTCGAACATCCGCTCGAACGCCTCGGTGGAGCCGGTGGCCGCATAGTCGGGGATCGCGGCCCGCAGCTGCTCCTTGCTGAGGTGGCGGCGGGACTGGGTGAGGCACAGCACGAGCTGCAGCAGCCGCTCGGTCTTCGCCTCAGCCATGTCCGCCCGCTCCGAACGCTCAGGCGTCCAGCAGATCGATGACGAACACCAGGGTGCGGCCGGAGAGCCGGTGACCGGCACCGGCCGGACCGTAGGCGAGCTCGGGCGGGATCACCAGCTGACGGCGACCGCCGACCCGCATCCCGGGGATGCCGTCCTGCCAGCCCTGGATCAACCCCCGCAGCGGGAAGCGGATCGGTTCGCCCCGGTTCCACGAGGAGTCGAACTCCTCCCCGGTCTCGAAGTCGACGCCCAGGTAGTGCACGAGCACCTCACCGCCGGGCAGCGCCTCGGTGCCGTCACCGACGATCACGTCGGTGGCGACCAGCGTGGTCGGCGGCTCGCCGCCGGGGAAGTCGACCTCCGGCTTGTCGGTCACGGGTCGTTCCTCTCGTCGCGAGTCGGCGGCCGCATCGTCAGGCGATGCTGATCAGGTCGATGACGAACACCAGCGTCTTGCCGGCCAACGGGTGGCCGCTGCCCGCCGCTCCGTAGGCCTGCTCGGGGGGCACGACCAGCTCGCGGCGTCCGCCCGCCTTCATCCCGGGCAGGCCCACCTGCCAGCCCTGGATCAGGCCGGACAGGGGGAAGGAGATGGGCTGGCCGCGCTGCCAGCTCGAGTCGAAGACCTCACCGGTCGCCCAGTCGATCCCCGTGTAGTGGACGGTGACCGTCCCGCCGGCGCAGGCGGCCGCCCCGGCGCCCTCGGTGAGGTCCTTGACGACCAGAGCGGCCGGCGCGGCGCCGGAGGGCTTGGCGATCGTCGGCTGCACGCCCGCCGCACCCGTCACCGCCGGCGTCGACGCAGGGACATCGGTCGTCACCGTGGTGCACGTGTCGGTCGAGTCAGCCGCGGACGGCGAGGGGGAACCGGCGGTGGGCGTCGTCGAGGCCTTCGAGCCGGCCAGCTCGTCCGTCCCTCCGCAGGCGGCGGCGAGCGTGCAGGCGGCGACGACAGCCAGGGCGGGGGCGAATCGGCGGAGCGGGCGGGTCACGAGGCCTCACTGGGTCGGCGGATCGGGCCGGACCACCCTAACCGGCGGCCCGGGCCGGCCTTCACATCGACGCGATGAGCCGGTCCACCCGCTCGTCGAAGGCCCGGAAGGGGTCCTTGCACAGCACCGTCCGCTGCGCCTGGTCGTTGAGCTTGAGGTGCACCCAGTCGACGGTGAAGTCCCGCCGCTTCTCCTGAGCACGCTTGATGAACTCCCCGCGCAGGCGGGCCCGGGTGGTCTGCGGCGGCACCGACTTGGCCTCGAAGACGTCCAGGTCGCGGCTGATCCGCTCGACCTCGCCCCGCCGCTCGAGCAGGTAGTACAGGCCCCGTCTGCGGTCGATGTCGTGGTAGGAGAGGTCGAGCTGGGCGACCCGCGGGGCCGACAGCGGCAGGTCGTGCCGGGCGCGGTAGCGCTCGATCATCCGCAGCTTGATCGCCCAGTCGATCTCCCGCTCGATCCCGGTGTGGTCACCGCTCTCGACCGCGACGAGGGTGCGCTCCCACAGGTCGAGCACCCGCTTGACCGACAGGTCGTCGATGCCCCGGCGAGCCACGAAGTCGCGGGCCTTGGTCAAGTACTCGCCTTGGATCTCCAGGGCGCTGATCTCCCGGCCGTTCGCCAGCCGGACCGTGCGCCGTCCGGTCGGGTCGTGGCTGATCTCGCGAATGGCGCGGATCGGGTTCTCCAGACTGAGGTCGCGCATGACGATCCCGGCCTCGATCATCCGCAGCACCAGGTCGGCGCTGCCCACCTTGAGCAGCGTGGTCGGCTCGGCCATGGTCGAGTCGCCGACGATCACGTGCAGCCGGCGGAACCGCTCGGCGTCGGCATGTGGCTCGTCGCGGGTGTTGATGATCGGGCGGCTGCGCGTGGTGGCGCTGGAGACGCCCTCCCAGATGTGCTCGGCCCGCTGGCTGAGGCAGTAGACGGCCCCGCGTGGGGTCTGCAGGACCTTGCCTGCGCCGCAGATGAGCTGGCGGCTGACCAGGAACGGGATCAGCACGTCGGTGAGCCGGGTGAAGTCGCCGGCCCGGCC
>DAIRVJ010000092.1:0-9125 GCA_036802895.1 Candidatus Nanopelagicales bacterium
CGCCGAGGTCACCGTCGAGGCCAACCCGGACAGCGTGACCCCCGAGTCGCTCGACGCGCTGAGCGTCGGTGGCGTCAACCGGATCTCGTTCGGGATGCAGTCGGCGGTCCCCGCGGTGCTGGCCACGCTCGACCGCACCCATGACCCCGAGCGAGTGCCGTTGGCGGTCGCCTGGGCCCGCGCAGCCGGGTTCGCGCAGGTGAGCCTCGACCTCATCTACGGCACGCCCGGGGAGTCCCTCACCGACTGGGAGCGGTCGCTGGACGCCGTCCTGGCCGTCCGGCCGGACCACGTCTCCGCCTACGCGCTGGTCGTCGAGGAGGGCACCCGGCTGGCCGCGCAGGTGCGCCGCGGCGAGCTGGCCGCCCCCGACGACGACGACCTGGCGGACAAGTACCTGCTCGCCGAGGAGCGCTTGGCCGGGGCCGGCTACGGCTGGTACGAGGTGAGCAACTGGGCCGTCGACGAGGCGGCCCGGTGCCGGCACAACCTGGGCTACTGGCGCGACGGCGACTGGTGGGGCGTCGGCCCTGGCGCGCACAGCCACGTCGGCGGCGTGCGCTGGTGGAACGTGCGGCATCCCACGGCGTACGCCGAGCGGCTGGCCGCGGGTGCGTCCCCCGCCCTTGCCCGCGAGCTGCTCACCCCCGCGCAACGGTCGGTGGAGCAGGTGCTGCTGCGGATCCGGCTGGTCGACGGCCTGGCGTTGGCCGCGCTGAGCGACCGGGGGCGGGCGGCCGCCCGGCGGGCGCTCGGCGACGGGCTGCTGGAGCGGGCTCCCTTCGCGGCCGGCCGCGCGGTGCTCACCCTGACCGGGCGGCTGCTCGCCGACGCCGTCGTCCGGGAGCTGGCGGACTGACGGCGTCGGCGGGCGGTGCCGGTCAGGAGGCGATCCGGAACACCAGCGGGTAGCGGAACCGCTCGCCCCGGTTGGCGGCCATCGACGCGCGCAGGACCTGGACGACGTACCAGACGCCGACGGCGATGAGCATCGGGATGCCGATGAGCACGATCACCAACACGGCGCTCACGGCCGCGGCCACGAGCATGGTGACCTGGAAGTTGACCGACTCGGCCGCCTGGTCACGGACGAAGTCGGACTCCTTGCCCTTGGTGAGCAGGACGATGAGCGGCCAGACGACGCCCAGCGCCACCCAGGCGCTGACGAACGTCAGCAGGTGGCTGAGCATGCCCCAGGTCCGCTCGTCCTGGGTGGGGACCGCCGGCGTCGCGGCGGCCAGCGTGGTCGGGCTGGACAGGATCGGATCAGGTGTGGTCATGCCCTCAGCGTGCCCGGCGACGGACCTCCGCCGCCTCAGGGGCCTCCCCGACCCGCCCCTGAGCCGACCCTGGCCGGTCGGTGCTCCCTAGCTGACCAGGCGAAGTGTGAGCGGGTAGCGGTAGTCCTGTCCGTTGCCCGCCTTGACCGCCGCGAGGACGGCGAACACCAGGGCGGCCAGCCACATCGCGATGAGCAGCAGGATCGGGATGATCAGGAAGAACAGCACCCCGAGGACGATCGACGCGATCGCCAGGGTGATGTGGAAGTTCAGCGCCTCCGTCGCATGCCGCTTGGCGAACGGGCGCTGCTCGCCGGCGACCAGGTAGATGATCAGCGGTCCGATCAGGGCGAGCACGAAGATGCTCAGGTGGGCGACGATCGCCCAGGCGGTCTGGTCTCCGGCCGGCGCGACCGGCTGGCCGTACCCAGGGGGCGGGGCGACCGGGTAGCCGGGCGGCTGCGGCGGCGCGTAGCCAGGGGGTGGCGGCGCGTAGCCGGCGGGTGGCGGCGGGGCGTAGCCGGGGGGCGGGTAGCCCGCCGCCGGGGGAGGCGGGGGGCCGGGGGGCGGCGGCGTGGGCTCCTGCGGCGTGGGCTCCTGCGGCGGAGTGGGCGTCTCGCTCATGCCGCCACGCTACTCCGGTCTGCTCGGCCCGGTCAGCGCCGGCCGGGAAGTCGGCGGAGGGCCTGGGCGGCGGTCTCGGCGGCCTCCGCGGCCGACTCGGCCGCCTCCGCTGCGTCCCCGGCGGCGGCCGCTGCCGCGCTGGCGTCCTGCGCGGCCCGGTGCGCCGCCTGGACGGCGTGGTCGACGGCGGGGGCGCCGGGTGGCGGGGCCGCCTCGGCGTCGTCCGCCGCAGCGGCCCGGGCGGCCTGGCGCTTGGACATCGGCGAGTCGAACAGGTCGGACTCGACCAGGTCGTGCCGTCGGATGTAGGTGCTGACGAACGCCTGGATCGTGGCGGTCGCCGGTAGCGCGACGAGGGCGCCCACGGCGCCCAGCAGCGCGGCTCCCGCGATGACCGAGCCGAACGCGACCGCGGGGTGCAGCGCCATCGTCCGGGACGCCAACGGCGGGGTGAGGATGTAGTTCTCGAACTGCTGGTAGGCGAGGATGAAGATCAGCACGGCCAGCGCCCGCAGCGGGCTGACCGTCAGCGCGACCATGATGGGCAGGGCGCCGGCGATGTAGGTGCCGACCGTGGGGAGGAACTGGGACACGATCCCGACGAAGATGCCGAGGGTCAGCGCGTAGGGGATGCCCATGATCGCGAAGGCGATCGAGGACACCGCCGCCGAGGCGGTCGCCAGGACGACCCGGGAGTAGAGGTAGCCGGCGGTCTTGTTGACCGCGAGCTCCCACACCTCCAGGACCATGTGCTGGCGCGACGGCGGCAGCATCGAGCAGACGCTGCGCCGGAACTGAGGTCCCTCGGCGGCGAGGTAGAAGGCGAACAGCATGACGGTGGCGATGTTGAAGATCGAGCCGATGATCGTGGCGCCGATGGCGATCGCGTTGGTCGCGATCGTCGTCCCCACGACGGCGAGGTTGGCCGACAGCTTGTCCAGCTCGCCGGCGAGGTCCACGTTGAAGGTGCGGTCGACCCAGTCGGCGACCGAGGTGAGCAGGTCGGGCAGGGACTTGGCGAGGTCGGCGACCTGCTGCACGACCAGCGCGCCCATCAGGGCGATCAGGCCGACCGCCACGACGAAGATGCCGGCGTAGATGGCCAGCGTCGCCCAGCCGCGCCGCCACCCCCGCGCGGCCAGCCAGTTGACGCCGGGCTCGATCGCGAACGCCAGGAACATCGAGCTGACCAGGATGATCAGCAGGTTGTGCAGCCGCCCGACGGCCCACCACGAGGTGAACGCGAGCAGCACGATGAGCGTGGTCCACACCACGGCCCGGGGCAGCCAGCGAGGGGGGCGGTCGGTGAACCAGTGCGAGGTGGGCGGGTGCTCGCCCGTCGCCTGCTGATCCGTCATCGCGACCTCCGTCGGCGGCCGAGGCGCCACCGGTGCGAGGCTACCCGCCACGTCGGGCACGACGGGGCCAGCGCGCCGTACACTGGCACTCGGGCGCGACGAGTGCCAGAGGAGGGCCGATGCACGACGACCGCAGGCTCGAGGTCCTGCGTGCCATCGTCGAGGACTACGTGGCCACCCAGGAACCGGTGGGCTCGAAGGCCCTCGTCGAACGTCACCACCTCGGTGTCTCTCCGGCGACGATCCGCAACGACATGGCCGCCCTCGAGGAGGAGGGGTACATCACCCAGCCGCACACCAGCGCGGGACGGGTGCCCACCGACAAGGGCTACCGGCTGTTCGTGGACCGGCTGGCCGCGGTCAAGCCGCTGAGCCTGGCCGAGCGGCGGGCCATCCAGCAGTTCCTCGAGGGCGCGGTCGATCTCGACGACGTCGTCGGTCGCACGGTGCGCCTGCTGGCCCAGGTCACCCGCCAGGTGGCGATCGTCCAGTACCCCTCGCTGGGGCGCTCCGCCGTCCGGCACGTCGAGCTCGTGCAGCTCACGCCCACCCGGGTCATGGTGGTGCTCATCACCACAACCGGCCGGGTCGAGCAGCGGGTGGTCGACTGCCCGTCCCCGCTGACCGACGAGCTGCTGGCCGACCTGCGCGCCCGGCTGAACACGACGGTCGACGGCCGACGGCTCGCCGAGGTCGCCGACGCGGTGGCCGAGGTCACCGAGGCGTTCCCGGTGGACGACCGGCCGACGGTGCTCGCCGTCGTCTCGACCCTGGTCGAGACCCTCGTCGAGGACAGCGAGGAGCGCGTGCTGCTGGGCGGCACGGCCAACCTCACCCGCTTCGGGCAGGACTTCCCCCTGTCGGTGCAGCCGGTGCTGGAGGCGCTGGAGGAGCACGTCGTGCTGCTGCGGCTGCTCGGCGAGGCCACCGCCCCGGACCAGGTGACCGTGCGGATCGGGCACGAGAACCCGTGGCAGGGGCTGTCGAGCACCTCCGTCGTCACGGTCGGCTACGGCGCCGGCGACGAGGTGGTGGCGCGGCTCGGCGTCGTGGGCCCGACCCGCATGGACTACCCGTCGGCGATCGGGTCGGTGCGAGCCGTCGCCCGATACGTCGGCCGACTGCTCGCGGGGTCCTAGGGTGGCCGCCGACCACTACGCCGTCCTCGGCGTCGCCCGTGACGCCGGCGCGGACGAGATCAAGAAGGCCTACCGCCGGCTGGCCCGTGAGCTGCACCCCGACGTCAACCCGGATCCCGAGACCCAGGAGCGGTTCAAGGAGGTCACGGCGGCCTACGAGGTGCTCTCCGACCCGCAGAAGCGGGAGATGTACGACCTGGGCGCGGACCCGTTCGGCGGCGGCTTCGGGGCGGGGGCCGGGTTCGGCTTCGGCGACATCATGGACGCCTTCTTCGGCGGCAGCGGCGCGCGCGGCCCACGGCTGCGGACCCGGCGCGGCCAGGACGCCCTCATCCGGGTCGAGGTCGACCTGGGCGAGGCGGTCGCGGGCGCCGTGCGGGAGATCCAGGTCGACACCGCGGTGCTCTGCGGCACCTGCTCCGGCGCCGGCACCGCGCCGGGCACCCATCCGACGACGTGTGACATGTGCAAGGGTCGCGGGGACATCCAGCACGTCCAGCGCTCGTTCCTCGGCCAGGTGATGACCTCCCGGCCCTGCCCCCAGTGCGGTGGCGTCGGGACGCTGATCCGCCACCCCTGCGTCGAGTGTGCGGGCGACGGCCGGGTCCGCAGCCGCCGGACGCTGCAGGTGCGCATCCCGGCGGGCGTCGACACCGGGACCCGGATCCAGCTGACCGGGGAGGGTGAGGTGGGACCGGGGGGTGGCCCACCAGGGGACCTGTACGTCGAGGTCCTCGAACGCCCCCACCCGGTGTTCACCCGGCGCGGGGACGACCTGCACTGCACGGTGACCCTGCCGATGACCGGAGCGGCCCTGGGCACCACCGTGACGCTGGACACCTTCGACGGCCCCGAGCCGGTCGACATCCGGCCGGGCACCCAGTCCGGCCAGGTGATCCCGCTGCGCGGTCGCGGCGTGACCCACCTCCGTGGCGGCGGGCGCGGCGACATCCTCGTCCACGTCGACGTCGAGACCCCGACCAAGCTGGACGAGCGGCAGCAGGAGCTGCTGCGCGAGCTGGCCCGGCTGCGGGACGAGGAACGGCCGGCGGGCAGCTTCTCGACCGGGCAGCAGGGCCTGTTCGCCCGGCTGCGCGACGCGTTCAACGGCCGCTAGCGGCGCATGGGAGCCGCCGTCTTCCGGGCCGACCGGGAGCTGCTCGTCGCCGGCCGGACGGTGACGCTCACCGGGCCCGAGGGGCACCACGCGGCGACGGTGCGCCGGGTGCGCGTCGGCGAGCGGGTGCTGCTCACCGACGGCGCCGGTCGGCTCGCCGGCTGCCAGGTCAGCGCGGTCGGGCGGGACCGGCTGGACCTCGCGGTCGTCCACGTCGTCGACGAGCCGGTGCCGCAGCCCCGGCTGGTCGTCGTCCAGGCGCTGCCGAAGGGGGACCGCGGGGAGACCGCCGTCGAGACGCTGACCGAGGTCGGCGTCGACGTCGTCGTGCCGTGGTCGGCGAAGCGGTGCGTGACCCGCTGGCGGGACGAGCGGGGCGTCAAGGCGCTGGCCCGCTGGCGGACGACGGCGGTCGAGGCGGCCAAGCAGGCCCGCCGGGCGCACTGGCCGCAGGTGACCGACCCGATGTCGACGCCGGAGGTGGCGGACCGCCTGCGAGCGGCGGCGCTCGCGGTGGTGCTGCACGAGGAGGCGGGACGAGGACTGGCCGGGGTCGCCCTGCCGACCGTCGGCGAGGTGGTCGTCGTGGTCGGCCCCGAGGGTGGGCTGACCCCCGAGGAGCTGGCCGTGTTCGAGGCGGCCGGGGGGCTCGCCTGCCGGCTCGGCCCGACGGTGCTGCGCACCTCCACGGCCGGAACGGTGGCGGCCGGCGTGCTGCTGGCCGCCACCGTGCGGTGGCGCTGACGCCCGGTCGCTGCCGCGCGGTCAGCCGACCGTGAACGTCTTGCTGTCCCACAGCTGCAGGGAGGCGTCCTTGCCGCTGTCGTTGTAGGCCCGCAGCTCGTAGCGGCCCGCCGGCAGCGTGATCGTGGTCGAGGCCTCGGCGAACCCGCCCATCATCGTGGTCACGAACGTCGAGGCGACCTCGGTGCTGCCCCGGAAGACCTTGAGCGGCACGTTGCCCTCGAAGCCGGTGCCGAGCACCCGCACGCGGACCGGCGAGCCGGTCGTCGTGCCCTCCAGGGGCTGCAGGATCCAGACGTTGGCCTGGACCTCGAGCGGGTCGGCGCGGCGGATCGGCGCCGACCAGTCGGAGTGCCCGGAGGGCGGCGTCGCACCGTTGACGAGCAGGCGCACCTGGCTCACCGCACGGTCGGCTGCCGTCACCGTGTAGACCAGCTGCTGGACCGCGGCCGTCTCGAACGACGCGCCCAGGCTGACGAACTGGGACAGGTCGACGGTGGCCGTGTCCCCGGAGGTCGTCACCGACAGCAGCCTGGTGCCGGCCGGCCACATCGAGGAGTAGTCCGGGTCGGTGGCGTCGTCCTTCAGCATCTCGGTGACCGCCGTGACGATCGGGCCCCCCTCGAGCTCGGGCACCTGGTGGAACTCGCGGTACAGCCGCGGCCCGACCCCCTCGACGTCGGCGACGTAGTACACCGCAGCGGCGATCGGGGCGCCGGTGGCCGTCGGGCTCGGCGAGGGGCTGGTGCTGGGGGACGGCGAGGTGCTCGCCGACGGGGACGTGCTCCCGGACGGCGACGCCACCGGCCCGGTGCCGTCGTCGTCACGGGGCCAGAGCAGGGCGGCGCCGACGGCGACCGCCACCACGGTGGCCGCCGCCGCCAGCGGCACCGCCCAGCGCGCGGCCCGCCGATGCTCCTGCTCGGCCACCCGGTCCTTGATCACGGACAGTCCGTCGTCGATGGGGTTCATGCCTGCCGCCTCCTCGCGCAGGACGCGGGCCAGCCGCGCGCCTGCCTCGTCGTCGTCCCACTCGTTGCGGAACCGGTCGTCGCTCATCGGGTGCCTCCGAGGACGGGGCGAAGGGCGGCCAGGCCGCGCGCCGCATGCTGCTTGACCGAACCGCGGCTGATCCCGAGCGTCTGGGCGATCTCCGCCTCGGACAGCTCGGCGTAGTAGCGAAGGACCAGCACCTCGCGCTGCCGTTCCGGCAGCCGCGCCAGCGCGGCCATCGTGGCCAGCCGGTCGACGACCTCTCCGGTCGCGTCGGGTCGACCGACCGGCTCGGCCAGCACCGGCGCGGCGCGGAACGCCACCGTGCGCCGCCGGCCGGCGGAGCGCACCCCGTTCACCACGGACCGCCGCAGGTAGCCCAGCGCCTTGTCGGGGTCGCGCAGCGACCTGCCGTGCCGGGCCAGCCCGACGAAGGCGTCCTGGACGACCTCCTCCGCGGTCGAACGGTCACGCAGCATGAGGGCGGCCAGCCGGACCAGCCCCCGGTAGTGCGCGGTGTACAGCGTGGTCAGGGCGGCGTCGTCGTCACGGGCGTCCACGCCCCAGGCGGTCACCGGCGCCCCGCGCCCGCCCCGGACCAGCAGCAGCTCACCCATGCACGATAGGACGTGGGGGGCGCCCGATCGGTTGACACGCCTCGGCGACCGGCGCCGTGCGGCTGGCTAGGCTGCCGGGGTGACCGATGCCCCCTCGGACGGCTGCCTGTTCTGCCGGATCGTCAGCGGGGAGATCCCCGCCACCGTCGTCCGCCGGACGGAGCGGACCCTCGCCTTCCGCGACGTGTCTCCCCAGGCGCCGACGCACGTGCTCGTGGTGCCCCGGCAGCATTTCCCCGACGCGGGCTCGCTGGCCCGGGCCGACCCCGAGCTGGCCGGGCTGCTGCTCGCGGAGGCCGCCGAGGTGGCCGAGGCCGACGGCGTGGTCGGCAGCGGCTACCGGGTCGTGCTCAACACCGGCGCCGGCGCCGGGCAGAGCGTGTTCCACGTGCACGCGCACGTCCTCGGCGGGCGGGCGTTCGGCTGGCCCCCCGGCTGAGCGGGTCGGCGGGCGCGGCGAGCCCTACCATGGGTCGGGACATGAGTGACGACGCCACCGAGCAGCCGGCAGGGCAGCGCGCGGAGCACCGCATCGTGATCCCGCCGAGCGTGCCGATGGTGGGCCTGCTGGGCTCCGGCGACGAGCTGCTGCGTGTCGTCGAGCGCTCCTTCCCGACCGTGGACGTGCACGTGCGGGGCAACGAGGTCACCCTGACCGGCGCGCCCGGGGAGGTGGCGCTCGCCGAACGGCTGGTCGACGAGCTCGTCGTGGTGCTGCGCACCGGCCAGGGCCTCACGCCCGACGCCGTCGAGCGCTCGGTCGCCATGCTGAGAGCGCCGACCGACGGCGCCCGGCCGGCTGAGCTGCTCACGTTCAACATCCTGAGCAACCGTGGCCGCACGATCCGGCCCAAGACCGTCAACCAGAAGCACTACGTCGATGCGATCGACCGGCACACGGTCGTCTTCGGCATCGGCCCGGCCGGCACGGGCAAGACCTACCTCGCGGTGGCCAAGGCCGTCCAGGCCCTTCAGGCCAAGCAGGTCACCCGGATCATCCTCACCCGCCCGGCCGTCGAGGCGGGCGAACGGCTCGGGTTCCTGCCGGGCACGCTCTACGAGAAGATCGATCCCTACCTGCGGCCCCTCTACGACGCCCTGCACGACATGGTCGACCCCGACTCGATCCCCCGCCTGATGACGGCGGGGACGATCGAGGTCGCGCCGCTGGCCTACATGCGCGGCCGAACCCTCAACGACGCGTTCATCATCCTCGACGAGGCGCAGAACACCACGCCCGAGCAGATGAAGAT
>DAIRVJ010000093.1:0-8953 GCA_036802895.1 Candidatus Nanopelagicales bacterium
GGATCGCCTTGGTCACCTCGATGCCGCGCGGGCAGGCCTCGGTGCAGTTGAAGGTGGTCCGGCAGCGCCAGACCCCTTCGCGGTCGTTCAGGATCTCCAGGCGCTCGGCGCCGCCCTCGTCCCGGCTGTCGAAGATGAACCGGTGCGCGTTGACGATCGCGGCCGGCCCGAAGTACTGGCCGTCGGTCCAGTACACCGGGCAGGACGTCGTGCACGCCGCGCACAGGATGCACTTGGTCGTGTCGTCGAAGCGCTCGCGGTCGGCCTGTGACTGCAGCCGCTCGCGGGTGGGCTCGTGCCCGTCGGTGATCAGGAACGGCTTCACCTCGCGGTAGGCCGCGAAGAACGGCTCCATGTCGACGACGAGGTCCTTCTCCAGCGGCAGCCCCTTGATCGCCTCGACCGTGATCTCCTCCGTGGGATCGAGGTCGCGGATCAGCGCCTTGCAGGCCAGCCGGTTGCGGCCGTTGATCCGCATCGCGTCCGAGCCGCAGATGCCGTGGGCGCACGACCGCCGGAAGGTCAGCGTGCCGTCGATCTCCCCCTTCACCTTCATGAGGGCGTCGAGCAGTCGGTCGGTGGGCAGGCACTCGAGCTCGTACACCTCCCAGTGCGGCTCGGTGTCGACCTCGGGCAGGAAGCGCCGGATCCGCAGCCGGACGGGGATCCTGACCGTGGCCGGGTCGATCGGCGCCCCGCCCGGGTCCGGCGCCCGCTCGGCGGCCGCGAGCATCTCGTCGAGCGTCGTCTCGGTCATGGCGCTCATCAGTACTTGCGCTCCATCGGCTGGTAGCGGGTCACGGCCACCGGCTTGTAGTCCAGCCGGATCTCGGGCTCACCGGCGGCGCTGTCGTGCCGGTACGCCATGGTGTGGCGCATGAAGTTCACGTCGTCGCGCGTCGGGTAGTCCTCGCGGAAGTGCCCGCCGCGCGACTCCGTGCGGGCGTGCGCCGAGACCACCAGGACCTCGGCCAGGTCGAGGAGGAAGCCCAGCTCGACGGCCTCGAGCAGATCGGTGTTGTAGCGCAGGCCCTTGTCCTGGACGCTGACCCTGGCGTAGCGCTCCTTGAGCGCCGCGATGTCGACCTCCGCCTGCTTGAGCGTGGACTCCGTCCGATAGACGGAGGCGTGGTCGTCCATGGTCTGCTGCAGCTCGGTCCGGATCCGGCTGACCCGTTCGCCGCCGTCGCCGTCGCGCAGGTTCGTGAGCAGGTCGACCACCCGGCGGGCGGGGTCCTCCGGCAGCTCGACGTACGAGGAGCGCTGGGCGAACTCGGCGGCGGCGATGCCGGCGCGCCGGCCGAACACGTTGATGTCGAGGAGGGAGTTCGTGCCCAGCCGGTTCGCCCCGTGGACCGAGACGCAGGCGACCTCGCCGGCCGCGTACAGACCGGGTACCACCTCGGTGTTGTCCCGCAAGACCTCGGCGTCGACGTTCGTGGGGACGCCGCCCATCGCGTAGTGGGCCGTCGGGTAGATCGGCACCGGCTCGTAGTAGGGCTCGATGCCCAGGTAGGTGCGGGCGAACTCGGTGACGTCCGGAAGCTTGGCGTCCAGCTGCTCCTTCGGCAGGTGGGTCAGGTCGAGCAGGACGTAGTCCCGGTGCGGCCCGCAGCCACGACCTTGCCGGACCTCGGTGTAGATCGCCCGGGAGACCATGTCCCGCGGGGCAAGGTCCTTGATCGTCGGGGCGTAGCGCTCCATGAAGCGCTCGCCCTCGCTGTTGCGCAGGATGCCGCCCTCGCCCCGCGCCCCCTCGGTCAGCAGGATGCCGAGGCCGGCCAGGCCGGTCGGGTGGAACTGGAAGAACTCCATGTCCTCCAGCGGCAGCCCGCGCCGCCAGACGATGCCCATCCCGTCGCCGGTGAGCGTGTGCGCGTTGGAGGTGGTCTTGAAGACCTTGCCGAACCCGCCGGTGGCGAGGACGACCGACTTCGCCCGGAACACGTGGATCTCGCCGGTGGCCAGCTCGAGGGCCACGACCCCGGACGTCCGCCCGTCGGTGAGCAGCAGGTCCAGGACGTAGAACTCGTTGAAGAACTCGATCCCCGCCTTCACGCAGTTCTGGAACAGCGTCTGCAGGATCATGTGGCCGGTGCGGTCGGCCGCGTAGCAGGACCGGCGGACCGCCGCCTCGCCGTGGTTGCGGGTGTGCCCGCCGAAGCGGCGCTGGTCGATGCGGCCTTCGGGGGTGCGCGAGAACGGCAGCCCCATCTTCTCCAGGTCGAGGACCGCGTCGATGGCCTCCTTGCACATGATCTCGGCGGCGTCCTGGTCGACCAGGTAGTCACCGCCCTTGACCGTGTCGAAGGTGTGCCACTCCCAGTTGTCCTCCTCGACGTTGGCCAGGGCGGCGCACATGCCGCCCTGGGCGGCGCCGGTGTGCGACCGGGTCGGGTACAGCTTGGTGAGGACGGCGGTGCGGGTACGGGTGCCGGCCTCGAGGGCCGCGCGCATCCCGGCGCCACCAGCGCCGACGATGACGACGTCGTAGGAGTGCTCCTGCATCACGCGTCCAATCAGCCGATCGTCGGGTCGAACGTGAAGATGACCAGGGTGCCCAGGAACAGGATCAGGACGGACGCCGAGTACAGCAGCGTGGTCAGCCAGAACCGGGTCTGGTCGCGCTCGGCGTAGTCGTTGATGACCGTGCGCAGCCCGTTGGTGCCGTGCAGCTGGGCCAGCCACAGCTGCAGCAGGTCCCACACCTGCCAGAACGGCGAGGACCAGCGGCCGGCCACGAACCCGAAGTTGATGCGCTGGACCCCGCCGTCGAGGATGTTCATGATCAGCAGGTGCCCGAGCACGAGGAAGACCAGCACCAGGCCGGAGATCCGCATGAACAGCCAGCTGTACATCTCGTAGTTGGTCCGCTGGCGGCTGCGGGGCACCCGGCGGGAGCGGGGAGACTCCAGCGCCGGCGCGGCGGGCGCGGGTGTCGTCTCGGCGGTCACGAGGAGCTCCCGAACAGCGCGGTGGCGGTGTGCTTGAGCATGAAGAACGCGCCGGGGACCATCAGGGCCAGCCACACCCCGATGATCAGCCACAGCATCGTCCGCTGGTGACGGGGACCCTTGGCCCAGAAGTCGACGAGGATGATCCGCACGCCGTTGAGCGCGTGGTAGAGCACCGCACCGACGAGCCCGACCTCCATCAGGTTGACGATCGGCGACTTGTACGTGTCGATCACCCGGTCGTAGGCGTCGGGTGAGACCCGCACGAGAGCGGTGTCCAGCACGTGGACGAACAGGAAGAAGAACACCAGGACGCCGGTGATCCGGTGGGCGACCCACGACCACATGCCCTCGCGGCCCCGGTAGAGCGTTCCTGCTGGAGCGGTTGCCACCGACGGTCCTCCGCATCAGCGCGGGCGGGCGGGCGCCCGCCACCGGGCCGGCGGCCCGGTTTCCTGCATGGTATCCAGGCCCGCACGGCCCCGGCAGGTCGAGCCCGGCCCAGCCGTCCCGCGGGACCCTCGCCCGACCCTGCCGGCCCGGGCCCTTGGCCCCGGGTGGCCGCCGCCGGCGGATGGCTAGGCTCCGAGGCCATGAGCGACGCGCGCATGTCGGAGTCCGGGCTGCCCATCGCCCCGGTCTACGGTCCCGAGGATCTCGCCGGGTGGGACCCGGTCCAGCGGCTCGGCCCGCCCGGGGCGTTCCCGTTCACCCGTGGCGTGTACCCGACGATGTACACCGGCCGTCCGTGGACGATGCGCCAGTACGCCGGGTTCGGGACGGCGGTCGAGTCCAACCGGCGCTACCGGCAGCTGCTGGACGCCGGCCAGACCGGGCTGTCCGTGGCGTTCGACCTGCCGACCCAGATGGGCTACGACTCCGATAACCCGATCGCGCACGGCGAGGTGGGGAAGGTCGGCGTGGCCATCGACTCCATCGACGACATGCGCGTGCTGTTCCAGGGGATCCCGCTGGACCGCGTCTCCACCTCGATGACGATCAACGCGCCCGCGGCGATGCTGCTGCTGCTCTACCAGCTGGTGGGGGAGGAGCAGGGGGTCGCCCCCGCCCGGCTCACCGGCACCATCCAGAACGACGTGCTGAAGGAGTACATCGCCCGCGGGACGTACATCTTCCCGCCCCGGCCCTCGCTCCGGCTGGTCACCGACATCTTCCGCTACTGCCGCGACGTCGTCCCGAAGTGGAACACGATCTCGATCAGCGGCTACCACATGGCCGAGGCCGGAGCGACGCCGGTGCAGGAGGTCGCCTTCACCCTGGCCGACGGCATCGAGTACGTGCGAGCGGCGGTGGCCAGCGGCCAGGACGTCGACGAGTTCGCCCCGCGACTGGCCTTCTTCTTCGTCGCCCGGACCACGCTGCTGGAGGAGGTCGCCAAGTTCCGCGCCGCCCGCCGGATCTGGGCCCAGGTCATGCGTGACGAGTTCGGGGCCACGAACCCCAAGTCGATGATGCTGCGGTTCCACACCCAGACCGCCGGGGTCCAGCTCACCGCGCAGCAGCCCGAGGTCAACCTCGTGCGGGTCGCCGTCCAGGGGCTGGCAGCCGTGCTGGGCGGCACCCAGTCGCTGCACACGAACTCCTTCGACGAGGCGATCGCCCTGCCGAGTGAGAAGGCGGCCCGGCTGGCGCTGCGCACCCAGCAGGTGCTCGCCTACGAGACCGACGTCACCGCCACGGTCGACCCGTTCGCCGGGTCCTACGTCGTCGAGTCGCTCACCGACGAGGTCGAGGCCGCCGCCCGCGAGCTCATGCAGCGCATCGACGACCTCGGCGGGTCGGTGGCCGCGATCGAGAAGGGGTTCCAGAAGGGCGAGATCGAGCGCTCCGCGTACGCCGTGGCGCAGCAGATCGACGACGGCGAGCGGGTGGTCGTCGGGGTGAACCGGTTCACCGTCGAGCGCGAGGAGCACTACGAGCCGCTGCGCGTCGACCCGCAGATCGAGGAGCAGCAGGCGGCCCGCCTGGCCGCGCTGCGGGCCGAGCGGGACGGCGCGGCGGTGAACCGCGCGCTGGACGCCATGCGGGCCGCCGCCGAGGGCACCGACAACGTGCTCCCGCCGATGCGGGAGGCGCTGGCCGCGCGCGCGACGGTGGGCGAGGTGTGCGACGCGCTGCGCGCCGTCTGGGGCACCTATACGCCGGCGGACGCCTTCTGACCCCCGGCTTGACCGCAATGGTCCGCTTTGTCAGGCTCGACGTCATGAGCGAGTGGGTGGCTCCCGCGGCGGCCGCGGGCGGTGTCCTGCTGCTCGCCCTGCTCGTGTGGGCGCTGGTCCGCAGGCGTCCCTCGGACGACGAGACGGTCTTCCACCGGGCCCGTGACCTCACCTCCGGCTGGGCGCAGGCCGAGCCAGCCCCCCCGTCCACTCCCTCGGATGCCGGCCCCGGCTCCCAGCCGGCTGAGCCCCCGCTGCCGCGCGAGGGCGCTGGGCAGGACTAGCCTTCGCCGCGTGGTCCCCGCAGCGGCGCTGTCCGGCCTGGACGCCCTCGCCGGCGAGCTGCCCACCCTGGTCGAGCCCTACCTCGACGAGCTGGTCGCGCTCCGGCGAGACCTGCACGCCCACCCCGAGCTCGGCCGGGCCGAGGTGCGCACGACCCGGGTGGTGCGCGAGCGGCTCGAGCGCGCCGGGCTGAAGCCGCGGGTGCTGCCCGGCGGGTGCGGCCTGGTCTGCGACGTCGGCGAGGGCCCGACCGCCGTCGGGCTGCGGGCCGACCTGGACGCGCTGCCGATCTCCGATGAGAAGGACGTCCCGTACCGGTCGACGATCCCCGGCCGCTGCCACGCGTGCGGTCATGACGTGCACACGGCGGCGCTGGTCGGCGCCGGGCTCGTGCTGGGGGACCTGCATCACTCCGGCCGGCTGCCCGGACGGGTGCGGCTGCTGTTCCAGCCGGCCGAGGAGGCGACCCCCGGCGGGGCGCTCGACGTCATCTCCGCCGGCGGTCTGGACGGCGTCCGGCGCATCTTCACCCTGCACTGCGACCCACGGGCCGACGTCGGCACGGTGGGCCTGCGCACCGGGCCGATCACCGGGTCGGCCGACCACGTGCTGGTTCGCCTCGCCGGGCCGGGTGGGCACACCGCGCGTCCGCACCTGACGGCCGACCTGGTCTACGCGCTGGCGTGCGCGATCACCGACGTGCCGGCCGTACTGTCGCGCCGGGTCGACCCCCGCGCGGGCCTCTCCCTCGTCTGGGGGCGCGTCCAGGCCGGGGGGGCGCACAACGCCATCCCGCAGGTCGGCGAGGCCGAGGGCACCGTCCGTTCATTGGACGCCGCGGCCTGGGAGCGCGCGCCCGACGTCATCGAGGAGGCGGTCCGCGCGGTGGTGGCGCCCTATGGCGTCCGCGTGCACGTGGAGTACACCCGCGGTGTACCGCCCGTGGTCAACGACGAGGCGTGCGTGGCGGTCATGGCCGCCGCTGCCGTCCGGCTGATCGGTGAGCACAGCGTCATCGAGGTCGAGCAGAGCCTCGGCGGCGAGGACTTCGCGTGGTACCTGGAACACGTCCCCGGTGCGCTGGCCCGGCTGGGCGTGCGCCGGCCCGGCGAGGAGGCGTCGCGCGACCTGCACCAGGGCACCTTCGACGTGGACGAACGGGCGATCGGCCTGGGCTCGCGTCTGCTCGTCGGAGCCGCTTTGCTCTCGGTCTGGTAACGGTCCGACGTTCGGGACCTTCGTCAGACGATCAAGGCGACGGACGCGACTAGGCTGCGGCCGACACCGGCGCCCGGTCCGGGTGCCTCCCGGAAGGAGAAGCCCTTGTTCAGGGTCATGAAGGTAGCCTCGTTCGCCCTCGCCGGCGCGCTGGCTCTGGCCGCGTGCGGGAACGATGACGGCGGTGGCGGCACCAGTGCCTCGGGCTCCCCGTCGGCCTCCAAGGCCGGCATCAAGGTGGGCCTGGCCTACGACATCGGCGGCCGCGGCGACCAGTCGTTCAACGACGCCGCGGCGGCGGGCCTGGACAAGGCCAAGACCGACTTCGGCATCGTGCCCACCGAGCTCGAAGCCACCCAGGGCGAGACCGACGCCCAGAAGGAGGAGCGGCTGCGGCTGCTCGCCACCGACGGCAACAAGCTCGTCATCGGCGTCGGCTTCGCCTACGCCACCGCACTGAAGAAGGTCGCCGCCGAGTTCCCGGCCACCTCCTTCGCCATCGTCGACGACTCCTCGTTCACGGCGGCCAACGTCGCCAACCTGGTGTTCGCCGAGAACGAGGGCAGCTTCCTCGTCGGGGTGGTCGCCGCACTGAAGAGCAAGACCGGCAACGTCGGCTTCATCGGCGGGGTCAACGTGCCCCTCATCCAGAAGTTCGAGGCCGGCTACAAGGCCGGCGTCGAGGCCGGCAAGGCCGGCACGAAGGTCCAGTCCAAGTACCTGACCCAGCCCCCGGACTTCTCCGGCTTCGGCGACCCGGCCAAGGGCAAGGTGGCGGCCGAGGGCATGTACCAGGGCGGCGCTGACGTCATCTACGCGGCCGCGGGTGGGTCCGGTGGCGGTGTGTTCGAGGCCGCGAAGGCTGCCGGTGCCAAGGCGATCGGCGTCGACTCCGACCAGTACAAGACCGCCGACCCGACGGTCAAGGACGTGATCATCACGTCCATGCTCAAGAAGGTCGACGTCGCCGTGTTCGAGGCGGTCAAGGCGGCGAACGCCGGCAGCCCGCTGAGCGGCATCAAGCTGTTCGATCTGAAGGCCGGCGGCATCGACTACTCCACCAGCGGTGGTTTCGTCGACGACATCAAGGCCCAGGTCGACGCGTTCAAGACGAAGATCATCAGCGGCGAGATCAAGGTCCCGGAGAAGTAGGCCTGGGTTGATCGACTGAGTAGCGGCCACGGGCCCGAGGGAGCGGTAACGTTCCCCCGGGCCCGCGGTCTGTCGGGCCGAGCGAGGAGGTTGGGCGATGACGGAGCCGGGCGCTCCCTCGGCGGGCCGAGGGGCCTTCGCGGTCGAGCTGGCGGGCATCACCAAGCGTTTCCCCGGCGTCGTGGCCAACCGGGACATCAACCTCTCGGTCCGTGCGGGCACCGTGCACGCCATCGTCGGGGAGAACGGCGCCGGCAAGTCCACCCTGATGAAGATCCTCTACGGCATGCAGAAGCCGGACGAGGGCACGATCACGGTCGACGGGCGGCTCCTGACGTTCTCCACGCCGGCGGACGCGATCGCCGCGGGCATCGGCATGGTCCACCAGCACTTCATGCTGGCCGACAACCTGACGGTCCTGGAGAACATCGTCCTCGGGTCCGAGCCGAGGTCCGGGCTGACGCTCGACTTCGGCGAGGCCGCCCGGCGGATCACGGACATCGCCGACAGGTACGGGCTGGAGATCGACCCGCACGAGCTGGTCGAGAACCTCGGCGTGGGTGACCGGCAGCGGGTGGAGATCCTCAAGGTGCTCTACCGCGGCGCGAAGATCCTCATCCTGGACGAGCCCACCGCCGTGCTCGTGCCGCAGGAGGTCGACGAGCTGTTCGACGCGCTGCGCGAGCTGAAGGCCGAGGGGCTCACCGTCATGTTCATCTCACACAAGCTGGGTGAGGTGCTCTCCGTGGCCGACGAGATCACCGTGATCAGGGCGGGGACCACCGTCGCCGCCGTCCTGCCCGACCAGGTCACCGCCCGCCAGCTGGCCGAGCTCATGGTGGGCTCGGAGCTGCCGGTGCCGGAGCTGCGCGAGTCGACGGTGACCGACCGGCCGGTCCTGACGGTGGAGGGGCTGACCGTCCTGTCGGCCGACGGCCGCCCGGTCGTCGACGACGTGACGTTCACCATCCACGCCGGGGAGGTGCTGGGCATCGCCGGCGTCGAGGGCAACGGACAGGCCGAGCTGGTCGAGGCGATCATGGGCATGCGTCCGGCCGCGTCCGGTCGGATCCTGCTCGGCGACGAGGATGTCAGCCACTGGTCCACCCGAGCGCGTCGCGAGGCCGGGATCGCGTACATCCCCGAGGACCGGACCAGGCATGG
>DAIRVJ010000094.1:0-7419 GCA_036802895.1 Candidatus Nanopelagicales bacterium
GCCGGGTCGGTGAGCTGACCCGGATGCTGGCCGGCCTCGAGGGGTCGGAGTCCGGCCGGGCGCACGCCGAGGAGCTGCTGGCCGCCGCGGCCGCGACCAAGACCGCCGGCTGACCCCGACCGAGACCCCCGACCGAGACCCCCGACCGAGACCCCCGACCGAGCGCGGCACGCCGCAGACGCCCCGCGACACGCAGGCGCCCGTGCGGGCACGCCCACGACACCGGTCCGGGCGGTAGATTGGCACCCCGTGGCAGCCACGCAGACGACCAAGCACCTGTTCGTCACCGGGGGCGTCGCCTCCTCGCTCGGCAAGGGCCTGACGGCGTCCAGCCTGGGGAACCTGCTCAAGGCCCGCGGGCTGCGGGTCACCATGCAGAAGCTCGACCCTTACCTCAACGTCGATCCCGGGACGATGAACCCGTTCCAGCACGGGGAGGTGTTCGTCACCGACGACGGCGCGGAGACCGACCTCGACATCGGGCACTACGAGCGATTCCTGGACACCGACCTCGGGCAGGCGGCCAACGTCACCACCGGTCAGGTCTACTCCACGGTGATCGCCAAGGAGCGGCGCGGGGAGTACCTCGGCGACACGGTCCAGGTGATCCCGCACATCACCAACGAGATCAAGTCCCGGATCCGGGCGATGGGCGGGCCGGACGTCGACGTGGTGATCACCGAGATCGGCGGCACGGTCGGCGACATCGAGTCGCTGCCGTTCCTCGAGGCGGCTCGGCAGGTGCGCCACGACGTCGGTCGCGACAACGTGTTCTTCCTGCACGTCTCGCTGCTGCCGTACATCGGGCCCTCCGGGGAGCTGAAGACCAAGCCCACCCAGCACTCGGTCGCCGCGCTGAGGTCGATCGGCATCCAGCCCGACGCGATCGTGCTGCGGGCCGACCGGCCGGTCCCCACCCCGATCAAGCGCAAGATCAGCCTGATGTGCGACGTCGACGACGAGGCCGTGGTGGCCGCGGTCGACGCGCCCTCGATCTACGACATCCCGAAGGTGCTGCACGGCGAGGGCCTGGACGCCTACGTCGTCCGCCGGCTGGCCCTGCCGTTCCGCGACGTGGACTGGACCGACTGGGACCACCTCCTGCGACGGGTGCACCACCCGGCGCACGAGGTGACGGTGGCCCTGGTCGGCAAGTACGTCGACCTGCCCGACGCGTACCTGTCGGTGACCGAGGCGCTGCGGGCCGGCGGGTTCGCCAACGACGCGCGGGTCACCATCCGCTGGGTCGCGTCCGACGACTGCGTGACCCGCGACGGTGCCGCGGCCCAGCTGGGCGACGTCGACGCGGTGTGCGTGCCCGGCGGGTTCGGCGTGCGGGGGATCGAGGGCAAGCTCGGGGCGCTCAGCTACACCCGCGAGAACGGCATCCCGACCCTCGGGCTGTGTCTGGGCCTGCAGTGCATGGTCATCGAGGCGGCTCGCTCGCTCGCCGGGCTCGAGGGCGCGAACTCCGCCGAGTTCGACGACGCCACCCCCCACCCGGTCATCGCGACCATGGCCGACCAGCGCGACGTCGTGGCCGGTGAGCGCGACATGGGCGGGACGATGCGCCTGGGGCTGTACCCCGCCAAGCTGGCCGAGGGCTCGGTCGTCCGCGAGGCCTACGGCCAGCCGTACGTCGACGAGCGTCACCGGCACCGTTACGAGGTGGCCAACGCCTACCGGGCGCGGCTGGAGGCCTCCGGGCTGGTGTTCTCCGGCACCTCGCCGGACGGTCGCCTCGTCGAGTTCGTCGAGCTGCCCCGGGCGGTGCACCCCTATTACGTGGGGACCCAGGCCCACCCGGAGTTCCGCTCCCGTCCGGCTCGGGCGCACCCGCTGTTCATCGGGCTGATCAAGGCCGCCATCGACACCCGCACCGTCGCCTTGCCGGACGCCGTCTCCACTCCATGAGTCCGACTCCATGAGCGTGGCGGACGTCGAGGGCGGCCTGACCGTGGTGTCGAGCACGCCGCGGATGTCCGGGCGGGTGTGGGACGTCGTCACCGACCTCGTGCGACTGCCCTCGGGCGAGGAGGTCGTCCGCGACGTCGTTCGCCACCCGTCGGCCGTCGCCGTCCTCGCGCTGGACGACGACGAGCGGGTGCTGGCCGTCCACCAGTACCGGCACCCGGTGCAGGCCACCTTGTGGGAGCTGCCGGCCGGCCTGCTCGACGTCCACGGGGAGGATCCGTTGGCCGCGGCCCACCGCGAGCTGTGGGAGGAGACGCACCACGAGGCCGACTCGTGGGCCGTGCTCGTCGACTACTGCACGACGCCGGGTTTCTGCGACGAGGCGCTGCGTGTCTACCTGGCCCGCGGCGTGCGGCCCAGCGACGGGGCTCGGCACGAGCGGCACGGTGAGGAGCGCGACATGCCGGTCGACTGGGTGCCGCTGGACGTCCTGCGCGACGCGGTGCTGGCCGGTCGGCTGCACAACCCGTCGCTCGTGGTCGGGGTACTGGCTGCGGTCGCGGCACGGGCAGCCGGCTGGACGACGCTGCGTCCGGCGCAGGCCCCCTGGGCGTTGGGACCGCGCCAGCTGCGCTGAACCCGCGCCGGTTGGCCGCCGCGTCGAGACCGACCGGCGGACATCGCCCTGGTGTCCGGGTGGACGGGAGCCCGTCGGGGCTACAGTGTCCCCGCCCGGATGGGTGCGGCTCGTGCGTGCCGACAACGGCGTCGGCCCTGCCGCAGACCGGAGAAGGACGTGGATCGCGGTGAAGGTTGGCATCCCTCGCGAGGTCAAGAACCACGAGTACCGGGTGGCCATCACCCCGTCCGGCGTGCACGAGCTGGTTCGCCAGGGCCACGAGGTGTTCGTCGAGCACGACGCGGGGGTCGGCTCGTCCATCAGGGACGAGGAGTACGTGGCGGCCGGCGCGACCATCCTGGCCACGGCCGACGACGTCTGGGCCACCGGTGACCTGATCCTGAAGGTCAAGGAGCCGATCGCCGAGGAGTACGGCCGGATCCGCAAGGGTCAGACCCTGTTCACCTACCTGCACCTGGCCGCGTCCCGTCCCTGCACCGACGCGCTGCTCGCCTCGGGCGTCACGGCGATCGCCTACGAGACCGTCGAGCTCCCCGACCGGTCGCTGCCGTTGCTGGCGCCGATGTCGGAAGTGGCCGGGCGGATGGCGCCGCAGGTGGGCGCTGCGACGCTCATGCGGGCCAACGGCGGTCGTGGGGTGCTGATGGGCGGGGTCTCCGGCGTCTACGCAGCCAAGGTCGTGGTGATCGGCGCCGGGGTGTCCGGGATGAACGCTGCCGCGATCGCGCTGGGCATGCAGGCGGAGGTCCTGCTGCTGGACCGCAACATCGCCCGGCTGCGCCAGGCGGACGCGATCTACCAGGGGCACATGCAGACGGTGGCGTCGAACTCCTACGAGATCGAGCGGGCGGTCCTGGACGCCGACCTGGTGATCGGCGCGGTCCTCGTGCCGGGCGCGAAGGCGCCCACGCTGGTCTCCAACGAGCTGGTGTCGCGGATGAAGCCCGGGTCGGTCCTCGTGGACATCTCGATCGACCAGGGCGGCTGCTTCGAGGACTCCCGCCCGACGACCCACGCCGAGCCCACGTTCCTGGTGCACGAGTCGGTCTTCTACTGCGTGGCCAACATGCCGGGTGCGGTGCCCCACACGTCGACCTACGCGCTGACCAACGTGACCCTGCCGTACGTGCTCGAGCTGGCCGAGAAGGGCTGGCGGCAGGCCTGCCGCGACGACCGCTCGCTAGCCTTGGGGCTGAACACCCACGAGGGGCAGATCACCTACGCAGCGGTCGGCGAGGCGTTCGGCCTGCCGACGGTGACGCTGGACGAGGTGCTCGGCTAGGCCGACTCGCAGGGGGCGGCTGCCAGGCGGGGACTCGCCCGCCGGATAGCCTGTTGTTATGTCAGGTGAGTCCTCGGGTGCGGTGGGCTCGACGGCGAGCGCGGTCGATCGGGCGGTGGTCGGGTATCTCGACCACCTCGCCGTGGAGCGGGGTGTCGCCCGCAACACGCTGAGCGCCTACCGGCGCGATCTGGCGCGGTACCGCGCCTTCTGCCTGCGCCGCGGTCGGGTCGACCTCGGCCAGATCACTCCGGGCGATGTGGCGGACTTCCTGACCGCGCTCCGGCAGGGGGACGACGAGCATCGGCCGCTGGCGGCTGTCTCCGCCGCGCGCACGGTGGTCGCCGTCCGCGGGTTCCACAAGTTCGTGATGCGGGAAGGACTGGCCAAGTCTGACCCTGCACGTGAGGTCAAGCCTCCCATGGGGTCAAGGAGGCTGCCGAAGGCGATCCCGGTCGAGGACGTCGTGCGGCTCATCGAGGCCGCCGGCGCCGCGGGCACGCCGCGCGCGGTCCGCGACCAGGCCCTGCTCGAGGTGCTGTACGGCACGGGGGCACGGATCTCCGAGGCCGTCGGGCTGGACCTGGACGACGTGGACCGTGCCGGCGCGTCGGCACGGCTGCGCGGCAAGGGGGGCAAGGAGCGGATCGTCCCGATGGGTCGGCTGGCCCTGGCGGCGCTGGACGCCTACCTGGTCCGCGCCCGGCCGGCTTTGGCGTCCGCTGGTCGGGGGACACCGGCGGTGTTCCTCAACGCGCGCGGCGGCCGGCTGAGCCGGCAGAGCGCGTGGAGCGTGCTGCGGCAGGCGGCCGAGCGGGCCGGGCTGCCGGCGGAGCACCTGTCCCCGCACGTCCTGCGGCACTCCTTCGCGACGCACCTGCTCGACGGCGGGGCCGACGTCCGGGTGGTGCAGGAGCTGCTCGGGCACGCCTCCGTCACGACGACGCAGATCTACACGCTGGTGACGGTGGACCGGCTGCGCGAGGTGTACGCGGCGGCGCACCCGCGGGCCCTGGGCTGACGCGGACGGGACGAGCCCCGGGCGACGGCTGGGCCGAGGCCCGGCCTCAGACACTGCCGGAGCGAGCCAACCTGCTGGTGGGCGGCTTTCCCTTGCCGGATGGCGGCCTCGCCGCCTAGAGTCCCGCGGGTCGGCGGATCGGCTTGCCGATGGGTCTCTAGAAGGGTACATAGACTTGTGACTATGTCGACAAATGGACCAGGGGACCTGCCCCCTGACGATCTCTGGACCGTGCCCCACGCGGTAGCGCCGCCCGCCGACCCCGCCCGCGAGGCGGCCGAGGCCGCGACGGTGCTGGCGAACGCGGCCGCGGAGGCGGAGCAGATCGCGGCGCAGGCGGCCCGGCTGGGCCCGACCGGCCGACCGGTGCCGCGGTTCCCCGATCCGTCCCCGCTGGCGTCGCACGGCCCGGCCCGGGTGATCGCCATGTGCAACCAGAAGGGCGGCGTGGGCAAGACGACCACGACGATCAATCTGGGCGCCGCGCTCGCCGAGCTCGGCCGGCGCGTGCTGCTGGTTGACTTCGACCCGCAGGGGGCGCTGTCGGTCGGGCTGGGGGTCAACCCGCACGAGCTGGACCGCACGGTCTACAACCTGGTCATGGAGCGCGACGTCAGCGTCGACGACATCCTGCTCAAGACCAACGTGGCCGGCCTGGACCTGCTGCCCAGCAACATCGACCTGTCCGCCGCCGAGGTCCAGCTGGTGGGGGAAGTCGCGCGCGAGCAGACGCTCGGCCGCCTGCTCGCCCCGGTGTTGCCGGACTACGACCTGGTGATCATCGACTGCCAGCCCTCGCTCGGCCTGCTCACGGTGAACGCGCTGACCGCGGCCGACAGCGTGATCATCCCGCTCGAGTGCGAGTTCTTCGCCCTTCGTGGGGTGGCCCTCCTGATGGACACCCTCCAAAAAGTGCAAGAAAGGCTTAACCCTCAACTTGAAGTTGAGGGCATTCTGGCCACGATGTTCGACGCGAGGACCCTGCACAGCCGGGAGGTGCTCTCCCGGGTCGTCGAGGCGTTCGGGGACCGGGTCTTCCACACCGTGATCGCCCGCACCGTCCGATTCCCCGAGACCACGGTCGTCGGCGAGCCGATCACCACCTACGCGTCCACCTCGCCCGGGGCGACGGCCTACCGGCAGCTGGCCCGAGAAGTGCTGGCCCGGGAGGTGACGGCCCGGTGAGCCGGCGAGTCACCCTGCCGGGCGCGGCTGAGCTGTTCCGGACCACGGGGGGCCTGTCGGAGCCGGAGACCCAGCCCGGCGCCGGGCCCGACGCCGCTGGTCAGACGCCGGCCACGTCGGGAGAGGAGCCGGCTTTGACCGACGCTCGGGTTATGCCGGCCGACACCGGCGCCCGCCGAACCCGGGCGAGCTCCGCGCGCTCGGTTGCGACCCGGCCGAGCGGCCGCCAGCGGCACGACGAGAAGATCACCGTCTACCTGTCACCGGATGAACTGATCGACCTCGAGCGGGCCAGGCTCACCTTGCGACAGGACCACGGCCTGGCGATCGACCGGGGCCGGATCGTGCGCGAGGCGGTGGCCGTCGTGCTCGCGGACCTGGAGGCCAAGGGATCCGCCAGCGTGCTCGCCCGCCGGTTGCGTTCAGGCTGACCGGGCGAACGCCGCCTGACTCACGGAGGCGGTCCGCCCGGGCGGCGCCTTGGTGGCCCAGCGGCGGCTGGGTCGTGGGACGCGCCGGGTCGGCTACCGTTTCGACGTGAGCCACAGCCCTGTCCTCGAGCAGCCGGAGGCCCCCGCCGGGAGCGGCGGCGCCTTCGAGGTGCACCTGGACAACTTCGAGGGGCCGTTCGACCTGCTGCTCGGCCTGATCGCCAAGCACAAGCTGGACGTGACCGAAGTGGCCCTGTCCCAGGTCACCGACGAGTTCATCGCCCACATCCGGGGCAAGGGGACCGCGTGGGACCTCGGGCAGGCCACCGAGTTCCTGGTCGTGGCGGCCACCCTGCTCGACCTGAAGGCCGCCCGGCTGCTGCCCGCGGGCGACGTGGAGGACGAGGAGGATCTCTCGCTGCTGGAGGCCCGCGACCTGCTGTTCGCGCGGCTGCTGCAGTACCGGGCCTACAAGCAGGTCGCCGCGTGGGTGGCCGCCCGGCTCGCTGAGGAGTCGCGCCGCTTCCCGCGCGCCGTGGGGCTGGAGGAGCGCTACGCCGGGCTGCTCCCGGAGGTGCTGCTCGGACTGGGTCCCGCCGAGCTGGCCCTGCTGGCGGCGCGCGCGCTGACGCCCAAGCCGGTTCCGGTGCTCTCGACCGCGCACGTGCATGCCCCTCGGGTCAGCGTCCGCGAGCAGGCCGCGATCCTCATTGGCAAGCTCCGGCGGGTCCGCTCGTCCACGTTCCGGGCCCTGGTGTCCGACTGCGAGGACACCCTGCACGTGGTGGGACGGTTCCTCGCGCTGCTCGAGCTCTTCCGCGAGGGCGCGGTCGCCTTCGAGCAGATGACCGCGCTCGGGGAGCTGCACGTGCGTTGGACCGGCTCGGACGACGGCGAGCTCGACGTGCACGACGAGTTCGATGACGAGGACGCCGACGAGGACGCC
>DAIRVJ010000094.1:7519-8884 GCA_036802895.1 Candidatus Nanopelagicales bacterium
GGTCGCAGCCGTGGGAGACCAGCCTGGGCCGTCCCTGCGCGCCGCGGTGGAGGCGATCCTGCTGGTCGTCGACGAGCCGGTCGCCGCCGTCACCCTGGCGCAGGTCCTCGGCCGGACCACGGGCGAGGTCGAGGAGATCCTCGACGGGCTGTCGGTCGAGTACACCGAGCAGGAGCGCGGGTTCGACCTGCGGGAGGTGGCCGGCGGCTGGCGGCTGTACACCCGGGCCGCCTGCGCCGACGTGGTCGAGCGGTTCATCCTGGACGGCCAGCAGGCACGGCTGACCCAGGCAGCCCTGGAGACCCTGGCCGTCATCGCCTACCGCCAGCCGGTTAGCCGAGCCCGGGTCTCGGCCGTGCGAGGGGTCAACGTCGACGGGGTGATCCGCACCCTGGTCAGCCGCGGGCTGGTGGAGGAGTGCGGTACCGAGCCGGAGAGCCAGGCCTACCTCTACCGCACCACCTCGTACTTCCTGGAGCGTCTGGGCCTGCGCTCGCTCGTCGACTTGCCCGACCTCGCTCCGTTGCTGCCGGAGATCGAGACGCTTATCGACAATGAAGACTTTTTCTCGAGTAGAGGTTGAGACACTTGGCGCAAGAAGGACCGGCCCCGTCACGCCCGAGTCCCGCCACCGAAGGCGTCCGGCTGCAGAAGGTGCTCGCCGCAGCGGGCGTTGGCAGCCGCCGCGCCTGTGAGGAGCTGATTGCCGCCGGGCGAGTCGAGGTGGATGGCCGCCCGGTGGTGGAGATGGGGCTGCGGGTCGATCCGGAGCAGTCGGTGATCCGGGTCGACGGCGTCCGGGTGGCCGTGGGCACCAAGGTGGTCCACCTGGCGATGAACAAGCCCTCCGGAGTCCTGTCGACCATGTCCGACGACCGGGGACGGCCCTGCCTGGGGGACTACGTCAAGGGCCGCAGCGACCGGCTCTTCCACGTCGGCCGGCTGGACGCCGAGACCGAGGGGCTGATCCTGCTGACCAACGACGGCGAGCTGGCCCATCGGCTCGCGCACCCCTCCTACGAGGTCCCCAAGACGTACCTGGCCGAGATCACCGCTCCGGTGCCGCGCGACCTCGGCCGCCGGCTGCGCGAGGGGATCGACCTCGAGGACGGACCGGCTCGGGTCGACTCCTTTCGGGTGGTCGGCGCCACCGCGGGCCGGGCCATGGTCGAGATCGTGCTGCACGAGGGCCGCAACCGCTTGGTTCGACGGCTGCTGAGGGCGGCCGGGCATCCGGTGCAGCGCCTGGTCCGGGTACGCATCGGTCCGGTCGTCCTAGGCGACCTGCGAGCTGGCCGCATGCGGCCCCTCACGTCGGCTGAGCTCGGAGAGCTATACCGACTGACAGGTTTGTAGCTCTATCGA
>DAIRVJ010000095.1:0-8852 GCA_036802895.1 Candidatus Nanopelagicales bacterium
CCGGATGTTCGAGGCATACAGTGCGGCCGCCGCGCCGTCCTTGGCCACCTCGCTCACCTGAAGGGGCGGGAGGAGCAGGGCGGACGCCAGCACGGTCACCGCCAGCACGAGCAGCGCCGCCGGCAGCAGCCTCCGGGCTCGCCGCCCGTAGAACGCCGGCAGGTCGATGCGGCCGGTGGCGGCCAGCTCGCGGAGCAGGATGCCGGTGATCAGGAAGCCGGACAGCACGAAGAAGACGTCGACGCCGACGTATCCACCGGTGATCCGCGGCAGGTCGGCGTGGTGGGCGAGCACCAGGAGGATCGCGACAGCGCGCAGTCCTTCGAGGTCCGGACGGAACCGTGGGAGGCCGGGTCGAGAATCGGGGGCGGTCACCGGCGGACGAAGACCACGTCGGTGGCCTCGTGCCCCTTGGCGTGCGCCAGCCGGGCGTACCTGGTCTCCGGTCGGTGCGTCGGCTGCGGGGCGAAGCCCTCATGGAGGTTGCGCAGGCCCGGCTCCGCCGCCAGGACGCGGAGGATCTGCTCGGCGTACGGCGGCCAGTCGGTGGCCACGTGCAAGACCCCGCCAACACGCAGCCGGTCGGTGACCAGGGCGACGAACTCGGGCTGGACGAGCCGACGCTTGTGGTGGCGTGGCTTGGGCCAGGGGTCGGGGAAGAAGATCTGCGCGCCGTCCAACGACCGGGCGGGGAGCATGTCGCGCACCAGCTCGACGGCGTCGCCGCGCCCCACCCGGATGTTGTCCAGGCCACCCCGCTCGATGTGGTGCAGGAGCTGGCCGAGGCCAGGGGTGTGC
This sequence comes from Candidatus Nanopelagicales bacterium, assembly GCA_036802895.1. Taxonomy (GTDB): domain Bacteria; phylum Actinomycetota; class Actinomycetes; order Prado026; family Prado026; genus DAIRVJ01. The sequence goes on from DAIRVJ010000095.1 coordinate 799, forward strand.
ACGTCGACGGCCAGCACGTTGGTCCCGGGGTCGGCGGCGGCGCCGCTCAGCGCGGCCTCACCCATCCCGGAGCCGACCTCGAGCACGACCGGACGGCTGCTGCCGAACAGTTGCTCGAGGTCAAGGGGCTGCCCGTCGACCTCGAACCCGTACCGGGGCCAGAGCCGGTCGAGGGCGTCCCGCTGGGTCGGCGTCACGCGGCCCCGACGCGGGTGGAAGCTGCGGATGTGCCGCGTCCCGGCGGCGGCGGTGTCAGCGCGGAGGACCACGGACAAGGGATCCTAGGCGGATGGACCCCGATGAGACGCTGGCGGCCTTCGACGAGCAGATCCGCCGTCGACTGGTGCCGCCGCAGCCCGGCTGGCTGACCGAGCGGGTCGGGCGGGTGGTGCGGACGACGGCCCCGGCCGGCCGGTCGTGGGGCAGCTTCGTCGAGTGGAGCGACCTCGACGAGGCGAGCGCGGACGGTGAGATCGCCGCCCAGGTTGCCTACTACTCCGCGCTGGGCCAGCCGTTCGAGTGGAAGGCCTACGGGCACGACCGACCCGCCGACCTCGCTGACCGGCTGGTGGCCGCCGGGTTCGTGCCGGGGGAGGAGGAGGCTCTCGTGGTGGGGTGGTCCGCGGACGTGGCCGCCGCCTGCGCGGGGTTCGCCCCGCCGCCGGGGATCGTCGTCCGCGAGGTGCGTGACGACGATTGGGCGGCGATCGCCGCGCTCAAGCAGGCGGTCTGGGGCGGTGGCGGGGACGGGGCCGTCGAGGAAGTGGCGGCTGAGCTGGCCGCCGACCCGACGTCCATCACCGTGCTGGTCGCCGAGGTCGGGGCCGAGGCAGAGGCGCCGGGTGAGCTGGCCTGCGCCGGCTGGGTGCGGTTCCACACGGGCACCGAGTTCGCCAGCCTGTGGGGAGGCGGGACCCGACCCGCCTACCGACGGCTGGGGATCTACCGGGCGCTGGTGGCCCGGCGGGCCGAGCTGGCCGCCCAGCGGGGCTTTCGCTACCTGCAGGTCGACGCCTCGCCGGACAGCAGGCCGATCCTGGAACGGCTCGGCCTGCGGATGCTCACCACGACCACGCCGTACGTGTGGACGCCGCCGGAGCCGTCGCCGTGAGCACGGACGGCGCCTCCCGCGGTCGGCCGGCTCCGGTGGTGACCGGGGGCTGGATGCTGCGGCACGCCCGCCGGATGCGCGGTGACCCGTTGGGCTTCCTGCTCGACTGCGCGGCCGAGCAGGGCGACGTCGTCGGGTTCCCGATCCCTCGGCAGTCGGTGCTGTTCGTCAACGACCCGGAGGCGGCGCAGCGGGTGCTGCAGGGCAACCACCGGGGCTACGGCAAGCGGACCGTGCAGTACCGCTCCCTGGCCCTGGTGACCGGCGAGGGTCTGCTGGTCAGCGACGGCGAGACCTGGCGGCACAACCGTCGGCTGGTGCAGCCGGCGTTCCACCACCGGACTCTGGAGGCGGTGGGCTCCCACGTCGCGGGTGCCGGCGAGCGGCTGCTCACGGAATGGGCCGCCCGCCCGGACGGGACCGTGGTTGATGTCGACGACGCGATGATGCGCACCGCGCTGGACGTCGTCGGCCGGTCGCTGTTCTCCACCGACCTGGGCCCGGACGCGCAGCGGCTCGTGGCGGCTGTGCTGACCGCGCTCGACCGGGTCGTGGCCCGCGCTCGGTCCCCCCTGCCGGCCCCGCTGTCCCTGCCGACGCCGGGGAACCTCCGCCTGCGCTCGGCCGTGCGGACCCTGGACGACGCGGTGGCCCGGATGGTCGCCGAGCGCCGCTGCAGGGCCGTCGACGACCCGTCCCCGGCGGACCTGCTGGGGCTGCTGCTCGCCACGCACGAGGGCGCGGACGTGCTCACCGACGAGCAGGTGCGTGACGAGGTGGTCACGCTCATCGTGGCCGGGCACGAGACGGTGGCCAGCGCCCTGACCTGGGCGTGCTGGCTGGTCTCCGGCGACCCGGAGGTGGGCCGGCGCCTGGCCGAGGAGGCGGACCGGGTGCTGGCCGGTCGTCCGCCGACGGCCGCCGACTACCTCGCCCTGCCCTACGCCCGGCAGGTGCTGGACGAGGCCCTGCGTCTCTACCCGCCGGCCTGGGTGGTGACCCGGCGAGCCCTCGCGGACGACGTCCTGGCCGGGTACGCCGTGCCGGGCGAGTCACTCGTCATCCTGTCGACGTACACCCTGCACCGGCATCCGGCGGTGTGGTCGGACCCCGAGCGGTTCGACCCTGACCGGTTCGGTCCGGGGGCGTCGGACGAAGCACGCCGGCTCGCCTACCTGCCGTTCGGGGCAGGGCCCCGCCTGTGCATCGGGCGCGACTTCGCCCTGGTCGAGGGCGTGCTGCTGCTGGCCATGGTGGCAGCACGGTTCCGATTCGAGCGGCGACCCGGCCAGAGCGTCCACGCGGACGCCTCGGTGACGATCCGACCGCACGGTGGCCTGCCGCTGCGCCTGGTTCGGTTGCCCTGACCGAACGCGGCACGCGAGGCTGCCCCCATGAGCGACGACGCGCACACCCATCTGGACGTCCCCCGATCCGTCCGCGTCGCGGCGGACTGGGCGTGGCGACTGCTGGTCATCGGGCTCGCGGTCGTCAGCGTGGTGTGGCTGCTGTGGACCGTGCGGGTGCTGGCCGTCTCGGTGTTCGTCGCCGTGCTGGTGTCGGCGCTCCTGCAGCCGGTCGTCCGCCGCCTGGCCCCGCGCCTGGGCCGCGGCTTCGCGACCGCGGTCGTGCTGGTGGGCTCGCTGCTGGGGCTCGCCGGCGTGGCGTTCCTGCTGGCTCGGGCGATCTCGAGTCAGAGCACCGACCTGACCAGCCAGTTCTCGGACGGCCTCGAGGACATCAGGACCTGGCTGGAGGACACGTTCGGGATCGGCAAGACCCAGATGCAGCAGTGGATCGACCAGGCGGTCACCGTGCTCAAGGACAACCAGCAGTCGCTGTTCTCCGGCGTCCTGAGCGGAGCCACCGTGGCCGTGGAGGTGCTCTCGGGAGCCGCGATCGCCCTGTTCTCCACGGTCTTCCTGCTGTGGGACGGGCCGCGGATCTTCCACTGGCTGGTGTCCTTGGCACCGTCCCGCAGCCAGGCCAGCGTCCGCGAGGTCGGGCTGCTGTCCTGGCTGACGCTGACCGGCTACGTGCGCGGCACGGTGCTCGTGGCGCTCGTCGACGGTCTGCTCATCGGCCTCGCCGTGGGCATCCTGGGGGTCCCGCTCGCGATCCCGCTCGGTGTGCTGGTGTTCTTCGGGGCCTTCGTGCCCATCGTCGGGGCCACCGTCACCGGGTTCGTCGCGGTGGTCGTCGCCCTCGCCAGTCGGGGTCCGGTGACCGCGTTGCTGGTGCTGGCGGCGGTGATCCTCGTGCAGCAGGTGGAAGGCCACGTGCTCCAGCCGCTGGTCATGGGCCGGATGGTGTCGCTGCACCCGTTGGGGGTGGTGCTCGCGATCACCGCGGGCAGCCTGCTCGCCGGGCTGCTCGGCGCGGTCGTGGCGGTGCCGGTGGCGGCGGTCCTGACGACGGTTCTCGGCTACTACGGTCGGCGGTCGCGCGCGGCCGGCGCACTCACGCCTGAAGCGACGAGTGCCACGACTTGACGATGTCGCGGACGGAGAGGATGCCGGCGACCTCGCCGCCGTCCAGGACGACGAGGTGACGGAAGCCCCCACGCAGCATGGCCTCGGCGGCCTGCTCGAGCGTCCACTGCGGGGCCGCGTACACGATCTCGGGGGTCAGGTGGTTGGCCACGGTCTCGGTGTCGGGGTCGGCGCCCTCGGCCAGGGCGATGAGCACGTCGCGCTCGGTGAGGATGCCCGCACCCTCGCCGTCCGGGTCGATGATCACGGCGGCGCCCACGCGCCGGGACACCATGGCGGCGCTCGCCTCGCGCAGCGAGTGCGAAGGGCCGACCGTGAGGACGTCGGTGCTCATCGCGTCGTGCACGTGCATGGGGGCCTCCCGGTCGCGGCGATCGTCAGCCCATCGTGGTCGGTCCCGTACCGCGGTGTCCACGGTTCGCCGACCTGCGACACTGGTCGGCCGTGAGGAGACCCCGACGCGCCGACACCGACCTGGCGGTGGCCAGCGTGGTCCTGGCCTGGATCCCGGCCGTGCTGCTGCTCGAGCGGGGCACCGGCCTGCTTGGCCAGCTGGCGCTGGGCGCAGTCACCTGGGTCCTGCTCGTCACTCTGCTGAGACGCGAGCAGCCGCTGGTGCAGGCCCAGACGGCCGTCGTGATCGGCTTCGCGACCCTGGTCGAGTACACGTTCTCCCCGCTGCTGGAGGTCTACGTCTACCGGCTGGGCACGGTGCCGGCGTTCGTCCCGCCCGGCCACGGGCTGGTCTACCTCGCCGCCCTGGCGCTCGGCCGGAGCCCGATCGTCCGTCGGCACGCGCGTGGGCTGGTGCTCGCCGCGGTCCTCGGCGGCGGGGCTTACTCGCTGTGGGGTCTGCTCCTGTCGCCGCGCCTCGACGTCCTGGGGGCCTTCTGGTACCTGTGCCTGCTCGGTTTCCTGCGGTGGGGTCGGTCCCGGCTGCTCTACGTGGGTGCGCTGGGCGTGGTGACCTATCTCGAGGTACTGGGAACCTGGATCGGTACGTGGACCTGGGCCGCCCAGGATCCGACCGGGCTGGTGGCCATCGGCAACCCGCCGTCAGTGGCTGCGGGCGGATACGGCTGGTTCGACCTGGCCGCCGTCCTGGCCGGCCCGGGCCTGCTGGGCTGGGCGCTGCGCATGCGCGCGCGGGGTCGGTCGCGTCCTCAGCGCGCCCGTCCCAGCCGGGCCAGCACCGCGTCGTGGAGCCGGCCGTTGGTGGTCAGGGCACCAGCCCCGGCGGTGAGCGCGGGGCCACCGTCGATGCCGGTGATCCGGCCGCCCGCCTCCTCGACCACCGGCACCAGGGCGGCGATGTCCCAGGCGGCGAGCTGGGGCTCGGCCGCGACGTCGACCGCCCCCTCCGCGACCAGCATGTGGGACCAGAAGTCACCGTAGGCTCGTGACCGCCAGCAGGCCGCCGTCAGCTCGTCGAGGGCGCCCGGCCCCGCTGGCCACCCGCTGCGGTCGGAGACCGAGAGGCTCGCGTCGCCGAGCGTCGCCACCCGGGAAACCTCGAGCCGTCGCGGCTGCTCCAGCGCGCCGCCGACCCAGGCGCCGTGCCCCCGCGCCGCCCACCAGCGTCGGCCGAGGGCAGGCGCCGACACGACGCCGACGGTGACCTCCTCGTCGACGACGAGCGCGATCAGCGTGGCCCATACGGGCACGCCGCGGACGAAGTTCTTGGTGCCGTCGATCGGGTCGAGGATCCAACGCCGCGCTGCCTGGCCGGTGGCGCCCAGCTCCTCGCCGACCACCGCGTCCGCAGGCCTGCGGTCGGCCAGCCGCTCGCGCAGCAGCACCTCAGCCGCGCGGTCGGCGTCGGAGACGGGCGTGAGGTCCGGCTTGGTGTCGACCACCAGGTCCAGCGCGCGGTATCTCGCCAAGGTGACTTCGTCGGCAGCCTCGGCCAGGTCCAGGGCCAGGGCGAGGTCAGCGGCGAGGGACATGGCGGCCAACCTACCCAGCGGCGAGGGGTTGACACCGAAGGGGTTCGTGTCAACCCTGGGTCGATGGGCTCCCGCTCCGACCTGCTCGACGCCGCGCGCGACATCGCCGTCGCCGGCGACTGGGCCCGCGTGCGAATGACCGACGTCGCTGCCGCAGCCGGGGTGTCCCGGCAGACGTTGTACAACGAGTTCGGCAGCCGCGACGGGCTGGCCGCAGCGCTGGCCGCCCGCGAGGGTGCCCGGTTCCTCGACGGAGCGGTCGCAGCGGCCGAAGCCGCCCGCGGTGATGCCGCCGATGCGGTCGGCGCGGCGGTCGGCTGGGCCCTGCGGGCAGCCGGGGACGACCCGCTCGTGAAGGCCGTGCTGGCCGACGACTCGACCGGCCTGCTTCCGTACCTCACCACCCGCTCGCAGCCCCTGCTCCTGCCGATCGCGAGCGCCCTCGGCCAGGTCCTGCGCGGACGGCACCCGGACCTGGACCCCGACGTGGCCGACTGGGTCTGCCGCTGCGTCGTCCGGTTGGCCATCTCTCATCTGCTCGTCCCCACCGAGGCCGTCGACGTGACCGTGGCCGACCTGACCCGGCTGACCCGATCGCTGCTCACCTGAGGAGGCCCGATGTCGACCCACGAGCGCTACGCGATCCCCGCCGACGGCGGCACGTGGAACGTGCCGGTGTCCGGCGCAGCACGTTTCAGCTGGGAGTACGACGAGGGCCGCGCCCGGCTGTTGGCGCTGTACCAGAAGGGCAAGGACAAGCAGTGGGACCAGACGACCCGCATCGACTGGAGCCTGGAGGTCGACCCGGACGACCCGCTCGGGATGCCGCCGGAGACCAACCCGATCGCCTCGTCGGCGACGTTCGCGAAGCTGGGTGAGAGGGACCGCGCCGAGCTGAACCAGCATGTCGCAGCCTGGCAGTTCAGCCAGTTCCTGCACGGGGAGCAGGGAGCGATGGTCTGCAGCGCCCGCATCGTCGAGTCGGTACCCGACCTGGACGCCAAGTTCTACGCCGCGACGCAGACCATGGACGAGGCCCGGCACGCCGAGACCTACGCCCGTCTGCTGCACGAGAAGATCGGGCTGCTGTACCCGATCAACCCGTACCTGAAGGCCCTGCTCGGGGACACCTTGACGGACAGCCGGTGGGACTTCCCCTATCTGGGGATGCAGGTGCTCATCGAGGGGCTGGCGCTGGCCGCATTCGGGGTGATCCGCGACCTCACGACACAGTCCCTGCCGAAGCAGATCCTGGCGTACGTCATGCAGGACGAAGCCCGCCATGTGGCCTTCGGGCGGATGGCCCTGCGCGACGCCTACGCGGAGCTGTCGTCGGCCGAGCGGGCCGAGCGCGAGGACTTCGTGGTCGAGGGCTGCTACCTCATGCGGGACCGGTTCCGTGCCCAGGAGGTCTGGGAGAACCTGGGCTACGACGTCGCCGACTGCGTGCAGGCGGTCGACACGTCGCCCTACATGCAGATGTTCCGGGCGCTGCTGTTCAGCCGGATCGTCCCCTGCGTCAAGGACATCGGGCTGTGGGGGGATCGGGTGCAGAAGGCCTACGCAGACATGGGCGTGCTGGACTTCGCCGGCTTCGACCTGGACTCGCTCATGCGCGCGGACGAGGACACGGCCGAGGCCGTCGAGCGCCAGCACCGGCAGGCTCGCGAGGAGGCCGTCCGGGCGGCCGAGGTGGCCGCCACGATCGCCGACGGCGAGCTGGCCTGACGCCGGCGTAGGCTCGGACCGTGCAGGCGTTGGAGGCGCGCGTCGCTCGGGCCTTCTGGGACGGCCCGCGGCTGTTGGCCATGCCCGCCAAGCGCAGCAAGCGACTGGTGGTTCTGGACCGCCTGGCTCAGCGGTTCGAGCCCGGCGTCAGCTATCCCGAGGTCGAGGTCAACGCGATGCTGTCCCTGGCGCACCCCGACTACGCCATGCTGCGCCGTTACCTGGTCGACGAGGGGTTCCTCGCCCGTGAGTTCGGCTTCTACTGGCGCATCGGGGGAACCGTCGACGCGTGACGTGGGGAAGGGACCAGGTGTGTCACCCCGGGGTCCTGGAGCGAGATGGCCCCGCACGGCCTAGCCTGCGCCGTATGTGGATCCTCTTTCGGGTGCCCTGCCCCACCCCCGACGGGCGCACGGCCAAGGACCTCTACGACAAGCGAGTCGCGTGGATCAGCCCCGGGATGCGGGAGTCGGCGGTCGGGCATGGCTGCCGATGCCATCGAGCCTGGTACGCCGAGGACGACAGCGCCTTCTACGCCCTCGCCGAGTGGGAGACCCCCGAGGGTGCGCGGGCGTTCTTCCAGGAGTGGCAGATCGACGACGAGCCCGGTGAGACCGCCACGGTGCTTCTGGGCGACGTGGGCCTAGCCCCGTTCCCGTAGGCGGTCAGCCCACCGAGTCGACGTCACGGGCCCTGAGCCGCCGGGCCTTGGGGTCTGGCGCCACAGCCACGGTGCTGATGGTGTGAAGGTGACGGGTCGTGGGGGGCGAGAGCAGT
>DAIRVJ010000096.1:0-3184 GCA_036802895.1 Candidatus Nanopelagicales bacterium
ACCAGGATCACGTCGGCGTCGCGGATCGTGGAGAGCCGGTGGGCGATGACGAAGCTGGTGCGGCCGAAGCGCAGTGACCGCATGGCGCGCTGGATGAGCACCTCGGTGCGGGTGTCCACCGAGCTGGTGGCCTCGTCGAGGATGAGGATCACCGGCTCCGCGAGGAAGGCGCGCGCGATCGTCAGCAGCTGCTTCTCGCCGGCACTGACGCCGCCGCCCTCCTCGTCGATGACGCTGGCGTAGCCGTCCGGAAGGGTGCGGACGAACCGGTCGACGTGGGCGGCCTGCGCAGCGCGGACGACGTCGTCGTGGCCGGCGTCCTCGGCGCCGTAGGCGATGTTCTCCTCGATCGTGCCGCCGAACAGCCAGGTGTCCTGCAGCACCATGCCCATGGTCGAGCGCAGCTGCTCTCGCGACATCGTCGCGATGTCGACGCCGTCCAGCGTGATCCGCCCCGAGCCGACCTCGTAGAAGCGCATCAGCAGGTTGACCAGGGTGGTCTTGCCGGCACCAGTCGGGCCGACGATGGCGACCGTGTGCCCAGGGTCGACCGTCAGCGAGAGGTCCTCGATCAGCGGACGTTCGGGGTCGTAGCTGAAGGACACATGCTCGAACGACACCCGGCCGGTCACTGCGGGTGGGCGGGCCGGCACGGCCGGGTCGGCGGTCTGCTCCGGGGCATCGAGCAGCTCGAACACCCGCTCCGCGGAGGCCACGCCGGACTGCAGCAGGTTCGCCATGCTCGCGACCTGCGTGATCGGCTGGCTGAACTGGCGGCTGTACTGCACGAAGGCCTGGACGTCGCCGATGGACATCGTGCCCGAGGCGACGCGCAGACCGCCGACCACCGCGACGAGGACGTAGCCGACGTTGCCGATGAACGTCATCGCCGGCTGGATCGTGCCCGAGACGAACTGGGCACGGAAGCTCGAGTCGTACAGCGCCTCGTTGTGCCGGCGGAACGTCTGGGCCGACTCCTCCTCGCGACCGAAGACCTTCACCAGCGAGTGACCGGTGTACATCTCCTCGATGTGCCCGTTCAGCCGCCCAGTGGTGGCCCACTGAGCGACGAACTGGGGCTGGGCCCGCTTGCCGATGACGGTCGCGACGAGCACGGAGGCCGGCACGGTGACGAGCGCGACCACGGCGAGCAGCGGCGAGATGACGATCATCATGACGAGGACGCCGACGATGGTAAGGGCGGAGGTCACCAGCTGGCTCATGGTCTGCTGGAGCGTCATCGCGACGTTGTCGATGTCGTTGGTGACCCGACTGAGGACCTCACCTCTAGGCTGCCCGTCGAAGTACTTCAGAGGCAGGCGGGACAGCTTCGACTCGACGTCACCACGCAGGCGGAAGACCGTGCGCTGGACGACCAGGGTCGCCAGGCGGCCCTGCACCAGCGAGAAGGCCGACGCGCCGAGGTAGACGGCGACGGCCAGCATGAGCACCTGTGCCACGGCGGTGAAGTCGATGCCGCGGCCCGGCACGACGTCCATCGACGCGAGCATGTCGGCGACCTTGGTGTTGCCGCTCGAGCGCAGCTGCGCGATCGCCTGCTCCTTCGTCTGCCCCTCGGGGAACCGCCGGCCCACCACTCCGGCGAAGATCAGGTCGGTGGCCCGCCCGAGGATCTTCGGGCCGAGGACGGCCAGCGCGACGCTGGTCACGCCCAGGGACAGCAAGACGCTGACCGCTGCTCGCTCTGGGGCGAGCATTCGCAGCAGTCGCCGGCTGGAGCCGCGGAAGTCCATGGACTTCTCGACCGGGACGCCGCCTGCCATCCATCGGCCAGGGCCGCCCATCGGCTGGACGGGCGGCCGACGGGGGGCTGTGCTCGTGGTCGGGGCGGTCACGCCGCCTCCTCCTCCGTGAGCTGGGACAGCACGATCTCTCGGTAGGTCTCGTTGTCCGCCATCAGCCCACGGTGCGTGCCGATCCCGACGACGTGGCCCTCGTCGAGCACGACGATGCGGTCGGCGTCGCGGATCGTGCTCACCCGCTGGCCGACGATGACCACGGTCGCGTGCGCGGTCTCGCGGCGCAGGGCCGACCTGAGCGCTGCGTCGGTGGCGTAGTCGAGGGCCGAGAAGGAGTCGTCGAACAGGTAGATCTCCGGGCGTCGGACCAGGGCGCGGGCGATGGCCAGCCGCTGACGCTGCCCCCCGGACACGTTGCCGCCACCCTGGGCGATCGGCGCCTCGAGACCGTCGGCCAGCTGCTCGACGAACTCCCTCGCCTGGGCCACCTCGAGCGCGTGCCAGAGCTCGTCGTCGGTTGCGTCCGGCCGGCCGTAGCGCAGGTTGGACGCCACCGTCCCCGAGAACAGGTAGGGCTTCTGCGGGACGAGGGCGACGGTGCGGGCCAGGACCGACGGGGCGAGGTCGCGGATGTCGATGCCGTCGACGAGCACCTGCCCCTGGGTGGCGTCGAACAGCCTCGGGATGAGCGTCAGCAGGGTCGTCTTGCCGCTGCCCGTCCCGCCGATGACCGCAGTCGTCTCGCCGGGTCTGGCCTCGAAGGTGACATCGCGCAGCACCGGCGCCTCGGCCCCCGGGTAGCAGAACCCGGCTGCGCGCAGCTCCAGGAATCCGTGGCGGGGCAGGTCCGTCACCGGGTCGGCCGCGACCACGACGCTGGGCTCGGTCGAGAGCACCTCCTGGATCCGCTCGGCGCAGACCTCCGCCCTCGGCACCATGACGAACATGAACGTCGCCATCATGACGGACATGAGGATCTGCATCAGGTAGGTCAGGAACGCGGTCAGCGCCCCGATCTGCATGCCGCCGTCGTCGATGCGATGCCCGCCGAACCAGATCACCGCCACGCTCGAGAGGTTGACGACCAGCAGCACGCTGGGGAACATCGCCGCCATCAGCCTGCCGACGCCGACCGAGACCTGCATGAGCTCGTCGTTCGCGGCGGCGAAGCGCTCCCGCTCGTGGGCGTCGCGGACGAACGCCCGGATCACGCGGATGCCGGTGATCTGCTCGCGAAGCACTCGGTTGAGCATGTCGATGCGCACCTGCATGGACCGGAACAGCGGGCGCATCCGGCTGATGATCGCCAGCACGATGACCACCAGCAGAGGAACGATCAGCAGCAGGAGCGCGGACAGCGGGACGTCCTGTCGGACCGCCATGACGATGCCCCCGACGCCCATGATCGGCGCGGCCACCATCAG
>DAIRVJ010000096.1:3284-5964 GCA_036802895.1 Candidatus Nanopelagicales bacterium
ACGCCGCCGAGTCGGACGATGTAGCCGGTGTCCCCCTTCACCACGCCGTTGTCGATGATGTCGGCGTTGAGGGTGGGCAGGTAGAGCGTGGCGAGGGTCTGCAGCAGCTGGAGCAGGACGACGAGCGAGATCGGTGCGGTATAGGGCCGCAGCTGATCGCGCAGCAGACGGACGAGCACCTGGCCCACCCTAGGTCAGGACGTCGAGCAGCGGTCGGGTCGACTCGGCGGCTGGTGGGCGGGAGCCCGCCGTGGACTCGGGACCTGACGGCGAGCACGATGGGGGTACCCGCCACCGAGCCCCGAAGGACGCGACAGATGACCCCGACGTCCCTGAACGACTTGGTGCGCCACCATCTGACCGCCGCGGCGGCAGCGCCCAGCGGACGCAGTGCGCAGACCGTCTTCGGTGGCCACGACCAGACGCTGCGCCAGACGCTGATCGCCCTCGCGGGGGGGCGCACCCTGGACGAACATGTCAATCCCGGGGAGGCCACCCTGCAGGTCCTGCACGGCAGGGTGCGCCTGACGGCGCCCGACGCGTCCTGGGACGGAGGCCCCGGTGACCTCCTGCTCATACCGGCCGAGCGACACGGGCTCGAGGCCCTCGAGGACTGCGTCGTCCTGCTCACGGTGGCGAAGCTCGGGTGAGCGTCCCGATCCGGGCGCACCCGTAGTCTCCCCGACCAGCTGGTCGAGGGTCGCCGGGCAGGGGCCAGTGGTAACCGGTGTGTTACGGTTCGGCGGTGACCTCAGGGACCTCAGGGAGCCCCGATGGCTGAGCCACTGGCCGCGGCCGCGCTGGATGCGCTGGGCGATCCGACCCGGCGGGCGATCGTCGAGATCCTGGCCGGCAGGCCCGCCTCGGTGCAGTCGATCGCGGACCGACTGCCGATCAGCCGCCCGGCTGTCTCCCGTCACCTCCGGTTGCTGAAGGAGGCGGATCTCGTCGTCGACGAGCCCGACGGGGCTCGTCGCATCTACCGGCTGCGTCCCGAGGGTGCCGACGCCCTGCAGGCGTACTTCGCCCGCCTGTGGGGCGAGGCGGCGGCACGGTTCCGGCTCACGGTCGAGAACCTCGACGATCGGGAGGCACGGTGATCGAGCCGGAGTCAGTGATCCCGCCGCTCGTCGTCGAGTTCGAGGTCGCTGCCACGGCGGAGCACGCGTTCGCCACCTGGGTGGAACGGACCGAGCTGTGGTGGCCTCGGACGGACACGGTGAGCGGCCGGCCGACGGCGATCGTGTTCGAGCCGCGGGTCGGAGGGCGCATCTACGAGCGCGGTCCGGACGGGGACGAGCACCCCTGGGGCGAGGTGCTCGTGTGGGACCCACCCGCCCGCATCGAGTGCCTGTGGCATCTGTTCTTCCCTCGCGCAGAAGCCACCCGGTTGTGCCTGACGTTCACCCCCCGGGTCGACTCGACGCTCGTCCGTCTCGAACAGTCCGGATGGGCGGCACTGGGCGAGCAGGGCCCACGTCGCCGGGAGCGCACGACCCAGGGCTGGGCGGCCGTCACCGCCGCGTTTCGCGGCCAAATCGATGACCCCGAGGAAAGGTGATGTGATGGCACAGAAGGACGGCACAGCCCTCGCCACGAAGGCGCGCTTCGCGCGATCCTGCTCGGTGTCCATCACGATCGCCGCTGATGCGGCGCGGGTCTGGACGCTGCTCACCGACGCGGTCCAGTTCCCGCTGTGGAACTCCACGGTGACCAAGGTCGAGGGCCCGATCGCGCCCGGTCAGAAGCTGCGCATCACGGTGCCGATCTCGCAGCGGGCGTTCACACCGTCGGTGACTCAGTTCGACCCGCCCTCCTCGATGACGTGGAGCGACGGGAAGGCCCCGATCTTCCGCGGGATACGGCACTTCTCGATCACTCCGCTCGGGAACGGCTCGGTGACCTTCACCATGACGGAGACCTTCACGGGGGCCATGCTGCCGGTGATCGCCAGGACGCTCCCGGACTTCGTCCCGATCTTCGAGCGGTACGCGGCCGATCTCAAGCGTGCGGCCGAGTCGACCGCGATCGGCGACACCCGATGAGCGGCACCGGCAGCGCCGGGCGGTCCTACCCCGAGCGCCGCGTCGTCGTCCAGTACCGGGTGAAGCCCGAGCTCGTCGACGAGAACCAGCGTCTCGTCCGAGCCGTCTTCGAGGAGCTCGATCGGATGCGTCCCGAAGGCTTGCGTTACGCGACCTTCCAGCTCGCCGACGGCGTCACCTTCCTGCACGTCGCCACGATCGAGACCGACGACGGGAGCAATCCCCTGGACGGCGTCCCAGCTTTCGCGTCGTTCGGCCGCGACATCGCGGCCCGGTGCGACTCACCGCCGAAGGCCGAGACCGCCACCCTTGTCGGCAACTACCGGAGCCTTGAGGAGCCAGAGCATGACCAGTGAGCCGATCAGCAGCGGGACGGGAACCGCGGAAGACCCTTGGCGCCTGAAGACGCCCCCGCTCAGTTCCGAGTACACGATGCACCGGGACGTCCGCGACGGGCAGGACGTCATCGTGTGCACCGTCGGCAAGACCGTGCTGCTGTACGACGCCCGCTGCCTCGGCGACCTGCACGCCATGCTGACCGCCCACGGCGACTGGATGGAGCTCGGCTCCGCCGACGAGCAGAAGCCCGCCAAGGAGGGGACGGTCGAGGCGTGGGGCCGCTCGCCCGCCAATCC
>DAIRVJ010000096.1:6064-8843 GCA_036802895.1 Candidatus Nanopelagicales bacterium
CAGCAGGTGCGCGAGCACTACGCGGCAGCGGCGAGGCTGGTCACCGCTCGACTCGACACGGTGGCCGACGCAGGCACGTGCTGCGCCCCGGGCCCCGAGCTGGTCGAGATCGATCCGTTCGGGGCGGCCCGCTACGGGGAGGGGGAACGCGCGGAGCTGCCGGCCACGGCCGTGGCCGCCAGCCTCGGTTGCGGCAACCCGGCGGCCGTCGCCGACCTCGGCGAGGGCGACGTGGTCCTCGACCTCGGGTCAGGTGGTGGGATCGACGTCATCCTCTCGGCCCGGCGGGTCGGCCCCAGCGGCAAGGCCTACGGCCTGGACATGACCGACGAGATGCTCGACTTGGCCCGGCACAACGCCGCGCAGGCAGGCGTCGCGAACGTCGAGTTCCTCCGCGGGCAGATCGAGTCGATCCCGCTCCCGGACGCCAGCGTCGACGTCGTGATCTCCAACTGCGTGGTCAACCTCAGCCTCGACAAGCCCCGCGTCTTCGCCGAGATGGCCCGAGTGCTGCGCCCCGGCGGCCGCGTCGGCGTCTCGGACGTCGTCGCCGAGGACCGCCTGTCGCCTGAGGACCGCGCCGAGCGGGGCGGGTTCGTCGGCTGCATCGCCGGGGCGCTGTCGGTCACGGAGTACCTCGACGGGCTGGCGTCCGCCGGCTTCGAGGAGGGCTCCGTGACCTTCACCCACGAGATCCTGGACGGGCTGCACGGCGCCATCGTCCGGGCCCGTCGTCCGGAGTAGGGAACTCCCTCGTCGGCCCTGGGCGGGTCAGAGCTTGGCGTCGTCGTCGCCAGCCGAGCCAGCCACCCTGATCGAAGGTAGGCAACCTCGTCGTCGGAGCAACGCCCCTTTCGCGACATCGGCGGAGCCCCCTTCCAGTTGCGGCCTGGGGCACGGTGCCTGAGTCTTGACGCACCTTGACACCCAGGTCGGGCGAACCTACGTTGACGCGCGCCTGCTTGTGCCTTGCACGGACCTGCGAACCCCGGGAGAGTCCAGATGGTCAGAAGTCTCGGTGTCCACGCGGGCCCATCCCCGACGTCGCCGCTGAGGCGGGGAGCCCTGGTTGCGGTCACGGCCCTGCTGGCGATGTTCTCCGTAGCCGGGACGTCCGTCGCGGCCGAGCCGTCGCCTCAGGTCGGATCGCTCCGGGGCGCTGGTCAGCCCGACTTCGGGCCGAACGTGAGGATCTTCGATCCGAGCATGCCGACCAACGACATCCAGCGCGAGGTGGATGCGATCCGCGACAAGCAGATCAACGACGAGATGGGCACCAACCGATACGCGCTGTTGTTCAAGCCGGGGACCTACGGCAGCGCCACGGAGCCGCTGATCATCCAGGTGGGGTACTACACGGAGGTGGCCGGGTTGGGCCTGAACCCGACCGACGTCACCATCAACGGCCACGTCGATGTCTACAACCGGTGCAGGCCAGATCCCGTGACCGGCAAGCAGAACTGCATTGCTTTGGACAACTTCTGGCGGACGGTGTCGAACCTCACCATCAACGTGACAGGCCTCGAGGGCTGCCGGAGCTCGGGCAACTTCTGGGCCGCGTCGCAGGCCTCGCCGATGCGCCGGGTCAACATCACCGGTGGAAACCTCACCCTGATGGACTACTGCACCGAAGGCCCGCAGTACGCCAGCGGTGGCTTCATCGCCGATTCGAAGACGGGCTTCGTCATCAACGGGTCCCAGCAGCAGTACATCATGCGCAACAGCAGTGTCGGTGGCTGGTCTAACGGTGTCTGGAACCAGGTGTTCTCCGGTGTCGAAGGCGCCCCGGCCGAGTGCTTCCCCCAGACAGCCGCGTGCGGCCCGTACACGACTCTCGCCAAGACCCCCGCGAGCCGCGAGAAGCCCTACCTGTACATGGATGCCGCCGGCAAGTACAACGTCCTCGTCCCCGATGCGACCACCAACTCCTCAGGCGTCTCGTGGGAGAACGGCCCGACACCGGGACGATCGATCCCACTGTCGGAGTTCTTCGTGGCCAAGCCCACCGACTCGGTCCAGGCCATCAACAACCAGCTCTCCCGGGGCATGAACCTGCTGCTCACGCCCGGCGTTTTCAAGATCGGCCAGACGATCAAGGTCAAGCGGGCGGACACCGTCGTGCTCGGCATGGGCCTGGCCACCATGACGGCCATGAACGGTGCTGTCGTGATGGAGGTCGCAGACGTCCAGGGCGTCGACCTCGCCGGCTTCACCATCGACGCCGGGACGAAGAACTCGCCAGTTCTGCTGCGGGTCGGCAAGAAGTCCGGCCGCAACGACAGGAGTGATCCGGCGAATCCGACAGCCCTGCAGGACGTGTTCTTCAGGATCGGTGGACCGAACGTCGGCAAGGCCGACATCAGCCTCGAGGTCAACAGCGACAACGTGATCCTCGACGACATCTGGGCCTGGCGAGCCGACCACGGAAACGCGGGCACCGTCGGGTGGGATATCAACACGGCCAAGAACGGTGTCATCGTCAACGGCGACAACGTCACCGCCACCGGGTTCTTCGTCGAGCACTACCAGCAGCACAACGTCATCTGGAACGGTGACGGCGGCAAGGTCGTGCTCTTCCAGAACGAGCTGGCCTACGACCCGCCCAGCCAGGCCGCGTGGATGCAGGCCCCCGGCGTCAACGGCTGGTCAGCCTTGAAGGTCGCCGACTCGGTGAAGAAGTTCAACGGGTACGGGATGGGCAGCTACAGCTTCTTCAACCAGGGAGTGGACATCTTCGCGGAGAACGCGTACGAGGTTCCCACCACGCTGGCCCCGGGAA
>DAIRVJ010000097.1:0-8750 GCA_036802895.1 Candidatus Nanopelagicales bacterium
TCGACGATCCGGGCCAGCACGTCGGGATCGCTGCCGGGCAGCACCCCGTGGCCGAGGTTGAAGATGTGGCCGTCGAGTCCCCGTGCCGCGGTGAGCACGTCGCGGACCCGGGTCTCGACCGCTGCCGGGGGCGCGAACACGACGGCTGGGTCGAGGTTGCCCTGCAGCGCCCGGCCCGGCCCGACCCGGCGGGCGGCCTCGTCCAGGGGCACCCGGTAGTCGACGCCGACGACGTCGGCCCCCGCCTCGCCCATCGCGGCGAGCAGCTCGCCGGTGCCCACGCCGAAGTGGATGCGCGGAACGCCCAGGTCGCCGACCGCGGCCAATACACGAGCGGAGTGCGGCTGCACGTAGCGGCGGTAGTCGGCCAGCGGCAGCGCCCCCACCCACGAGTCGAACAGCTGGACGGCGGAGGCGCCGGCCGCCACCTGCACGCGCAGGAAGGCCGCGGCAATCCCAGCGAGGCGGTCGAGCAGGTCGTGCCACAGCGGCTCGTCGCCGTACATGAGCGCCTTCGTGCGCTCGTGGTTGCGGCTGGGGCCGCCCTCAACCAGGTAGGAGGCGAGGGTGAAGGGCGCACCGGCGAACCCGATGAGCGGGGTCGCCCCCAGCTCGGCGACCAGCTGCCTGACCGCCTCGGCCACCGGCGCCACGTCGCCGTCCTCCAGCGGACGCAGCCTGGCCACGTCCCCCGCCGTGCGGACCGGCGCGGCCACGACCGGGCCGGTACCCGGCACGATGTCGAGGTCGACGCCCACCGCCTTGAGCGGCACCACGATGTCGCTGAACAGGATCGCCGCGTCGACGCCGTACCGGCGGACCGGCTGCAGGGTGATCTCGGTGACGAGATCGGGCCGCAGGCAGGCGTCCAGCATGGCGACGCCCTCGCGGATCGCCCGGTACTCCGGCAGCGAGCGCCCGGCCTGGCGCATGAACCACACGGGGGTGTGGCCGACGGGCTGCTGTCGGCAGGCGCGCAGGAACGGGGCGTCGGCGAGACCAGGGTCGGACACCCGGCGATCCTCGCACGGGCGCGCCTGAGGGAACCTGTCGGAGGGCCGTGGCACGGTGGTCCCATGACCGCGATCGACCTCCTGCACCTGCACCACTGCCCCGGCTGCGCCGCGCCGAGCGAGTTCCAGACCCCCGAGTGCGTCGAGCACGGGGTCGACTGCCCGGAGCTGCTCTGCGTGGTTTGCGGCTGGGCGCTGGTCGGCCCGTTCGAGCTGGCCGTGGCCCAGCCGGCGCCGGCCGCCACCCGGTCCGCCTAGGGCCGGGTCGCCTGGGCTCGGGTCAGCCGCCGCCCGCGATCAGCACCACGCCACTCAGCGCCAGGATCACCCCGGCGTTCTGCACCGGGCGCAGCCGCTCGCCGTGCAGCGTCCGAGCGAGCAGCACCGTCACGACCGGGTAGAGCGACCCCAGGACGGCCACCAGGCTGACCAGGCCGGACCGGCTGGACAGCGCATACAGGCCGTTGGCGAGGGCGTCACCGGCGCCGATGGCGGCGAGCAGGCCGAGGTCGCGGGGGGCCAGTCCGCCGGCTCGCCGCAGGGCGATCAGCGCGACCACCACGACCACGGCGCTGCTCGCGCGCTGGGTCAGCAGGGTCATGGTCACCCCGTACACGGCCGCCTTGGCGATCAGCCACAGCACCAGCCCGAACCCGATCGCGGCGAGCAGAGCCAGGACGAGGGCGCGCACGCCGCCCCGGGCCTGCCCGGACTCCACGCCACGGATCTCCGGACCGCTGGCCAGGACGACGCCCGCGACGGCCGCCACGACACCGACCAGCTGGATCGGGTGCGGTCGCTCGCCCCCGGCCAGCCCGAAGGCGACCGGCAGCACGACCCCGGTGGCCGCGATCGGCGCGACCACGCCCATCGTGCCGATCGCCAGGGCGCCGTAGAAGCAGACCAGCGAGCCCATCCCGACGAGCCCGGCCGCGACCGCCCAGGGCAGGTAGCCCGTGGGGTCGGCGAACGACCCGGAGACCAGCGCGATCGGGAGGATCCCCGCCAGCGCGAACATCTGAGAGGCACCGACAACAGCGAACGGATGAGCCCGCCGGGACAGGGTCCCGCCGAGGAAGTCCGCCAGCCCCCACAGCCCGCTGGACAGCAGGGCGAGGAGGGCGGGCACGGCAGTCAACCTAGAGGACACGCCGTCCCGGAGCCCGGCTCACCGACCGGCCGACTCGAGGGACGTACGCTGCCGCCATGGTGACGCGCAGTGACGACCGGGGCGACGGCCGGGGCGACGGCCGGGGCGACGGCCGGGACGACGGCCCGGTCCCCGAGCCCTTCCGCCGGGCCCTGGAGTCGCTGCGGTCCACCCGGCTGCGTCCCGAGATCGTCCTGGAGGAGACCCCGGCCCCCCAGCGGCTGGCGCCGTTCGCCGTCGCCATCAGCGCCGACGTGGTCAGCCCCGACGACGACGAGCTCGCGACCGGGCGCTTCGTGCTCCTGCACGAGCCGGCCGGGCACGACACCTGGCAGGGGACCTTCCGGGTGGTCACCTACGTCCGGGCGGAGCTGGAGCTGGACCTCGCGAACGACCCGATGCTGCCGTCCGTGGGCTGGTCGTGGCTGACCGACGCGCTCAGCGACGGGCAGGTCCCGCACACGGCGGTGAGCGGGACCGTGACCCGGGTCACGTCGGAGTCGTTCGGTGCCATGGGTGACAAGGAGCCGACCGCCGAGATCGAGGTCCGCGCGTCGTGGACGGCACTCGACGCCCGTCTCGGACCGCACCTCGAGGCGTGGGCCGAGGTGCTCACCGCAGCCGCCGGGCTGCCGCCGCTGGCGCACGGCGTGGTCGCGATGCCCCGGGCTCGCGACCGTCGCGCCCGCTGATCGCTACAGGACCGCCGACCTCAGGCCGATGAGAACCGGGATCGTGCTGTCGAGTGACAGGGGGACCGGTGAGCGCGCTGGTCGAGCAGCGTGGAGCGGCGTACGCCGTGCGCTCCACTCGCTTCGCCGCACTGGTGGTGGTGGCCGACTCGGCCACCCGCCGGGGCGTCGTCCGCGTTCTTCAGCTGGTCGGCGCGGTCGAGGTGACCGAGGCCGCCAGCATCGGCGAGGCCAGGGCCCGCACCCGTGGGCTCCCGCCGCGGGAGCTCGTCGTGGTGGACCTGAGCCTCCCGGACGGCTCCGGCGTGGCGCTGTTCGGCGAGCTGCGTGCCGCCGGCTGGCACCGCGGGGTCGTGCTGACCTCCGACGCCGACCCGTTCTCCGTGCGGGCCGCCCTGGCTGCCGACGTCCGCGGGTTCGTGGTGGACCAGACGCGGGACGGGCGCCCGCACGTGCGCCCGACGGCACCGCTGCCGCCCGGGGTCGAGTCGCTGTCGGCCCGTGAGATCGAGGTGCTCGACCTGGTCGCGGGAGGTCGCTCGAACCGCGACATCGGCGAGGTCCTGCACCTGTCCGCGCTGACCGTGAAGAGCCACCTGGCCAGGATCGCCCGCAAGCTGGGCACCGGCGATCGCGCCGAGATGGTGGCCGTGTCCCTGCGTGCGGGCGTCATCCGCTGAACGCGGCCCGCTGAGGGCTAGGCTCGACGGCGTGACGGACGCCGCCGACGCGCCACTCGAGGGCGTCGAAGTCGTCGAGGACGTCGAGGGCGAGATCGTCGATCGTCCCGCACCGATCCCCCTGCTGGAGCCCCGCGACGGCGTGCCCGACGTCGTCGTCGACGCAGGCGGGCTGCACCGAGCCGTGGCCGCACTGGCCGGCGGGTCCGGGCCCGTCGCCGTCGACGCCGAGCGGGCCTCCGGCTACCGGTACGGGCAGCGCGCCTACCTGGTGCAGCTGAGGCGCGCCGGCACCGGCACGGTGCTCATCGACCCGGTGGGCTGCCCCGACCTGGCCACGGTCGGTGCGGCTCTGGCCGGCTGCGAGTGGGTACTGCACGCCGCGTCGCAGGACCTGCCGTGTCTGGCCGAGATCGGCATGCGTCCAGACCGGCTGTTCGACACCGAGCTGGCCGGACGGCTGGCCGGCTACGCCCGGGTCGGGCTGGCCCCGCTCGTCGAGGAGGTGCTGGGCTTCGCGCTGGAGAAGGGTCACGGTGCCGCCGACTGGTCGACCCGCCCCCTGCCCGACGCCTGGCTGCGCTACGCAGCCCTGGACGTCGAGGTGCTGGTCGAGCTGAGAGACGCGCTCGCGGACGTGCTCGAGGAGCAGGGCAAGCTCGGCTGGGCCCTGGAGGAGTTCGCCGCGCTGGCGGTCGCCGCCCCGCCACCCGTTCGGCTCGAGCCGTGGCGTCGGACGTCGGGGCTGCACCGGGTGCGGGGGCGGCGTGGCCTGGCCGTCGTCCGGGGGCTGTGGGAGGCCCGCGACGACCTGGCCCGCCGGCGCGACGTGGCCCCCGGCCGCGTCCTGCCCGACACCGCGATCGTCGAGGCGGCCCGCGCGGCCCCGACCACGCCCGAGACCCTGGGCACCATCCCGCCCTTCAACGGGCAGCGCACCCGTCGCAACCTGCCGTACTGGTGGGCGGCCGTCGAGGCGGCCCAGCGCCTGCCGGACGACCGGCTGCCGACGACCGGAACGGGCGAGGAGACGATCCCTCCGGCTCGGGCCTGGGTCGACCGCAACCCCGAGGCCGCCGCGCGGCTGGCCACCGCCCGGGCCGCGGTGGCCGCCATCGCCGACGAGCACCGCCTGCCGGTCGAGAACCTGCTGGCTCCGGACACGGTGCGCCGGCTGTGCTGGACGCCGCCCGACGACCCGTCGCCGGAGACCGTCGCCGGCATCCTCACCTCCCACGGAGCCCGCCGCTGGCAGGTCGAGCTCACGGCGACCCCGCTCGCCCGGGCCCTGGACCGGCTGCGCCGCAAGAGCGGAGCCTGACGACGGCCGCCGCCCGGCTGCGGCTGGAGCGGGTGGGTGTCGAGCGGGCCCGCCGGATCGTCGCCGGTGACCTCGACGGGCTGGCGGCCGTGCCCGGCTGGCCGCACGCGGACACCCTCGACGGGCTTCGGATGGACGCCGAGCACGCGGCCGACGACCGGGCCACCGGCTTCCTCGTCCTGCTCGTGGAGACGGGCGAGATCATCGGGGATGCCGGCTGGAAGGGCGGCCCCGACGCCTCGGGCACCGCCGAGATCGGCTACGGCCTGGCGGCCTCCGTCCGCGGGATCGGCCTGGGCGGCGAGCTGGTCGGGCTGCTTGCGCGGTGGGCGCTCGACCAGCCGGGCTGCACCCGCGTCGAGGCCGAGGTGCTCGACGACAACCTGCCCTCCCGCCGCGCCCTGGAGCGCCACGGGTTCACCGTCGCGCGCTGCGAGCGGCCCCGCGTCTGGTACACCCGTGCCCGCTGACCGCGCCCTCGTCACGGCCGTCCGGCGGGCGCTGGCCGAGGCTGGCGACCCCGCCAAGGCCGAGGGCATGCGCCGCTACCTCAAGTCCGAGCTGCCCTGCCACGGCGTCTACACCCCGGCGATGCGCCGGATCTGGCGCGAGGTGTTCGGCGCCCATCCCCTACCCGACCGGATCACCTGGCACGACACGGTGCTCGCCCTGTGGGACGACGCCACCCACCGCGAGGAGCGGTACGCAGCCCTCGGACTGGCCGGTCACCGGCTCTACCGCGGCTACCAGGACCCTTCGGTGATGCCCCTCTACGACCACCTGGTGGTCACCGGCGCCTGGTGGGACCTGGTGGACGCCGTGGCCGTCAAGCACATCGGCCCGCTCGTGCGGGCTCACCCCGAGCCGCTGACCCCGGTGGTCCGCCGCTGGGCCGACGACGACCACGTGTGGCGGCGACGCACCGCGGTGATCCACCAGGTCGGCGCCAAGCGGGCCACCGACGTCCGGCTGCTGGCCGCCTGCCTCGAGCCCAACCTGGACCGCCCCGAGTTCTTCCTGCGCAAGGGCATCGGCTGGGCCCTGCGCGACTACGCCCGCACCGACCCGACCTGGGTCCGGGGGTACGTGCGCGACCATCGCGACCGGCTGTCGCCGCTGTCCCTGCGCGAGGCGACCAAGCACCTGGGCTGAGCCGCTCGAGGCCTCCGGTTCCGCACGCGTGTTACTCGCGAGTAGCATTCGGGTGACAGCGTCCGAGAACTCTCCCGCGAGGAGCACCCGGTGGCTCGTACGTCCAGGCCCGTCGTCTTCGTCGACGGCGTCCGCACCCCGTTCGGCAAGGCCGGCCCCAAGGGCATCTACGCGCAGACCAGGGCCGACGACCTGGTCGTGCGCTGCATCCGCGAGCTGCTGCGGCGCAACCCGACGCTGCCGCCGGAGCGGGTCGACGAGGTCGCCGTCGCGGCCACCACGCAGACCGGCGACCAGGGGTTGACCATCGGCCGCAGCGCCGCCCTGCTGGCCGGCCTCCCCCGCTCGGTGCCCGGCTACGCCATCGACCGGATGTGCGCAGGCGCGATGACCGCGGTGACGACGACCGCCGGGGGGATCGCCTTCGGTGCCTACGACGTGGTCGTCGCGGGCGGCGTCGAGCACATGGGCCACCACCCGATGGGCGCCGGCGTCGACCCCAACCCCCGGTTCCTCAGCGAGCGGCTGGTCGATCCGAGCGCCCTGAACATGGGCAACACCGCCGAGAACCTGCACGACCGCTTCCCCCACCTGACCAAGGAGCGCGCGGACGCGTTCGCGGTGCTGAGCCAGGAGCGCACCGCGAAGGCCTACGCCGACGGGCTCATCCAGCCCGACCTCGTGCCGGTGGCCACCCGGTCCGCCGAGAGCGGCTGGGGCTACGCGACGGCCGACGAGCCGCCGCGTCCCGGCACCTCGATGGAGAGCCTGGCCGGGCTGAAGACCCCCTTCCGGTCGCACGGCCGGGTGACCGCCGGCAACGCCGCCGGGCTCAACGACGGTGCGACGGCCTGCCTGCTCGCCGCCGAGGACGTCGCGGACGAGCTGGGCCTGGCCAAGCGCATGCGCCTGGTCTCCTACGCGTTCGCCGGCGTCGAGCCCGAGGTGATGGGCGTCGGTCCGGTTCCCGCGACCGAGAAGGCGCTGGCGATGGCCGGGCTCGCAATCGGGGACATCGAGCGGTTCGAGGTCAACGAGGCGTTCGCCGTCCAGGTGCTGGCGTTCCTCGACCACTTCGGCCTCGCGGACGACGATCCCCGGGTCAACCCGCGCGGTGGCGCGATCGCGGTGGGCCACCCGCTGGCCTCCTCCGGCGTCCGGCTGATGACGAACCTGGCGCGGGAGTTCGAGCGGCACCCCGAGGTCCGCTACGGCCTCACGACGATGTGCGTCGGTCTCGGCATGGGCGGGACCGTCATCTGGGAGAACGTGGCCTGGGAGGGCGCAGCATGACCGAGTCCGTGACCGGGACGACCGCCGACATCGCCGACGAGGTCGTCACCAACGCCCTGCTGCGCTACGTCGACCTGCCCTACGGCGCCGGGCGGGCCGCGCTGATCACCCTCGACAACAGCCACGACCACACCCGGCCCAGCACGTTCGGCATCGGCGGGCTCGGGTCGATGAACGCGGTGCTGGACGACGTGGCCGGGCAGGCCGACCTGGCCGCCGTCCTGGTCACCGGCAAGCCGTTCATCTTCGCCGTCGGCGCCGACCTGTCCGGCGTCAGCCGGATCACCTCGCGCGAGCGGGCCCTGCAGGTCGGCGCGCTCGGGCACCGGGTCTTCCGGAGGCTGGGCGAGCTGGCCGTGCCCAGCTTCGCGTTCGTCAACGGCGCTGCGATGGGCGGCGGGCTCGAGCTTGCGCTGCACTGCACCTACCGCACGCTGTCCCGCTCCGCGGCGGCGCTCAGCCTGCCCGAGTGCTTCCTCGGCCTGGTGCCCGGCTGGGGTGGCACGTATCTGCTGCCGCACCTGGTCGGAGCCGACCGCGCGGTGACCGCGATCGTCGAGAACCCGCTCAACCAGAACCGGCAGCTCAAGCCGGCCCAGGCCCTCGAGCTGGACATCGCCGACGCGATGTTCGACGGAGCGGACTTCCTCGAGGAGTCGATCGCCTGGGCGGCCCGGGTGCTGCTCGGCGAGGCCACGGTCAAGCGGGCCCCGGTGGACACGTCCGAGTCGGCGTGGGCCGAGGCGGTGGCCCGGGGCCAGGCGATCGCCGACGCGAAGACGCACGGCTTCGCCCCGGCGCCCTACCGGGCGCTGGACCTCATCTCCTTGGCCCGGACGGCGACCCGCGACGAGGCGTTCGCCGCCGAGGACGAAGCGCTCGCCGACCTGGTCATGGGCGACGAGCTGCGTGCCGGCCTGTACGCCTTCGACCTCGTGCAGAAGCGGGCGAAGCGCCCGGCGGGCGCTCCGGACAAGAAGCTGGCGCGTCCGGTCACCAAGGTGGGCGTCGTGGGAGCCGGGCTGATGGCCAGCCAGCTGGCGCTGCTGTTCGCGCAGCGACTGGAGGTCCCGGTCGTCATGACCGACCTCGACCAGGACCGGGTCGACAAGGGCCTGGGCTACGTCCGCGCGGAGATCGACAAGCTGGCTCAGAAGGGGCGGCTGTCCGCCGACCGGGCCAACCGGATGAAGGCGCTGGTCACCGGCTCCACGACCAAGCGGGTCTTCGCCGACGCCGACTTCGTCATCGAGGCCGTCTTCGAGGAGATGAAGGTCAAGCAGCAGGTGCTCGCCGAGCTCGAGGCCGACGTCAGCGACACCTGCCTGATCGCCACCAACACCTCCAGCCTGTCCATCACCGAGATGGCCTCCGATCTGGAGCACCCGGAGCGGGTCGTCGGGTTCCACTTCTTCAACCCGGTCGCGGTGCTGCCGCTGCTGGAGGTCG
>DAIRVJ010000098.1:0-4897 GCA_036802895.1 Candidatus Nanopelagicales bacterium
ATCCGCGCCCAGGTCGGCAGCCCGGACGGCGTGACGAACGCCTCCACCACCCCGGACACGAGGAACACCGGGACCAACCCCAGGGCGATCCCCGCAGCCGCCCGGCCCTCGACGCCCATCGCCTGCGCCCGTGGCCGGGCGCCCGGCACGACGATCGTCCAGCCGAGCCGCAGCCCGACGCCGGCGGCCACGAAGACCGCGGTGAGCTCGAGCAGGCCGTGGGGAAGGATCAACCCGAAGAACAGGTCGAGCCGGTCGTTGGCCGCCATCAGGCCACCGGCGATGCCGACGTTCAGGGCGTTCTGCCACAGCACCCAGAGCACGGGCAGTCCGAGCAGTCCCCCGAAGGCGATGCTGGTAGCGGCGACCCAGGCGTTGTTGGTCCACACCCGGGCAGCGAACGATCCCGCCGGCGCCGACGAGTAGTAGTTCTCGAAGTCCTGCTCGACCAGCTGCCGGATCTCCTCCGGCGCCGCGACCGCGGCCCGCACCTCGGGGTGGGTGGCCACCCACCAGCCCAGGGCGAGGGACACGCCGACGAACGCGACGGCGACCCCGCTCCACCACCAGCGGGCCCGGTACAGCGCGGCAGGAAACCCGGCCGCCAGGAACTCCCCCGCATCCCGCCAGGCCGAGCCGTGGGTTCCGGTGACCGCGGCTCGGGCCCGGGTCACCGTCGTCGACAGGCGGGCGACCAGGGCGGGGTCGGGGGCCGCCGAGCGCACCGCCGACAGGTGCGTGGCGGTGCGCTGGTAGAGCTCGACCAGCTCGTCGACCTCGGCACCGGACAGCGCCCCGGCGCGGCGAGACAGCGACTCGAGCCGGTCCCACTCGGCCCGGTGCCTGGATACGAACGCGTCGACGTCCATGGGTTGGGCACACTAGTGCCTGTGGACGAGCCGTCGGGGTCGATCGGGTCGGGGGTGCCCCTCGGCGGTGACCTGGTCACCGGTGAGGCGGTCGTGCTCGAGGTCCGGCTCGCCAAGCTGCCCAGCCGCATGCTCGCCCGGCTCATCGACCTGCTCGTGCAAGGCGTGCTGCTCGTCGGGCTGACCCTCGCCTACGCGGCCGCGACCAACACCGGCTGGGTCGACGAGACGTCCGGCAGCGCCCTCGTGCTCGTGCTGGTCGTCGGGGTGCTGATCGGCTACCCGTTGCTGCTGGAGACCCTGACCCGCGGCCGCACCCTGGGCAAGCTGGCCCTGGGGCTTCGGGTCGTGCGCGACGACGGTGGGCCGATCCGGTTCCGGCACGCCCTGGTGCGGGCCCTGCTCGACGTGGTCGACGTGTGGCTCACGACGGGGGCGCTGGCCATCATCGCCAGCCTGGCCTCGGCGCAGGGCAAGCGGGTCGGCGACCACCTCGCGGGAACCGTCGTGGTGCGGGAGCGGATGCCGGTCCACGGTGCCCCGATGGCCGTCATGCCGCCCTGGCTGAGCGCGTGGGCCGCGACCTTGGACCTCTCCCGGCTGCCCGACGACCTGGCGCTGGCCGCCCGGCAGTTCCTGGCCAGGGCCCCCGACCTGGCCCCGCAGGTGCGCTACGCGATGGGCACCCGGATCGCCTCCGAGGTGGCCTCGATCGCCACCCCGCCGCCTCCGCTGGGCACGCCGGCCGAGGCCTACCTGGCCGCCGTGGTGGCCGAGCGCCGACAGCGCGAGCAGGCCCGCTACCGCCCGGCGGAGAACCTGCCGGGTGCCGCCCGCCCGGCGCCGGCGCCCGTCGGGATCCCGCCCACCTCGGTCGCCCCGCCCCCGGTCGCGTCCCCCCCGTCGGGGTTCGCCCCGCCCGACTGAGCCGCTGTCACAGCAGCAGCAGCGACACCGCCCCGGGCAGGTTGATGGTGGCGTGGGCGAGCATGGCCGCCGCCGTGCTCCCCGTGCGCCAGCGGACCAGCCCCAGGACCAGCCCGAGGACGACGAGCACGGGCAGCCGGGCCGGCTCGAGGTGGAAGAGGGCGAACGCCAGCGAGGTCCAGCCGACGCACCCCACGGCGCCGACGCCCGCTCGTTCGAGGGTCCCGTAGAGCAGGCCGCGGAAGGCCAGCTCCTCGACGACCGGCGCACCGACGACGGCGAGCACGGCGAGCGTCACCAGGGCGGCGCGGGACGCCGAGGTCGTCCCCAGTGCGAGGTCGCCGACCGCGGAGGTCATCGCGACCCCGCGGACCAGGGTGACCAGCAGGGCGACCAGCAGGGCGGCGATCAGCCCGGTCAGGCCGAGCGCCACGGCGAGCACCGCGTCGTGGCCGCTCAGGCGCAGGCCGAAGTCCAGGCGCGGGCCCCGCCCCCGGCGGCGGGAGGCCAGGAGGGGCCAGCCGCCGAGCCCCAGCCAGGGGATCACCAGCAGGAGGACGCTGGCCCAGGCCCGCCCCGTGGCGCTGTCGGGCAGGGCGGCGTTCGCGACCGCCACGGCCACCGCGCCCAGCAGCAGGGTCGAGCCGAAGGTGACACCGACGTCGCGCAGCCCCCAGCGTGGTGCGTCGGTCGGCTCGTCCGGCCGTTCGCTCAGGAGCCGTGCTCCCAGCTGGACAGGTACTCAGCCTGCTCAGGGGTGAGCGAGTCGATCGAGACGCCCATCGCCGCCAGCTTGAGCCGGGCGACCTCCTTGTCGATCTCGGTCGGCACGTCGTGGACGCCGGGCGCGAGCTCGGCAGCGTTCGTGACCAGCCACTCGGCGGTCAGCGCCTGGTCGGCGAAGGACATGTCCATGACGGCGGCGGGGTGCCCCTCGGCGGCCCCCAGGTTGACCAGCCGGCCCTCGGCGAGCAGCAGCAGCCGCCGGCCGTCGGCCAGCACGTACTCGTCGGTCTGGTGGCGGATCTTGCGGTTCACCTCGACCGCGTTGGCCTCCAGCCACTTCACGTCGATCTCGATGTCGAAGTGCCCGGAGTTGGCGAAGATCGCGCCGTCCTTCATGACCTGGAAGTGCTCGGCCCGCAGAACGTCGCGGTTACCGGTGACGGTGACGAAGACGTCTCCGATCCGCGCGGCCTCCGGCATCGGCATCACCCGCAGGCCCTGCATCGTGGCGTCCAGCGCCTTGGTCGGGTCGATCTCGGTGACCACGACGCTGGCGCCCATCCCCTTGGCCCGCTCGGCCACGCCCTTGCCGCAGTAGCCGTAGCCGGCCACCACGACGGTCTTGCCCGCGAGCAGGGTGTTCGTCGCGCGGAAGATCGCGTCCAGCGTGGACTGACCGGTGCCGTAGCGGTTGTCGAACATGTGCTTGGTGTCGGTGTCGTTCACCGCGATCATCGGGAAGCGCAGCGCCTTGTCGGCGGCCATCGCCCGCAGCCGGATGACTCCGGTGGTGGTCTCCTCGCAGCCGCCCTTGACCTGCTCGATCAGCTCCTGGCGGGTCGTGTGCAGGGTGTTGACGAGGTCGCACCCGTCGTCGAAGACCTGGTGCGGGGCGATGTCCAGCGCCGCGTTGATGTGCGCGTAGTAGCCGTCGGTGTCGACGCCGTGCCGAGCGAACACCGAGATGCCGTACTCGTGCACCAGCGCGGCCGCGGTGTCGTCCTGGGTCGACAGCGGGTTCGACGCGCACAGCGCGAGCTCGGCGCCGCCCGCCTGCAGGGCCCGCATGAGGTTCGCCGTCTCGGTCGTCACGTGCATGCAGGCCGCGATCCGGGTGCCCTCGAACGGCCGCTCCTTCGCGAAGCGTTCGCGGATCTGGGCGAGCACGGGCATCGCCCGCTCCGCCCACTCGATGCGCAGCTTGCCCTGGGCGGCCAGGGACGGGTCGGCGATGTCGTGGCGGGGCGTCGTCATGCGGTCGATCGTAGACGCAGCGGAGCCCTCTGCCCGGCCGAGGCCTCGACGGCCGAGGGCGCTCCCGGCGTCCCGGGTGGTCGGTGAGCTCATCGGGCCTCGACGAACGCCTCCTCGGCGAGCACCTGGCGCGCGAGGTCGTCGCCCAGGTGGTCGAGCAGGGCCGACGTCTGGCTGGTCTGGGCGTGCAGCGCGGCCAGCTTGACGTCCAGGAGCGATCCCTCGGCGGCCAGGTACACGTCGGCGGCCGACACGGGGACCGTCGGCGGCTCGAAGCCCATGAACACGTCCAGCTCGTCGACGATCGACCGGTAGGCCGTCATCCACTCGGTGGTGTGGATGGCGTGCAGCAGCCTGGCCCGGCCGCCGGTTCGGGCGATCGCCGCAGACACCCAGCCCGAGACGGCGCGGTGGTCGGGGTGTCCGGTCATGCCGTCCGGCCCGAACGTCAGCACCACCTCGGGGTCCGCCCGCTGGATCGCGGCCGCCACGCGCTCGACCGCCTGAGCGGGGTCGACGTCCGCGCAGCCGCCGTCCGGGTAGTCCAGCCACTCGTGGTCGGTGACGCCGAGCGCACCGAGCGCCGCCGCCATCTCCGCGCTGCGGACCGCCGCGAGCACCGGGCCGGCCGGCCAGCGGTCGGGGTCGGTGCTGCCCTGCTCGCCGCGGGTCGCGGTGACGCAGGCGACCACGGCACCCTCGGCCACGGCGGCCGCCATGACGGCCGCGGACAGGAACGTCTCGTCGTCCGGGTGGGCCCAGACCCCGAGGATGCGCCGTGCCGAACCGAGGCCACGCACCCGCCGAACGCTACGCCGAGGAGCCTGCACGCGAAAGCCTGGTGCGGCACCATGGCACCAGCGCAGTCCAGACCAGTGCCGTGACGGGGGAGGTCCCATGGGTCTGTTCGACCGTTGGCGCTCCCGCGGGCGCCCGCCCGGGGCCGACGACCGCTCGCCCCGGCTCGGGCTGAAGGCCAAGGACCTCGCGGTGCTGGCACAGCTCGTCCACGCCGGGGCCGACCTCAGCCAGCCGCGCCACGTGCTGCACTACCTGCACTTCTCGACCGAGGAGGCGGCCCGCCGCGCCGAGCCGGAGGCTCGAGCCGCCGGCTGGGAGGT
>DAIRVJ010000098.1:4997-8678 GCA_036802895.1 Candidatus Nanopelagicales bacterium
GGCAGGACGAGCCCGCCCACGGCCACCTCCCCCTCGACGCACACGACGATCCGTCGCCCCGCCCCCGGCACGGGGTGCTGCCGTCCCGCGGGACGGATCCGCCAGACCGCGAAGTCGTCCACCGGGACGTCGTAGCCGTCCACCCCGGGGCCGAGCGGCCGGGGCCGGACGAGCGGGTCGGGGCCGACCTCGAACCGGACGACCCGCATGAGCTCGCGGACGTCGATGTGCTTGGGCGTGAGCGCCCCGCGCAGGACGTTGTCGGACGACGCCTGAACCTCGACGCCGGCCCCGTGCAGGTAGGCGTGCAGCACGCCCGAGCGGACGAACACGCCCTCCCCCGGCGCGACGTGGATCACCCGGAGGAACAGCGGGGCGACGATGCCCGGGTCCCCGGGGTAGGTGGTGGCCAGCCGAGCCGCCCAGTCCAGCGCACCGGCGTCCGGGCCGGCCTCCACCTGGTGGGCGTGGCAGGCGGCCGCCACCTCGCCGACCAGGGCCGCGCGCTCGTCGGCGGGCAGCCCGGTCACCGCCGCGAACGCGGCGCGCAGGGCGGTCCGGGGATCGGGACCGGCCAGCACCGCCGTGACCGCCGTCAGTCGCGGCACGTCGAGGAGCCCGACCAGCCGCAGCGTCTCGGCCGGGTCGCGGAACCCGCACAGCGCCTCGACGGGGGTGAGCGCGACGAGCAGCTCGGGCTTGTGGTTGGCGTCCTTGTAGGACCGGTGCGGTGCGCGGTGCGGGATCCCGAGGGCCTCCTCGGCCGCGAACCCCTCGCGAGCCTGCTCGCGCGACGGATGGGCCTGGACCGACAGCGGCTCCGCCGCGGCGAGCAGCTTGACCATGAAGGACAGGTCGGGGGCGACGTCGGCGAGGCTGCGGCCGTCGGACAGCCTGGCCGCGCCGTCCGGGTGGGCACCGAGCCAGATCTCCGCCCAGGGCTGCTGCGCCGGGACGTCCAGTCCGAGCATCGCCGGCAGGACCGTGCGCGAGCCCCAGGCGTAGTGCCGGACGGGACCCTCCAGGCCCAGCACGCTCACGCGATCGGGTGAGCGGGTCGCAGGATGTCCGGCTCCAGGTAGATGACCCGGGCGAGGGGCACCGCCGCCCGCACCCGGGCCTCCGCGTCGTCGATCGCGTGGGCGACCGCGCTCGCGCTGTCCGCCCGCCCCACCGCGATCTTGGCAGCCACCAGCAGCTCGTCCGGCCCGAGGTGCAGCGTCTTGAGGTGGATGACCTTCTCGACGTCGTCGCCACCCTCGAGCGCGGCGCGGATCAGCGCCACGTGCTCGCGCGTCGCCGACTCCCCGATGAGCAGGCTGTTCGTCTCCAGGGCCAGGAAGACCGCGATGACGACCAGCAGCAGGCCGATCGACAGCGAGCCCACGCCGTCCCACCGGCCGTCGCCGGTCGCCACCGCGAGGGTGACCCCCAGGAGGGCGAGCACCAGACCGGTCAGCGCGCCGATGTCCTCGAGCAGGACGACGGGCAGCTCGGGCGCCTTCGCGCCACGGACGAACTGCCGCCAGGAGGCCGACCCCCGGACGCGGTTGGACTCCCGGACCGCCGTCCGCAACGAGAAGCCCTCGAGCACGATGGCCACGACGAGCACCCCGAACGCCCAGCCGGGAGCGGACAGCTCCTCCGGATGCGACAGCTTGTGCCAGCCCTCGTACAGCGCGAACACCCCGCCGAGGCTGAACAGCACGATCGCGACGATGAACGCATAGACGTAGCGGCTGCGCCCGTAGCCGAACGGGTGCTCGTCGCTCGCCGCCCGCGTCGCCCGGCGGCCCCCCACGAGCAGCAGCACCTGGTTGCCGGAGTCGGCCAGGGAGTGCACGCCCTCCGAGAGCATCGCCGACGACCCGGTGAACGCGAAGGCCACGAACTTGGCGACGGCGATCCCGAGGTTGGCCACGAGGGCGGCCAGCACCGCCCTGGTCCCGCCCGAGCTGCTCACAGGGACATCCGCTCCTTCAGGTCGGCCACGTGCGGGGAGGTCGTGGGGTCCAGGCCCAGGCCGAGCGCCAGGTACACCGAGGCGAAGTCGGTGAGCCCGACGAGCCCGGCCAGCCGGGCCAGCGCGGGCCCGACCTCGGCGCGCAGCTCGATGACCCGGACCCCGCCCTCGACGGCGGTGTCGCGGACCACGTCGGCGACCCGGGCGATCTCCGCTCCCTCGCCCTCGGCCTCGTCACGCAGGAGCAGCAGCCGCAGCGTCGTCCGGTCCGCCGTCTCGAGCGGGTCGGCGAACAGGTCCGACGACGCGGCCGCGAAGGGACCGTCGAACGTCGCCACGACCTCGGCGGCGGCGTCCGGCAGGATCCCGGGAACCGCCGGGTGCCGGGCGTTGCGCGCGAGCTGGGCGGCGGCCCGCACGGCCCCCACACCCATCAGGTCACCAGCGCCGAGCACGAGCGGGATCGTCCCGGCCAGGTCGAGGGCGAGCGACTTGGCCGGGTTCACGAACGCCTCGGACGAGGGGCGGGCCGCCTCGGCGACCTCGTCCAGCCGGTCGGCCACGGCGTCCAGCACAGCCGGGCCCGACTCGACCAGGCCGAGCGCGTCGGCGGCCACGAGCACCGGCACGGCGAGGGACCACAGGCCGGCGCGCGACGAGCGCAGGCCCTGCGGGGTCGGGACGTGCACCCCGCGGGCGCGGGCGCAGGCGTCGGCCAGCGGCGACCCGGCCCGCCCGACCGTGAGCAGCCGGCAGCCCCGGCGGGCCGCCTCGGCCGCCACGGCGAGCGGTCCGGCCGCCCGGCCGGACATCGACACGGCGACCACGAGGTCCAGCGGGCTCACCCAGCCCGGCAGGGTTCCCGAGTGGATCGGGGTGACCGGCACGGGGCTGCCCTGGCCGGCCAGGGCGCCGAGCAGGTCGGCGACCACCGCCGACCCGCCCAGCGCCGAGACCACGACGGCGCGCGGCCGGCCGTCGTCGGCGACCCCGGGGGCGCCGGACTCCACGGCCACGGTCCGGGCGGCCCGCACCTGGGCCCCCGCGCCGGCGAGGGTGACCAGCGTGCCGGAGCGGTCGGCCAGCGCCAGCGCGGCGACGTCGTCGAGCAGGGCCTCGTCGATGGTGCGGCTCATGGCGTCCGAGCGGTCACGCCGACGGACGCCGGCCGACGCCGGCCGGGCCGGGCTCGGCCTCGTCGAGCAGCATGACCGGGATGTCGTCCCGAACCGGGAACGCGGTGCGGCAGTACGTGCAGACCAGGGCCTGCCGGGCCTCGTCGACCTCGACCGGCTCGTGCCGCTCGCACGGACAGGCCAGGATCTCCAGCAGCACCGGGTCGAGATTCACGACGGTCCCCTTCGTACGGTCGCCAGGACGTCCTCGCGCAGCCGCACCATGGTCGGCTCGTCCCGCGCCTCGACGTTGAGACGCAGCAGTGGCTCGGTGTTGGACGGGCGCAGGTTGAACCACCAGTCGTCGCCCTCGACGGTGAGGCCGTCGAGGTGATCCACGGTGACGCCGGGCTGCCCCTTCCACCGCGCCTCGACCTCCGTCGCCGCGCCGCCGGGGTCGGCCACCCGGCTGTTCACCTCACCCGAGCAGACGTATCGGTCGTAGGCCGCCAGCAACGACGACAGCGGCGTCCCAGGCGGGGTCTCACCGAGCGCGGCGAGCACGTGCAGCGCGGCGAGCATGCCGGAGTCGGCCCGCCAGAA
>DAIRVJ010000099.1:0-1542 GCA_036802895.1 Candidatus Nanopelagicales bacterium
CCCGCCGGGTCCCGGTGAGCGCGCGGCGCAGCCGACCACCGGCGGTTCCCGCGCTCTGTGCCATCTCGCTGACCCCCCCACTCGTCACGGACAGTGAGCGGGAGAATAGGTCGCCCCCTGCTCCTCCGCAAAACGGCGCGCCGCCGACCAGCGCCGTGTTCACTCTCCGCGCAGGCGAGCCAACACAGCGTCGGTCCCCGGTGGGACGGCGAGCAGCTCGACCACCTTCTCGCGCGCGGTGCGGCCGCGGACGAGCCGCAGGTCCCGACGCCGCAGGCCCAGCGCGTCGGCCAGCGCGCTGAGCGCCGCCTCGGTGGCCGCGCCGTCCACCGCCGCGGCGGTCACGGAGACGACCAGCGGCGCGGCAGGCCCCGCGCCGTACCGGCCCCCCACGACCGTCCGGGAGGACCCTGGCTTGACCCGGATCGTCACCCGCACCCGGTGATCCTCTCCCACCGGGGCCGCGCGCGGCGCACCCCCCGTCGCGCCTGGGTGTCCGTACACTGGCGGACAGCCCGACCAGCGTCGAAGGGGACAGGTAGCCCCGCACGCAGCCAGGAGCGACCCGGGGACGGTGCGAGCCCGGGGGTGTGCGCGGTGGTGACGATCACCCCGGAGCCGCCGGAAGAAACGGCCGTCCGTGACGGCCGCGTAGAACCGGCCGGGCGAGCCGAGCGGGTGCGGGCCGACGGGCCGGCACCAAGGAGGGTGGTACCGCGGGGCGCACCGGGAGACCGGGGCCTCGTCCCTCCGTCGAGGAGCCCGACGACGGAGGCGACGCGTGACGTACGCAGCAGTGCCCGCCCAGGTCGACCTGCCGGCGATGGAGCGCGACGTGCTGACGTTCTGGCGCGCGCACGACACCTTCGCCAAGTCCCTGGAGCGCACCAAGGACGGCGCCCTGTGGGTGTTCTACGAGGGCCCCCCGACCGCGAACGGCATGCCGGGAACCCACCACGTCGAGGCGCGGGTCTTCAAGGACGTCTTCCCCCGGTTCCAGACGATGAAGGGCCGACACGTCCCCCGCAAGGCCGGCTGGGACTGCCACGGGCTCCCCGTCGAGCTGGCCGTGGAGAAGGAGCTGGGCTTCACCGGCAAGGGCGACATCGAGGCGTACGGCGTGGCCGAGTTCAACGCCCGATGCCGGGAGTCGGTCGAGCGGCACGTCGACGCGTTCGAGGCGATGACCGAGCGGATGGGCTACTGGGTGGACATGTCCCAGGCCTACCGGACCATGGACCCCGCCTACGTCGAGTCCGTGTGGTGGTCGCTCAAGCAGGTGTTCGAGCGGGGCCTGCTGCAGGAGGACCACCGGGTGGCGCCCTACTGCCCGCGCTGCGGGACCACGCTGTCCGACCACGAGCTGGCTCAGGGGTACGAGACCGTGGTCGACCCGTCGGTGTACGTCCGGTTCCCGGTGACCTCGGGCCCACTGGCCGGAACCGCCGACCTGCTGGTCTGGACGACCACCCCGTGGACCCTGGTGTCCAACACCGCGGTCGCCGTGCACCCGGACGTCGAGTACGTCGCCGCCCGCACCGC
>DAIRVJ010000099.1:1642-8674 GCA_036802895.1 Candidatus Nanopelagicales bacterium
CGGTCGGCCGCGAGTACGGGCTGCCGGTCGTCAACCCGATCACCCCGGACGGCCGCTTCGGCGCCGACCTCCGGCTGGTCGGCGGGGTGTTCTTCAAGAAGGCGGACACCCTGCTCGTCGAGGACCTGCGCGAGCGTGGCCTGCTGGTTCGGCACGTGCCCTACGAGCACCCCTATCCGCACTGTTGGCGCTGCCACACGCCGTTGATGTACTACGCCCAGCCCTCCTGGTACATCCGGACGACCGCGGTCAAGGACGCGCTGCTGCGCGAGAACGAGGCGACCCACTGGTTCCCGCCCACGATCCAGTGGGGTCGGTACGGCGACTGGCTCACCCACAACGTGGACTGGGCGCTGTCCCGCAACCGGTTCTGGGGCACCCCGCTGCCTGTGTGGCGGTGCTCCGCCGACACCGAGCACCTGACCTGCGTGGGGTCCCTCGCCGAGCTCGGGGCGCTGGCCGGACGAGACCTCGCCGCCCTCGACCCGCACCGGCCGTTCGTGGACGACGTGGTGCTGCCCTGCCCCCGCTGCGGCGCCGAGGCGCGCCGGGTGCCCGAGGTCATCGACGTCTGGTACGACTCCGGCGCGATGCCGTTCGCCCAGTGGGGCTACCCGCACCGTGGGGTCGCCGACTTCGAGGCGCAGTACCCGGCGGAGTTCATCTGCGAGGCGCTGGACCAGACCCGCGGCTGGTTCTACACGCTGATGGCGATCGGCACGCTGGTGTTCGACCGCTCGTCGTACCGCAACGTGCTGTGCCTCGGCCTGCTGCTCGACGAGCAGGGCCGCAAGATGTCCAAGCACCTCGGCAACGTGCTCGAGCCGATCTCGCTGATGGACGAGCACGGCGCGGACGCCGTCCGCTGGTTCATGGCGGCCGGCGGCTCACCGTGGCAGGCCCGTCGGGTGGGACACGGGGCGATCCAGGAGGTGGTGCGCAAGACCCTGCTCACCTACTGGAACACCGTGGCCTTCCAGGCGC
This sequence comes from Candidatus Nanopelagicales bacterium, assembly GCA_036802895.1. Classification (GTDB taxonomy): domain Bacteria; phylum Actinomycetota; class Actinomycetes; order Prado026; family Prado026; genus DAIRVJ01. The sequence goes on from DAIRVJ010000099.1 coordinate 2,627, forward strand.
TGTACGGGCGGGCGTCCGGCTGGGAGCCGCGGCAGACGCCCGCCCCGGCGGTGGCCGACCGTCCGGCGCTCGACCGGTGGGCGCTGTCCGAGGCGCACCGGCTGGCCGCCGACGTGGACGCCGCGCTCGAGGAGTTCGACACCCAACGGGCGGGCCGGCTGCTCGCCGGCTACGTCGACGACCTGTCCAACTGGTACGTGCGGCGGTCCCGCCGGCGGTTCTGGCGGGGGGACCCCACCGCCCTGGCGACCCTGCACGAGTGCCTGTCCGTCGTCACGCTGCTGATGGCTCCGCTCGTGCCGTTCATCACCGAGCGGGTGTGGCAGGACCTGTTCGCCGCGACCTCCAGCGACGTGGCCGAGTCGGTGCACCTGGCCGAGTGGCCGCGGGCGGACCGCGGCCTCGTCGACGACCAGCTGGCCGCCCGGATGGCGCTCGCCCGGCGGCTGGTGGACCTCGGCCGGGCCGCCCGCGTGGACTCGGGGGCGCGGACCCGCCAGCCGCTCGCCCGCGCCCTGGTCTCCGCCCCAGGCTGGGCCGACCTCGACGAGGAGCTGCGCGCCCAGGTCGCCGAGGAGCTGAACGTCGGCACGGTCACCGGCCTCGGGGACGTGGTGGGCGGCCTGGTCGACGTCCACGCCAAGGCCAACTTCCGCGCCCTCGGCAGGCGCTTCGGATCGGCCACGCCGCGGATCGCCCAGGCCGTCGCCGGGGCGGACGCCGCGGCGCTGGCGGCCGAGCTGCGCACCGCCGGACACGCCGTGCTCGTCGTCGACGGCGATCCGGTCGAGCTGGGCCCGGACGAGGTGATCGTCACCGAGACGCCTCGGGAGGGATGGGCCGTCGCCTCGGCGGGCGGGGAGACCCTGGCGCTGGACCTGGCGCTCACCCCCGAGCTGATCCGAGCCGGGCTGGCCAGGGAGGCCGTCCGGCTGGTCCAGGAGGCACGCAAGGCGAGCGGGTTGGACGTCTCCGACCGGATCGGGCTGTGGTGGACCGCGGAGGGGGACCTCGCCCACGCCCTGCGTGAGCATGCCGCCCTGGTGCGCGAGGAGGTGCTGGCCGTCACCGTCGTCGAGGGCCGGCCGGGCCCGGCCGACGGCGCCGGACCGGCCCAGCCCGATCCGGCCACCGGTCTGACCGTGTGGGTGGCCCGCCGCCCGACCTGAACCGGGCGCTCAAGGTGCTGAGCGACCCGGCCGATATTGGTCGGCAAGGCGATGGCGGCGCTGCCGTCACCTCGGCCGTCACCTCGCCGAACCGACCCGGAGGTCGCTGATGACGCTCCACCCCGTGCCCCTCGGGGGACCCACCACGGCCGGGCTCACGCTCAAGCCGTTCGCGGTGGCTCAGCCCGCGCTGAGCAGCCACATCCGCCCGGCGCTCGTGCTCGGCGAGGCGGAGGCCCGTTCCCTGCAGGATGCGGCCACCACCTACGGCGTCGGCCGAGGCGGCCACTTCCACTCCGGTCCGGCCTGCGTGCAGGTGTGGGACCGTCCGTGGGACACCGCCGGTGAACCCGGTGCGGCCGTGCTGCTCGGGTCGGTCGACTGGAGCTTCGACACCCCCGCACGCGGGTACCTGACGATCTACCGGGCGATGGTCACCGCCTCCGGCGTGGCGGCCGGTCAGAGCACGCTGTCGGTCCTGCAGGCCGTGCTCGGCCTGGCCGGGCTCGCGGTCGAGCCCGACCGGATCACCGCGGCCGCCCCCCCGGCCCGCGACCCGTTCCGCCGACCGGCCTGACCGGCACCGACGACTCGACCTCGCTCAGGACTGCTCGGGCGGCCCGGACGGCGGCTGGACGCCAGGCTGACCGGGCGGGGCGAACGGACTCCCGGCCGGGCGCGGGGGCGCCGCGGGCGGCCCGGCCAACGGGGCCGGCGCCGGCGGGGACGGCGGGGTACCCATCGACGGAGCCATGACCGGCGGCCGCACGGCGGGGGCGGCTCCACCGGACGCGGGGGGCGACCCCGGCAGCGATCCGGGAGGCGACCCAGGGACGGCAGCCATCTGCTCCAGGTCGCGCAGCTGGCCCTCCAGGTAGGTGCGCAGCCGGGTGCGGTACTCCCGCTCGAACGCCTTGAGCTCCTCGATCCGCGTCTTGAGCGCGGCCTGCTCGTGCTCGAGGTCGGCGGTCACCCGCTGGGCGTTCACCCGGGCGTCGGTGACCAGCCGGTCCGCCTCCGCCTTCGCCTGGGCCACGTGCTCGTCCGCCGTGCGCTGGGCGAGCTCGAGCATCCGCGCCGCGGCCTCCGACGGCGCCACCGTAGGCGCGGGCGGAGCGACCACGGCCGGGGCGACGGCTGCGGCGGGCATGGCCGGCGCAGCCTCGCCCTCCGGTGCCCCGTGCGGCTGCCGGACGGAGGCGGCCAACCGGGCCCGCAGGTCGTCGTTCTCGCGGGACAGCCGAGTCAGCTCCGCCTCCACCTCGTCGAGGAAGGCGTCGACCTCGTCCATGTCGTAGCCCTCGCGGAACCGGCCCGTGCTGAACTGCTTGTTGCGCACGTCTTCGGCAGTCAGCGGCATCTGAGGTCACCTCGTGGATCGACGGAAACGAGTCATTCGGATGGTAATGCCCGAAGCGGCCCGCTAGAGCAGCGGCGCGACCAGGTTGACGAAGAGCTGGACCAGGATGAACAGGACCAGGAACGACAGGTCGAGCGAGAACGAGCCCAGCCGCAGCGGTGGGATGACGCGGCGCAGCAGCTTCAGGGGAGGGTCGGTGACGGTGTAGACCGTCTCGACGACGACGAGCATGATCCCACGCGGGGTGTAGTCGCGGGCGAAGAGGAACACGTACTCGAACACCAGCCGGGCGATGAGCAGCAGCAGGAACAGCCAGCCCACCCAGACGAGCGTGGCCCCGACGACGGTGGTCGCCAGGAGGTCGGCCGGCACGGTCAGCTCTGGTTGAAGAAGCCGCCTTCGGCCAGGCGCGCCTTCTCCTCGGCGGTGACCATGACGTTGGCCGGCGACAGGAGGAACACCTTCGCGGTGACTCGCTCGATGGTCCCCTGCAGGCCGAACACCAGCCCGGCAGCGAAGTCGACGAGCCGCTTGGCGTCGCTGTCCGGCATGTCGGTGAGGTTCATGATCACCGGGGTGCCGTCGCGGAAGTACTCCCCGACGGTGCGAGCGTCGTTGTAGCTGCGCGGGTGCAGCGTGGTGATCGTGTAGGACTCGACGGCCTCGACCGGGTGCGGGCGGTGCGCCGGGGGCCGCGCTGCGGGCGCATGCAGCTTCTCGTCGCGCACGGGGTGCAGCGGACGGGTCTGCGGGCGCTGGGGCTCCTCGTCGTAGGCGTCGTACGCGTCGTACTCGGCGACGTGCTCGAGCTCGTCCTCGACGAGGCCGAGGTAGACGCCCATCTTGCGCAGCGCGCTGGCCATGGCTCAGGGGCCCTTTCGTGACGAGCGAACGGAGGTGGTGCCGCAGCGGGTCGGCCGCCGGTGGAGACGTTACCCGAGAGCGGGACGCCGACCGAGGACCGCGCTGCCGACACGCACATGTGTCGCGCCGTGGGCCACCGCGGCCTCGAGATCGGCGCTCATCCCCGCGGACACCCAGGTCGCCGCCGGATGGTCCGCGCGCAGGCGCTCGGCGAGCGCCCACAGCGCGGCGAACGCGGCGTCCGGGTCGCCGGTCAGCGGGGCCACGGCCATGACCCCGCGCAGCTCCAGGCCGGCCCCGACCAGCCGGTGCGCCAGGGCGGGCAGGTCGGCCGGCAGCGCCCCGCCGCGCGCGGGGTCGCCGTCCAGGCTGACCTGGAGCAGGCAGGCTGGCGCCCGGCCGGCCGCCCGGCTCGCCGTGGCGAGCGCGTCGACCAGACGCGGCGAGTCGACGGAGTGGACCACGTCGGCGTAGGTGACCACCGAATGGGCCTTGTTCCGCTGCAGCCGGCCGACGAAGTGCCACCGGACGTCCAGCCCGCGACAGGCCGCCGCCTTCGCCGCGGCCTCCTGGTCCCGGTTCTCCCCCACGTCGTGGACGCCCAGCTCGACGAGGCGGCGGACGTCCTGCGCCGGGAACGTCTTGGTCACCGCGATCAGCGTGACCTCCTCAGGTGCCCGGCCGACCGCGGCGCAGGCCCGAGCGATCCGTTCGTGGACCGCGGCCAGGTTCGCGGCCAGCTCGTCGAGGCGGTCGCTCACCGGTCCATCCAGACGACGCCGGCGAACCTCCCGGTGACCCCGTCGCGCCGGTGGGAGTAGAGCCAGGGGGTCTCGGCTGTGCACGGGCCCACGGACTCCGCGGTGACCCCACGCTCGGCGAGCACGGCGGCCAAGCCGGCCCGCAGGTCCAGCGCCGGCTCCCCGTCCGGGGTGGCCGAGAAGGCCGCGGGGACCTGCGCGGCGACCTCGGTCCGGAGGGCCTCGGGGACGGGGTAGCAGGCGGGGCAGACGGACGGGCCGAGCAGGCAGCGCGTGCGCTGTGGCTGCGCACCCAGGGCCGCCATCGCGTCGAGCGCGGCGAGCGCCACGCCCGCGTGCACGCCGCGGCGGCCGGCGTGCACCGCCGCGACGACCCCGGCGACCGGGTCGGCCATCAGCAGCGGCACGCAGTCGGCCACGAGGACGACCAGGGCGAGCCCGGGGGTGGCGGTCACCAAGGCGTCCGCGACCACGGGGTTGTCGTTCGGGCCGTCGCCGCTCGGGCCGTCGCCGCTCGGGCCGTCGACGACGGCGACGTCGCGCCCGTGGACCTGCTGCATGAAGGCCAGCCGGGTGGGTCCGCCGGCGGATCGGCGCAGCACCGACCGCAGCAGCCGACGGTTCTCGGCCACCGCCACCGGGTCGTCACCCACGTGGTCGGCCAGGTTCAGCGCGTCGTAAGGGGCCGCGCTCACTCCACCCCGCCGGTCGCTGACCGCCCAGTGGACCGCCCCGGCGAGCTCGCCGCGCAGCACCCGGGTTACTTCAGGAAGTCCGGGACGTCGAGCTCGTCGTCGACGGTGGCGTCGTCGAACACGATGGTGCGACGCGGCTTGGGCTCGGCCGGAAGCGTGATCGACCGCACCGGCTCCGCGGGCGCCGGCTCCCCGGCCGGCTTGGCCCCGGGCGACCCGGCGGGCGCGTCCGCCGCCGCAGCGGGCAGGGTGCCGGTGACCGTGCCGGTGATCGGACCGGTGACCGGACCGGTCTGCGGGCCGGTGTCGGCGTTCGCCCCGGAGCCGCTCGCGACCGCGCCGGCCGGCTGGGCCGCCAGCAGCTTCGGCTGCCCCCCGTCGAACCCGGCGGCGATCACGGTGACCCGCACCTCGTCGCCCAGGGCGTCGTCGATGACCGCGCCGAAGATGATGTTGGCGTCCGGGTGCGCGGACTCCGACACCAGCCGGGCCGCCTCGTTGATCTCGAACAGGCCCAGGTCGGAGCCGCCGGAGATCGACAGCAGGACGCCCCTGGCTCCTTCGATGGACGCCTCGAGCAGCGGGCTGGAGACCGCCATCCGCGCAGCCGCGACGGCCCGCTCCTCCCCGCGCGCCGAGCCGATGCCCATCAGCGCCGACCCGGCGCCGGACATGACCGACTTGACGTCGGCGAAGTCGAGGTTGATCAGGCCGGCCGTGGTGATCAGGTCGGTGATCCCCTGCACGCCGGACAGCAGCACCTGGTCGGCCGACCGGAACGCGTCCAGGGCGCTGACGTTGCGGTCGGAGATGGACAGCAGCCGGTCGTTGGGGATGACGATGAGGGTGTCCACCTCGTCGCGCAGCGCCTCGATCCCGGTCTCGGCCTGCTGGGCGCGCCGGCGACCTTCGAAGGAGAACGGCCGGGTCACCACGCCGACCGTCAGCGCGCCGATCGAGCGGGCGATCTTGGCCACGACCGGCGCTCCGCCGGTGCCGGTGCCACCGCCCTCGCCCGCGGTGACGAAGACCATGTCGGCGCCCTTGAGCACCTCCTCGATCTCCTCCGCGTGGTCCATCGAGGCCTTGCGCCCGACCTCGGAGTCGGCACCCGCACCCAGCCCGCGGGTCAGCTCGCGACCGATGTCCAGCTTGACGTCCGCATCGCTCATGAGCAGCGCCTGCGCATCGGTGTTGAT
>DAIRVJ010000100.1:0-8558 GCA_036802895.1 Candidatus Nanopelagicales bacterium
GGGGCCAGCCGCGGGTGCAGCGGCCGCACGCGCTCCGGTGCGGGTCGCTCGTCGTCGGTGAGCCAGCGCGCCTCGTCGTCGTCGGGCTCGAGGGTGCGCCGGACCGGGTCGAACACCCAGGCCGCCGTCCGAGGCGTGCCGCCTGCGGTGTAGTGCAGCACGACCTGCCAGCGGGCGTCGTCGCGCCGCCAGGAGTCCCAGTCGATGTCCTCGGGGTCGACCCCGCGCTCCTGCAGGCGCACCGACACCACGGTCTCCAGCGGAGTGGTCGTGGCGTCGGTCACTCTCCGGACGCCCACGGCGCGAGCCGTCTGCGCCATGTGCGTGCGCTCCAACAGGATCGGGCCCTCGTAGCGGCGGACCCGCTCGACGGGGACGCCGGCCGCGTCGGCGACCTCCTCCGCCGTCGCACCCGCGCGGATGCGCGCCTGGATCTCGCGTGGGCGCAACTGGCTCTCCAGGGTGATCTGCAGCTGGCCGAGCCGAGCCCGGTCACCGCGCAGCGCGGCGTGCAGCCGCTCGTCGACGCGCAGGCCGAAGCCGTGGCCGTCGCGGGTCTCGAGGACCAGGCGGGAGCCGTCCTCGCTCAACCCGATCAGCCGCAGGTCCTCCATGTCCGGGGCCTTCCACGAGAATGCGGGCGAAGGTGGCGCCCTCCGACCCTAGTCCGGCCCTCGCCCGGCCGGACACCCGTGCCGACGATGAGCCACGCCGGCCGAGATCAGCCCGCCGCCACGGCGACCAGCCGGCCGCGCGCCGCGACGGTGACCAGGCCGGTCAGGACGCCGGCCACCGTGGTGACCACGAAGGCGCGCGGCGTGCCCACGGCGTCGATCGCCCAGCCGGCGGCGACCGCGCCGAGGCTGACGCCGAGGGTGATGCCCGTCGTGGCCCAGGTCAGCCCCTCGGTGAGCTGCTCGGTGGGCACCGTCGACTCGACCAGCGCGAACGACGCGATCAGGGTCGGGGCCACCACGAACCCGGCGAGCAGCATCAGCCCGCCCAGCACCACGGCGGACGACGCCACGGGCAGGGCCACCACCGTCAGCGGGACGAGTCGGCCGAGCACCGCCAGCTGCCGGCCGAGCGGGGCTGCCGGGTGCAGCGCGCCGTACAGCAGCCCGGCGATCAGGCTGCCCGCCGCGTACAGCGCCAGCACGACGCCGGCCACCAGGGGGCGGTCCCGCTCGTCGGCGAAGGCCACGGTCACCACCTCGACCGAGCCGAACACCGCCCCCAAGGCCGTCAGCAGCGCGACCACCTCGACCAGTCCGGGTCGGCTCAGCACCCGCGGGCCGCCGCGGGTCGGCCGCCCGCTCGGCGGGGGCTCCGACCGGCGCTGGGCCAGCAGCAGCACCAACCCGACGGCCTGGACGGCGACGACCGTCAGCAGCGCCTGCGGCGAGCCGATCCGCGCCGCCATGAGCGTGACGAACGGCGGGCCGAGCACGAAGATCAGCTCGTCCAGCACCGACTCCAGCGAGAAGGCAGTCCGCAGCAGCGGCGTCCCCGAGAGGCGGGCCGACCATCGCGCCCGGACCAGCGACCCCACGTTCGGGAACGTGGCGCCGGCCACCGCCGCGGCGGCGAGCAGGGCCCAGGCCGGGGCCGCCCGGACGGTGAGCACCACCAGGCCGACCATCGCCAGCTGGCTGACCGCTGCCGTGACTGCGACCACCCGGAGCTGGCCGTGCCGGTCGACCACCCGTGCCGCCAGCGGCTGACCGACCGCGCCGGCGAGGGCGAGGACCGCTGACACGGCCCCGGCCAGGCCGTAGCGCCCGCCGCTGGCCGCCACCAGCAGCACGACGCCGATGCCGACCATGGAGATCGGCAGCCGGGCCATGAACGCAGCGGAGGAGAACCCGGCCGCGCCTGGCACGCGCAGCAGCGCGGCATACGGGTTGCGCACGGCCGCGACGCTATCGGGGATGCGCGCGAGCCAGGGACTGGGAGGATCGCGGTGTGACGCACTACGACGCCGTCCTGCTCGTCTCGTTCGGCGGCCCCGAGGGCCCGGACGACGTCGTCCCGTTCCTCGAGAACGTCACGCGTGGGCGGGGGATACCACGGGATCGGTTGGTGGAGGTTGGCGCCCACTACGACCGGTTCGGCGGTGTGAGCCCGATCAACGCCCAGAACCGGGCCCTTCTGGCCGCACTGCGCGAGGCGGTGGACCTGCCGGTGTACTGGGGCAACCGGAACTGGGCGCCCTACCTCGTCGACGCGCTGCGGCAGATGCGCGACGACGGGGTCGGGCGCGCGCTGGCTTTCGTGACCGCCGCGTACTCCTCGTACTCGGGGTGTCGGCAGTACCGGGAGAACCTGGCCGACGCGGTGACCGAGGTCGGGCCGGGTGCCCCCGTGCTGGACAAGGTGCGGCACTACTTCGACCACCCCGGCTTCGTCGCGCCGTTCGTTGACGCGACGGTGGCCGCGCTCGACGAGCTGGCCCGGTCGGCGCCGTCGGCGGGCGGGGGCGCTCGCCTGGTGTTCACGACCCACTCGATCCCCACCGCCTCCGCGGAGGGCAGCGGCCCGGAGGGCGGCGCCTACGTGGCCCAGCACCGGGTGACCGCCGGCCTGGTCGCGGCCGGGGTCGCCGCCGCAACGGGGCGGGAGCACGCCTGGGACCTCGTGTACCAGTCGCGGTCGGGCCCGCCGACCCAGCCCTGGCTCGAGCCGGACGTCTCCGACCATCTGCGGCAGCTGCACGACGAGGGCGTGCCCGGCGTGGTGCTGGTCCCCATCGGCTTCGTCTCCGACCACATGGAGGTCATCTACGACCTCGACACCGTGGCCCGGCAGAGCGCCGAGGAGCTCGGTCTGCCGCTGGCCCGAGCCGCCACGCCGGGCACCGACCCTCGTTTCGTCGCCATGGTCGCCGACCTCGTGCGGGAGCGAGTGGCTGACGTCCCGCGGGGGGACCGCGCCGCGCTCAGCCCGCTCGGGCCCTGGCCCGACGTGTGCGCCGCCGGCTGCTGCCCGAACCCCCGCGGTCCTCGTCCGGCGCTGTGCGGCGAGGACGGCCCGTGACCGGCGCGCCCGACCTCGGTGCCCTGCTCACGCTGGCCCTGCACGTCGCAGCCGAAGCCGGTCGCCTGCTGTGCGACGAGCGCCCGCGCGACCTCGGGGTGGGCAGCAAGTCCACGCCCACGGACGTCGTCACCGTCATGGACACCCGCGCGGAGGAGCTGCTGCGCCGGCTGATCCTGGCGGCACGGCCGGCCGACGCCGTCCTCGGCGAGGAGGGGGCCGACCAGGCCGGCACCAGCCGGGTCCGTTGGGTGCTCGACCCGATCGACGGGACGGTCAACTACCTGTACGGCCTGCCGGGCTGGGCGGTCAGCGTGGCGGCCGAGGTCGACGGCGAGGTCGTGGTCGGGGTGGTCGAGATCCCGTCGTACGGCGAGACGTTCGCGGCGGTGCGCGGCCAGGGCGCCACGCGCAACGGGCAGCCGATCGCGGTCTCGTCCTGCGCGGCGCTCGACCGAGCCCTGGTGGCGACCGGCTTCGGCTACGCGGCGTCGAGGCGGGCGGCCCAGGCGGCCGTCCTGGCCCAAGTGCTCCCGCAGGTACGGGACATCCGCCGGTTCGGGGCGGCCTCCGTCGACCTGTGCGCCGTCGCCTGCGGGCGGGTCGACGGCTACTACGAGCGCGGGCTGGAGGCGTGGGACCTGGCCGCGGGGGGACTGGTGGCGACCGAGGCCGGTGCCGTGGTCGGAGGTCTGCACGGCCGGCCGGCGTCCAGGGACCTGGTCGTCGCCGCCACCCCCGCGCTCTTCCCCGCCCTGCACGACCTGCTGGCCCCGCTCCGCCCCGACGCAGACTGACCGGCCCGGCCCCACTCACCTCTCGGGAGGCCACGTGAACCGTCCGGCGTCCACCGCGGCGATCGTCACCGGCTGCTCCAGCGGGATCGGCCGGGCGACCGCCTTCGCCCTGCACACCGCCGGCTACCCCGTGTACGCGTCGGCCCGCGACGTGACGGCCCTGGAGGAGCTGGCCGAGGCGGGCATGCGGACGCTCGCCCTGGACGTCACCGACGAGCAGAGCAGGCAGGCGGCCGTCGAGCGGGTCGTGGCCGACCACGGTGCGGTCGGCGTCCTGGTCAACAACGCGGGGTTCGCGCTGCAGGGCACGATCGAGGAGACCCCGCTCGACGACGTCCGGGCGCAGTTCGAGACCAACGTCTTCGGCCTGGTCGGGCTCACCCAGCTCGTGCTGCCGGGCATGCGCGAGCAGCGGTTCGGCCGGGTGGTCACCATCGGATCGATGGGCGGACGCTTCACCTTCCCCGGCGGCGGGTACTACCACGCGTCCAAGCACGCGGTCGAGGCGATCAGCGACGCCCTGCGGCTGGAGGTCGCCCCGTTCGGGGTCGCCGTGGTGCTGGTTCAGCCCGGACCGGTGCGCAGCCAGTTCGGCGAGACGGCCCTCGGCACCCTGTCGGGGCGCGACGGGGACTACGCCCAGTTCCACCGGGACCTGACGCGCCGCTACCAGCAGGCCTACGAGCCACGAGCGGCGAGCCTGACCGTCTCGGCCGAGGACGTCGCCGACGTGGTGGTCGACGCCGTCCGGGCGAGGCGGCCGCGGGCCCGCTACGCGGTCGGCCTGGTGGCCAAGGCACTGATCACGTCGCGGCGGCTCTCCCCGGACCTGGTGTGGGACCAGGTGATCCGCCGCCAGTGGCCGACCCCCCGGGCGGACGGCTAGTCGAGGCGGCGCAGGTCGGCCGCGTACCGGTGGCCGTTGGCGACGTAGCGGGTGACCGCGTCGGCGTGGGCTCCCGGCTGGACCGCCTGGGGCACCAGCCGCGCCGGGACGCCCCTGGCCAGGGCGTGCGGCGGGACGACGGTGTCGGGGGTGACCACCGCGCCGGCGGCGACCAGGGCACCCGCTCCCACGCGGACCCGGTGCAGCACGACCGAGCCCGATCCGACCAGCGCATCGTCCTCGACCACGCAGCCCTCCAGGTGGGCGAGGTGCCCGATGACGCAGCGGGAGCCGATCGAGGTGTCCAGCTCGGCGGTCGAGTGGATGACGGCGCCGTCCTGCACGGAGGTGCGGTCCCCGATCGTGATCGTCCCGTAGTCACCGCGCAGGACCGCACCCGGCCAGACCGAGCTCTCCGCGCCGACGACGACCGACCCGATGATCGTCGCCTCCGGGTGAACGTAGGCCGTCGGGTCGATGTCCGGGACCCGCTCGCCCAGCGCATAGATGGCCAACGCGGCACCTTCCGTCTCGGCAGTGTGACGAGAATCTAGTCGCCGAGCCGCCCCCAGGGGCGACACAGCGGCTTGGGTGAGGCAGAATCCGTGGCCCGGCGGGCACAAAACCAGGGTCCGCCACGTTGTGCAGCGTGACTACCGAACCCTCGACCCCCTCATCCAGGTCTCTTCATCGGAGATGCCCCGCATGGCCACCGATTACGACACCCCGCGCAAGACCGACGACGAGCTCGCCGAGGACAGCCTCGAAGAGCTCAAGGCTCGTCGCGTGGACTCCAGCTCGGCCGTGGTCGAGGTGGACGAGGCCGAGGCGGCCGAGGCCTTCGAGCTGCCCGGGGCGGACCTGTCCAACGAGGAGCTGTCGGTTCGGGTCCTCCCCCGTCAGGCCGACGAGTTCACCTGCTCGCGCTGCTTCCTGGTCCATCACCGCAGCCAGCTGGCCCGTGAGGTGAAGGGGCAGCCGGTGTGCCGGGAGTGCGCCGCCTGATCCGGCGGACCCCCGGGGTGGGGACCTCGCCCGACGCGCCGGCCGACCTGTTGGCCCGGATCGCCGGCGAGGAGTCCCTGGTCGGGGACGAACCGCCCGAGCAGACCCGATCCGCCTACGGGCGGCTGCTGGCCCAGCTGGCCCCCGCCCTGGCCTCGTCCGCCCGGCACGCGGGCGTGGCGGCCGTCGCCAGCGGGAAGTGGCTGGCCGACGTGGTCGTCGATGCCGCCCCGCGGCTGCCGATCCGCGACCTGGCCACGCTCCAGCGGCAGTTCCCCGGCCAGTCCGGCGAGGAGCTGGCCGACACCCTGGTCCGCCAGGCCATGGTCGCGACCGCCGCGATCGGCGTCACCGGCGGTGCCCTCTCCGCCCTGAAGTGGACCGCACCTCCCACCCTGCTGACTGTCCCCGTCCAGCTCGCCGTCGAGACCGCGGCCGTCGCGGCGGTCGAGATCAAGCTGGTGGCCGAGCTGCACCAGGTGTACGGGTACCCCGCGCACGGCAGCGCCACCCAGCGGGGGACCGCCTACGCGCTGGCCTGGGCCAACCGCCGGGGCGTCAACCCGCTCGAGCCGGCCACCATGAGCGCCGCGCTCGGCTCGGTCGCCCGCCAGCGCGTCCAGCGAAGGCTGCTCGGGCGGGCCGGCCGCGGCCTGGGCGTGGTGGCGCCGATGATGCTCGGGGCGGCGTACGGCGCGCTCAGCAACCGTCGGCAGACCCGGCTGGTCGCCGACGAGCTGCGGGTCGACCTGCGGCGCAACCGCCCACTGACCGGCGGCCTCACCGGGCGGGTGGTGAACCGGGCGCTGCGCGCCGGGTCGAGCGGGCGGCTGGCGGCGCGCTCAGGCGGCGCCGGCACTCGCCCCTGAGCCGCCGCTCGCCCGCAGGGCCTTGCGCTCGGCCCGGGCGCGGCTGCTGCGGGTGACCCGACGGTTCAGCAGGGTCCGGAGCACGCCGGCGGTGAGGCCGGTGAGCGCCGCCGCCGCCACCGCCTGGCGGGTCTGCACGTCGGGATCGGCCGGATCCTCCGGCGGACGACGACCGGTGGCCGCCACCCACACCACCGAGACCGCCCGCTGGGCCAAGGCGGCGGCCGCGGCCGTGCCCCCGAGCAGCACCAGCTGACCCGCCCGACCGACCTCGCGTTCTGCCATGGGACCTGTCCTCTCCCTCGCGGGCTCGCGGAGTGCCGACTCGGGTCCAGCCTGCCGCACCCGACGGGCCGGCGTCAGGTCGACGGCCGCTCGGCCGCCCGGGCCGCCTCGACCGCTCCCGCCAGAGCCGCCGGTCGCCGGGTCGAGACGTACCAGTAGGGCGTGGGGTCGCGGGGGTCGGCGAGGTCCACGCGGACGGCCGTGGGGACCCAGCCACGCAGGAACAGGTACGCCCGCGCGTCGCCCTCGCGCCCGCGCAGCCGGGCGGCGGCCTCGGTGTCCAGCGGCACAGCCCGGGCGATCACCTGGATGGGCAGGTGGGCGCGACCGGCGCGCAGCTCCCCCGCAACGACCTCGACCCGCCCGGCCAGGGCGACCAGGCCGGCGAGGGTGGCGCTCACCGCGACGGCGCCCACGAACGTCCCGACCGTTGCCCCGTAGGGGACACCGAACGCCAGGCCGAGGCTGGCCGCCACGGCGGCCGCCACGATCCAGGCGGCCACCGGCGGCCACAGCCGCTCGGCGTACCTGGGTGCGGACACCCGTGCAGCCTGCCACTGGCCGCCTCGGGAGACGGCAGTAGGGTCGGGTGCCGTGAGCGTCCGCCATCCCACCGATCTCCCGGCGGACGCCGTGCTGCCCGTGCGGCACCCGGACGCGCCGCCGCCCGGCGAGGAGCTGCTGAGCCACTACCGGTTCTGCTACGGGTGCGGGATCGACCACCCGACCGGCCTCCACCTGCGCGTCGTCGCCGGCGAGGGGCTGTCGATCCGCGCCGAGTTCGACGTGACCGAGCACCACCAGGGCGCGCCCGGACTGGCGCACGGGGGTGTGCTGGCCGCCGCCTTCGACGAGAGCCTGGGCGCGCTCAACTGGCTGCTGCGGCATCCGGCCGTCACGGTCCGGCTCGAGACCGACTTCCGACGGCCCGTTCCGGTCGGCTCGCGGCTGCACATCCGCGCAGAGGTCGTCGGCCAGTCCGGGCGCAAGGTCTACACCCGGGCATCCGGGCGGCTGGCGCCCGACGACGCGCAGCCGGCCGTCGAAGCCGCCGCGCTGTTCGTGCAGGTCCCGCTCGAGCACTTCCGCGCCCATGGCCGGGCCGACGACGTCGACCGGGCAGCGGCCGACGTCGCCTCGGGCGTCACCCGCTCCTACGAGGTCAACCCGTGACGTCGCACGACCCCGACGCCGTCGACGTCCTGGTGCGGCGCCTGGACCCCGGCGCGATGTTGCCCACCTACGCCCACCCAGGGGATGCCGGTGCCGACCTGCACACGACCGTCGACGCCGAGCTCGCGCCGGGGGAGCGGGCCCTGCTGCCGACCGGTCTGGCCATCGCCCTGCCCGACGGCTACGCCGCCTTCGTCCACCCGCGGTCCGGCCTCGCGGTGCGGTACGGCGTCAGCCTGGTGAACGCACCCGGTACCGTCGACGCCGGATACCGCGGGGAGGTCAAGGTGAGTGTCATCAACCTGGACCCGCGCGAGCCGGTCGTCTTCCGACGCGGCGACCGGATCGCCCAGCTCGTCGTCCAGCGGGTCGAGCGGGCGGTCTTCCACGAGGTCACCGCGCTGCCCGGCTCGGCGCGGGCCGCCGGCGGTTTCGGCTCGACCGGGGGTCTGGCCGCTCACCCAGGGGAGGGCACGTGAGCAGGTTCCGCCGCAAGAGGGACGAGCA
>DAIRVJ010000101.1:0-8549 GCA_036802895.1 Candidatus Nanopelagicales bacterium
AGCCGGTCTCGGATGTCGTCGGAGGCGGCGAAGTCGCCCGACGAACGGGCCCGGCTGCGCAGGTCCATCAGGAGGTCGACGTAGGGGCCGGCGACGCTCCTGGGATCGCGGGCGCCCACCGTCGCCAGCTCGCCGAGGCGAACGACCAGGGCGCGCAGCACCCGCCGGGCGTACGCGGAGTCGTCGCTCTGCAGGGTGTCGGCACCCCAGGCGTGGATCGCCTCCTCCAGTCCCAGGACGGCGGCGACGCACCCGTCGACGTCGCGGTTGCCGACGGCCTGGTCGAAGTCGGCCCGCGCGCGTTCCGCGTCGTCCCGCACGGACAGCGCAGCGGGAGCCAGGTCGACGACACTCGGAGCCGCCTCCGTGGGGGCAGCGCGGAGGTCCGCGGCGTCGTCGCCGCGGAGCAGGGCCGAGAGGTCATCGAGGGGAAGCACGGTGCCCGCCTCGATCTCGGTCGAGGCCCCGCGCCGCCGGACGGTGACCACGCCGTTGCCCGCCACCGTCGCCGTGCGCCGGCCCACGTCCAGGAGCAGTGCGGTGTGCTCGTCCACTCCGAGCACTCCTACGTCGGCCGGCAGGTCGGCCTCCAGCAGGGCCAGCCGCTCCTCTCCCAGGTAGCAGAACCGGGTGTCGTGGGTGCCCCCCTCGTTGTTGTCGTAGTGCGGGATGACGACCGCCCGCAGCCCGGTGACCGTGTCGAGCAGGTCGGTTCCTTCGGCCCAGTGGGGGTCCTCCCCTGCCTTGTAGATCTCGTACACGGGGATCGCGAACGCGCCGAGGGTGACGGCCGCCGCGCTGCCGAAGACGAGCGTTCCGCCACGCGCGACGACGTCCGCCAGGGCCTGCGGGATCGGGGTGTCCAGCCACTGCCGCAGGGCGTAGGTCGGGCTGCCGGGGCCGGCGAAGGCCCACGTCGCCTGGTGCAGCTGGGCGAGGGTGCGCTCCTGCTGCATGGCGGGGGCGTCGCGTCGCCGCCAGGGCGCCACGTCGACCGGGTGCCCGACGCTCTCGGCGAAGTAGGCGCGCGTGCGCTCCACCAGCTCGTCGGCGTTGCGCTGGAACCCGAAGGGCGTGTCCAGCAGGACGGCAAGCCCCTCGGCCGTCTCCGCGAACACGCGGCGGTGGACCCGCACCATGGTGGGCGCAGTCTCCCCCGAGCCCATCACCACGAGCAGGCTCACCCGGTCACTCCTTCGCGTCGGCCGCAGCCGCCAGGACCAGCAGGTCGTCGGTCAGCTGGTCCGGTCGCTGGGCGTGCAGGTCGTGGTCAGCGCCGACGTACCAGCGCACCTCGGCGTGCGGTAGGGCTCGAAGCGCGGCCACGACCTGCGGACGCGCGTCGAACGGGTCGAGATCGGCTGGCACCGCGGCGGCGAGCAGGACGGGGACATCGACACGGGGGTAGAGCTCGGCCGGGTCGTCCTCCCACAGGGACCGGAGGATGCTGCGGTGGTTCTCCCTGGACAGCCTCGCCTGGACGGTGCCGTCCGGCAACTCGACGAAGTTCGCCAGGCTCCCCATCCGGCCCTCCTCCGGCCAGTCCCGGTGCCAGTCGGCGGCACGGTCCAGCAGGTCGGCCATCCGGACGCCGTCGAAGCGCGGCGGCGCGAGCGCCTCCCAGCACTCCTCGAACGACGTGAACCCGTTCTTCAGGCTGAGCCACCCGCCATCGACGAGCGCGGCGGCCGCCACGCCGCCGTGCCGGGCGGCGAGGGTGAGCACGACATGGCCGCCCCACGACTGTCCCGCCGCCACCGGCGCCCGCTCCCCGACCAGCCCGACGGCGGCGCACACGGCCGACAGGTCGTCGGCCGCGGTGGCCGTGTCATGGCCGTTGGTGACCTGCTCCGAACGGCCGTGCCCCCGTAGGTCCACCGCCACCACCTCGTGCCCGGCAGCGGCCAGCCGGATCGCCACGCCGTCCCAGAGCCGCGCGTTCGACGCCAGCCCGTGCACCAGCAGGAACGGCCGCCGTGGACCCTCGGCCCGACGCAGGGCCAGCCGAGGACCACCGAGCAGGGTGACGGACTCGTCGCGCAGGACCGGGCTGTCGGACACCCATCGACCCTAGGACACGCTGAGGTCGGAGGTACTCTCGCCAGGTGACACGGACGCTTCGAGGGGCTGCGGTCATCCTTCCTGTCCTGCTGCTGGGGGCGTCCGTCGTCAGCAGCCGATGGCCGCCGGCCGCCGAACCGGCGCGCACCGCCACAGTCACCCAGCAGATGGCGGCCGGACCCTGTCGAGGGACCGCACCCCCGACCTGGAAGCACGTGGTGTGGATCTGGATGGAGAACCACGGCTACTCGTCGATCATCGGCGCGCCGTCGTCCCCCTACGTCACCTCCTTGGCCGCGACGTGCGGGTTGGCGACGCGCTCCTACGGCGTGACGTACCCGTCCCTGCCGAACTACATCGCGGCCACCTCAGGCGGCACCCAAGGGGTACACGACGACAAGCTGCCGGCGGCGCACCCGCTCCGGGTCCCGTCGATCTTCTCCCAGGTCCCCGGCTGGCGCTCGTACCAGGAGTCGATGCCGTCGGCCTGCCGGCTCACCAACGCCTACCCCTACATGCCCAAGCACAACCCGGCGGCCTACTACACGGGCATCCGCACCGCGTGCCGCACCCAGGACGTGCCGCTGCCGGCCAAGCCCACGTTCGACGCGCCCTTCACCCTCGTCACCCCGAACATGTGCCACGACACCCACGACTGCTCGGTGGCCGTCGGCGACGCGTGGCTGTCCGCGTTCGTGCCCAAGGTGCTGGCCAGCCCGCAGTACCTGGCCGGAGACACGGTCCTGATCATCACCTGGGACACCGACGCGCACGACCAGGCCAACCGCATCGCGACCGTCGTGGTCGCGCCGTCGGTGCGACCGGGGACGCGCAGCGGCACGCGTTACGACCACTACTCGCTGCTGCGGACGACGGAGGAGCTGCTCGGTCGACCCCTGCTGGGCAAGGCCAAGAACGCGACGTCGATGCGAGCGGGCTTCAACCTCTGACCCGAGAGCCGACGGACCGAAGGAGGAGCTCGTGGCAGACGACGCCGGCATCGACCTGGTCGCCATCGCAACGGAACGCGATCGGATCAGACAGGAGTACCTGCAGCCGGACGACCGGCGTCCGGGGTCGAGCGCCCGTGGCGTTCACCACGTGGCGCTGATCTCCTCCGACGTCGAGCGCACCGTGCGCTTCTACCAGGAGGTGCTGGAGTTCCCGCTCACGGACATCTTCGAGAACCGCGACTACCGGGGCTCGAACCACTTCTTCTTCGACATCGGCCACGGCAACCTGCTTGCCTTCTTCGACCTGCCCGGGCTGGACCTCGGCCCGTACGCGGAGGTGCTGGGTGGGCTGCACCACCTCGCCATCTCGGTGGAGCCCACGGTGTGGGCGCGGCTCAAGGGCAACCTCGAGCGAGCCGGGGTGTCCTACCAGTCGGAGAGCGGCACCTCGATCTACTTCCGCGACCCGGACGGCGCCCGGCTGGAGCTGATCGCCGATCCGCTGGGCGAGATGTACGGGACGAAGGTGCTGTAGGCGCTCCGGGCGCCCGGAAACCCCTTGGCATCGGGTCACGCGGGGGCGACCATGGAGCCGCCCGCCCCCGCACGAGGAGGCGTGCCATGACCGAGGTCCCATACGTGCTCGTCACCGACGATGCCCACCCGGCGCCCGGCGTCGGACTCCCGGACCCGGAATCCGAGAGTGACCACGGGGACCCGCCCGCCGAGCGCCCGCCGGCCCCGAAGGGCCCGCCGGCGACTCGGGGGACCGGCACGATCGGGGCGTTCCTGCGCACCCAGGGCTTCGCCGTCGACGACCATCCGGTGGTGGGGCGCAGCACGCCATGGGACCGGGTCCGCTGGATCGTCGTCCACCACACGGTCAGCGCGTGCGATCCGGCGGACGAGGCCGACGAGGCCGCCTACCTCAAGACCGCATCGGGCCGGTTCCCCCCGCTGGCGCAGCTCATGCTGGGGCAGAGCGGCACGGTATGGGTGCTCTGCCAGCAGCGGCCCGGCCAGAACGAGCCGGGGCGGGCGTCGCACGCGGGCAAGGGCTCGCTGGCGGGCATCCGTCGCGACTGCGCGAACCAGGTCGCCCTGGGCATCGAGGTCCAGTGTGCCGGTACCCACCCGCTCGCCACCCATCCGCACCAGTACGACGTCCTGATCCGGCTCGTCGCGGCGCTCTGCCGCCGGTACGGGATCGGCGGGGCCAAGGTCATCGGCCACAAGGAGTGGAGCAGCGAGGGCAAGGTCGATCCACGCGACGACATGGCCACGATCAGGGCCGACGTGGCGCGCGCGCTCGGCGCCCGGTCAGCCGCGCCTGGCGGCGCTGCTCCGGTCACCGCGCACTCCCCCGGCTTCACCCCTCAGTTCCGCCAGGGGCGCAAGGTGTACCGGTCCAAGATGCGGTTCGAGCAGGCCGACAGCGACAGCGTCTGGAACGTGCAGAACGCACTGATCGCCAAGGGACTGCCGATCGAGGACGGCCCGACCGACTTCTACGGCGAGGCGGCCCGGGCGGCCTGCCAGCGCTTCCAGGAGGCCCAGGGCTGGACCGGCAGCGACGCTGATGGCATCGCCGGGCCGGAGACGACCCGGCGACTGGGTCTCATCTGGGTGCCCGACTGAGGTCGGGGGGCGTCACCGGCGACACGAGGGTGCGACACCCGGCGAAGAACACCAGGTTCTGCCCGCGGGCGCACGCCGCGCCCACCAGCTGGGTCACGCTGACACCGAACCGTCGCAGCTGTCCCTTGGCGAAGCCCCCGCCGACCGGGTAGTCGCCGGGGAGCAGGTAGACCGTCCCGTCCGACTCCACGCCGTGGCCGGTGGAGTAGATCACGGCCACGTCGGCGGTTTCGGAACGCCGGCGGAACGCCTGAATGGCGCGGCGGAGCTCGGCTCGACGCGGGCCTACGCCCTGGTCGACGGAGAAGCCGTGCCTCGCCAGCATCGCGGCGACCCGGCGTTCGTCGTGGGCGGCGCCGGTCAGCGATGCGGCTTGGTCGACGGCCGAGTAGTCGGAGACGACCAGGACCAGCGCGGTTCTCCGCTCCGGCGTCGGCCCGTCGCCGACCGGGAACCGCCAGGACCGCAGCGCGGTCTCGCCCAGCCACTCGACGGCCTGGTGGCCCCCGCTCAGGTCCGCCGTGCGGGTCCGCAGTCGCCTGGGCAGCTCCCTCAGTGGGAGACCCGGTGGCTCGGCTGCCTCGATCAGGGCGCTGGCGAACGGGTTGCCGCCACCCGCTCCGCTGTCCAGCGTGGTGCCGCCGGACCGCGTGGCGTACACGAGCAGCGTCGCGGGGCCGGCGCGTCGTCCAGACACCTGCGCCTCAGGCCCGGGCCAGCGAGTCGACCATCGCGCCGAACACCGGGGGAAGCGCCTCGGCCGCCGGCACCAGCACCCGGCGCAGGGGGCTGCGTGACACGGCCAGCACCCCGCGGGTGAGCAACCGGTAGCGGCGGGTGGCGTGCCGCCAGCTGGACTCGTACTGCTCGGGACGGTCGGCGACCACGGCAGCCACGGCGGCCCGGGCCGAGGCCAGTCCCACCGCCACGCCCTCCCCCGTCAGCGCGTCGACGTAACCCGCAGCGTCGCCCACGAGGAGCACCCGCCCGACCACCCGGGCCGAGACGTTCTGCTGAAGCGGTCCCGCGCCCCGGACCGCGGTCAACGGTCCGGCACCGACCAGGCGCACGCCCAGGCTGGGGAACCGGGTGCGCAGCCACGCGTCCAGGTCGATCCCGCGGGTGGCCGTGAGCACGGCGACCCCGACCAGGTCGTCGGCGACCGGGGTGACGTAGGCCTCGGCGTCGACGGCCCAGTGCACCTCGACCAGGTCGGTCCAGGGCTCCACCACGTAGTGCCGGCGTAGCCCGTACCTCGGCTGCCCGTGCGCCGGCCGCTGGAGACCGAGCCTGCGGCGCAGGGGCGAGTGCAGGCCGTCCGCCGCGACGAGGTAGCGCGCGATGATGCCGCCGGCCTCGACCGAGTCGGACCCCTGGATGACCTCGTCGACCCGGTCGGCCACGAGCCGCACCCCGACCGCCTCGGCCCGCTCGGCCAGCGCGGCCTGCAGGACCGTGCGCCGAACCCCGCGCCCCGGGCCGTGCCGGAACCGCGCCTGAGCCGACCTCGCGCCGTCGGCCGTGACGTACCGGATCCCGTGGAAGGCCCGGCCGGGTGGGTCGACCCCGAGCGCCTGCAGTTCCGTCAGCGCCCCCGGCATCAGGCCCTCGCCGCAGGCCTTGTCGATCGGGCCCGGCCGGGGCTCGACGACCACGACCCGCAGCCCCGCCTCGGCCGCCATGATGGCGGTGCCCAGCCCCACGGGGCCACCGCCGGCTACCAGCAGGTCGACGTCCGGAGTCATGGGTCAGTCCTGGGACGCGCGGCGACCGCCTGGCGCAGCGCCTTGTCCTCGGTCGCCAGCCGCACGGCCAGCACCCACGCGTTCAGCACGGCGAAGACCAGCGCCGTCCGCCACGCGCCGTGGACCAGGGGCAGGGCCAGGCCCTCGACGACCACGGCGACGTAGTTGGGGTGCCGCAACCATCGGTACGGGCCTTCGGTGACCAGCGGCAGGCCCGGGACGACGATGACGCGGGTGTTCCAGCGGGGGCCGAGCGTGCGGATGCACCACCAGCGCAGCGCCTGCGAGGCGGCGACGAGGGCGAGCATCGGCCAGCCGATCCGGGGCCGGAAGCCCGGGTCGAGCAGCCACACCTCGAGCAGGCAGCCGACGAGCAGGCCGGTGTGCAGCGCCACCATCCACGGGTAATGACCCCGACCGGTCTCCACCCCGCCCCGGGCGAGCGCCCACCGGGCGTGCCGCAGGGACACCCGCAGCTCGACGAGTCGCTCGACGGCGACCGCGGCGACGAGCAGCGTGAACCAGACCTGGCTGCTCACCCGGCGACCACCCCCCTCACCAGCGCAGCAGGACGAGCTCGGCGCAGAACCCCGGACCCATGGCGAGCATGACCGCCGGCTCGCCCGTGCCGGCCGGGTGCAGCGCGAGGGTGTCGCGCAGCACGTGCAGCACCGACGCGGAGGACAGGTTGCCGATCGCCGCCAACGAGCGCCAGGTGACGTCGAGGGCGCCGTCCGGGAGGGCGAGCGCGGACTGGACGGCCTGCAGCACCTTTGGCCCCCCCGGGTGGGCGACCCAGTGCGCCACGTCACCCACCTCGAGACCCTGTCCGGCGAGGAACTCCTTCGCGTCCTGCCCCAGGTGCTCCTCGACCACGTCGGCGACGCTCGACGCCAGCACGATCCGGAAGCCGCTCCCGCCGATGTCCCAGCCCATGACCCGCTCGGTGTCCGGGTAGAACCGGGACCTCGAGGCCACCACACGCGGGCCGGTGAGCCCGAGCGCGTGCGCCCGCCGGTCGCCGACGAGGACGACCGCGGCGGCACCGTCGCCGAACAGGCCGCTGGCCACCAGGTTCGCGACGGAGGCGTCGTCACGCTGGACGGTGAGCGAGCACAGCTCGACCGAGAGCAGCACGGCCACGGCGTCGGGGTCACCGACGAGGAGGTCGTGCAGCCGGGCGATGCCCGCGGCGCCTGCGACGCAGCCCAGGCCGAAGAGGGGCAGCCGTCGCACGTCCGACCGGAGGCCCAGGGTCGGCACCAGCCGCGCGTCCAGGCTCGGGGCGGCCACGCCGGTGACGGTGGTCGTCATGATGACGTCGACGTCCTCCGGGACCAGCCCGGCGGCGTCGAGCGCCGTGCGCACCGCCTGCTCCCCCAGCTCGGTGCCGACTCGGATGAACGCGTCGTTCGCGTTGGTGAAGCCGCCGATGTCGGCGTAGTCGGACAGCGGCAGCGCGAGGTGGCGGGTGCGCACCCCGGCTGCGGCGTGGAAGCGCTCGAGCAGCGCCCGGTCGCGCGGCTCGTGGACGACGAATCGGGCGAGCTCGGCGGTGATCTCCTGCTGCGGGTAGACCCGAGGAGGCAGCGCGCTACCCACGCCGGCGATGAACGTCACCCCGGCATCGTCGCACGCGTGGGCCGGACCGGCCGCCTCCGGACGAGCCGGGTCAGTGGCCGCGGGCCAGCCACTCGTCCAGATGGGGCGCTTCAGCCCCGATGGTGGTGTCGTCTCCGTGCCCGGTGTGCACCTGGGTGTGCGGCGGCAGAACCAGCAGCCGATCCCGGATCGATTCGATGATGGTCGGGAAGTCACTGAAGGAACGCCCGGTCGCGCCAGGGCCGCCGTGGAACAGGGTGTCGCCGGAGAACACGGCACCCAGGTCCGCCGCGTACAGGCACACGGCACCGGGTGAGTGACCCGGGGTGTGCAGGACGACGAGCGACGTTCCGGCTACCTCGACGGTGTCCCCGTCGGCGAGGTCGACGTCGGGCGGGACCTCGCCGTGCTCCTGGGCCCACAGCATCCGGTCAGCGGGGTGCAGGGCGATCGTCGCCCGGGTCGCGGCGGCGACGTCACGGGCGGCGTTGACGTGGTCGTTGTGCCCGTGCGTGCACAGGACGGCGACCACCCGGCGTCCTCGGACGGC
>DAIRVJ010000102.1:0-5923 GCA_036802895.1 Candidatus Nanopelagicales bacterium
GGACGTCCGGCAGGATCGGGGGTGCAGCCGCGGGCGAGGAGGACGTCATGCAGTTCGGACGCTACTTCGAGGAGTTCGAGGTCGGGGCGGTCTACCGGCACTGGCCCGGCAAGACCGTCACCGAGTACGACGACCACCTGTTCTGCCTCATCACGATGAACCACCACCCGCTCCACCTGGACGCGCACTACGCGCAGGAGTCCACCGACTTCGGCAAGAACGTCGTCGTCGGCAACTACATCTACTCGCTGCTGCTCGGCATGTCGGTACCGGACGTCAGCGGCAAGGCGATCGCCAACCTCGAGGTCGAGTCGCTGAGGCACGTCGCCCCGACCTTCCACGGCGACACGATCTACGGCGAGACGACGGTCCTGGACACCACCGAGTCGACGTCCAAGGACGACCGCGGCGTCGTGTACGTGGAGACGCGGGGGTACAAGCAGGACGGCACCGTGGTCTGCGTGTTCCGCCGCAAGGTCATGGTGCCCAAGCGGGTCTACGGGGACAGTCGCGGCGGGGAGCAGCCCGGCCGCCCGGTCCCGAAGGCTTGACCGCCCACGGGGACGGCGAAACGCTGACGGCCATGCGGCCCGAACCCACCTGCCCCCGGTGTGGCGGCGGCCTCCAGCCCCCCGGGCTGATGTCGAGCGCATGGGTGTGCGACCGGCACGGGGGGGTCGATCCCCGCCAGCCGCCGCTGCCGCTGAGCGACGCGGGTGTCGACCACCTGGTGCGGATGGCGAAGGTGCCGGCCTGGCTGCCCTGGCCGTTGCCGGCCGGGTGGTTGGTGACCGGGCTGGTCTGGGCCGGGGACGAGCGCAGCGGGGGGCGGGCCACCCTGGTGGCCGTCAGCGGCCCGGCGCCGCTGGGCGGTGCGGCCGACCTGCTGGTCGTCGCCGAGGAACCGGGCGTCGGGCTGGGGGCGGGCTGTGCCGGGCTGCCCGGGCCGGACCCGGGCGAGGGCCTCCTGCAGGGCACCCCGGCCGCCCGGGTGCGAGTGGCCGGCCACGAGACGCCGCTGTGGGAGGTCCCGGGACCGCCCGACCGGACGTCCTACGTCGGCGAGGCCGCGGGTCGCTGGCTGTGGGTCATCGCCTGGCCCGAGACGGCCGGCCTGGTCGTGCAGGACGACCTGCACCTCGACGACCTGCACCGACGACCGCCCGGCGACCTGCCGTTCGGCGCGGCCTGCCCCCGTCTCGGCTGAGCCCGGCACGGCCACGCCTAGGCTGGGCCGGTGCGCATCGACCTGCACGTGCACTCCCGGGCCTCCGACGGAACCCTGTCGCCCGCCGACCTGGTCAGGGCCGCTCGGGCGGCCGACCTCGACCTGCTGGCCCTGACCGACCACGACACCGTCGCCGGCCTGGCCGAGGCCGGGGAGGAGGCGGCCCGAGCGGGCCTGCGCCTGCTGCCCGGGGTGGAGATCTCGTGCGCCATGGACGGCGTCAGCCTGCACCTGCTGGCCTACGGCGCCGACCCCTCGGACCCCGAGCTCGCGACCGAGCTGGCCCGCTGCCGCGACGACCGGGTGCCGCGGGCTCAGGAGATGGTCCGTCGGCTCGCCGCCGCCGGCCACCCGGTCACCTGGTCGATGGTCGCCGACCTGGCGGGCGAGGGCACGGTCGGCCGTCCGCACGTGGCGGACGCGCTGGTCCGGGTCGGGGCGGTGCCCGACCGGGAGGCCGCCTTCGCCCAGCTGCTGCGCCCGGAGGGGTCGTTCTACGTCCGCCACCACGCGGCACCGGCCGCGGACGCGGTGCGGATGGTCCGCCGGGCCGGCGGGGTCCCCGTGTTCGCCCACCCGGGCGCCGCGCGCCGCGGTCCGACCGTCGACGACGAGGCGGTGGCCCGGCTGGCCGAGGCCGGACTGTTCGCCCTCGAGGTCGACCACCCCGACCACGACCGACCGACCCGTGCGCATCTGCGTGGGCTGGCCGCCGAGTTGGGCCTGCAGGTCACCGGGGCCAGCGACTTCCACGGCTCCGGTCGGGCGCAGCGGCTCGGGTCCGAGACGACGCACCCGGACGTCCTCGAGGCGCTGCTCGCCGAGGTCGGCCGATGAGCGACCTGCTCGACCCGCGCTTCCTCGGCTCGGTGTTCGTCACGCTCTTCGTGATCATGGACCCGCCGGGCACGGTGCCGATCTTCCTCGCGCTCACGTCGAGTCAGACCGGCCGCCAGCGGTCCCGCTCCGCGCTGCAGGCGGTCGCCGTCTCGCTCGCGGTGATCGTCGTGTTCGCGGTGTTCGGCGAGTCGATCCTCACCTACCTGCGGATCACCCTGCCGGCGCTGCAGATCGCGGGCGGGCTGCTCCTGCTCCTCGTCGCGCTGGAGCTGCTCACCGGAAGGGCCGAGGAGCCCGCGGGCTCGCAGGACGTCAACGTGGCCCTGGTGCCGCTGGGGACCCCGCTGCTCGCCGGCCCCGGTGCGATCGTCGCCACCATCGTCTTCGTCCGGGACGCCGAGGGGTCCGCGCCCGAGCTGGTCGCCGTGGGCCTGGCCATCGTCGCGGTGCACCTGTGCCTCTGGCTGGCGATGCGCTTCGCCGGCGGCATCCACTCCGTGATCGGGACGGCGGGCATCACCGTCGTGACCCGGATCGCCGGCCTGCTCCTCTCCGCGATCGCCGTTCAGCTCGTCGTCGACGGCGTGACCGCGTTCATCCGGGCTGGCTGAGCCCGACTAGGGTCGGCCGCGTGGAGCAGCTCGGGCTGGCCGGCATGCCGCGCCGGCTGTACACCTGCACTCCGACCCGGCTCACCACCTGGCTGGACTGCCCCCGCAGGTACCGGTTCGGCTACGTCACCCGCCCGACGCCGCCGAAGGGGCCGCCCTGGGCCCACCTGTCGATGGGCGCGGCCGTGCACAGCGCGCTGCGCGCCTGGTGGGACCTGCCCCGCTCGCGCCGAACCCCCGCGTCGGCGGGCCGGCTGGTCGAGACCGGGTGGCTGGACGACGGGTTCCGGGACGACGCCCAGTCGGCCGCCTGGCGCGAGCGGGCACGGGACATGGTCACCCGCTACGCCACCGGGCTGGATCCGGACGTCCAGCCGGCCGGGCTGGAACGCACCGTCGCCGTCCGGACCGATCAGCTCGCCGTCTCGGGCCGGGTCGACCGCATCGACGAGCGCGGCGACGAGCTGGTGGTCGTCGACTACAAGACCGGACGGACACCGCTGAGCGGGTCCGACGCCCGCGGGTCGCTCGCCCTCGCGCTGTACGTGCTGGGTGTGCGCCGGACGCTGCGCCGGCCCTCGCGACGGGTCGAGCTGCACCATCTGCCGACGGCGGAGGTCGCCGCCTGGGAGCACACCGAGGAGTCCCTGGGCCGGCACCTGGCGCGTGCCGAGGCCATCGCCGCGGAGGCGGCCGCCGCGGATGCGTGGGCGAAGCAGGCGCCCGACCAGGCCGGGTGGGACGAGGTCTTTCCGGCCCGCCCCGGGTCATGGTGCGGGTGGTGCGACTTCGTGCGGCTGTGTCCGCAGGGCCGGGCCGCCGGGCCCGCGCGACGGTCCTGGGAGGGTCTGGGGGAGGTGTCGGTCAGCTAGCGGTCGAGCTCGAACCAGACGGTCTTGCCCCGGCTGGACCGGGCCCAGCCCCACCGGTCGGCCAGCACGTCGACCAGGTGCAACCCTCGGCCGCCGAGGTCGGTGGTCGCCCCGGCCAGCATGACCGGGGCGGACGACGGGTCGGTGTCGCGGACCTCGACGCGCAGTACGCGGGAGTCAGGTCGGGCGCTGAGCTGCACCGGGCCGCCGCCGTGGCGGACGGCGTTGGTGACCAGCTCGGAGACCAGCAGGACGGCGACGCCGTCCTCGACGAAGCCGTGTGCCCGCAGGTAGTGGGCGAGCTCCTGCCGGGCCACCGCGACCTGCTCCGGCTCGGCTGGAAGCGTGGCGAGCAGCTCCGTCCTGGCCATGTCGCACGCTCCCTTCCCGCGGGTTCGGTCAGGAGGTCAGGCCGCCCCCTCGACCTCCCCCCAGAACCCGACCAGCACACGAGCCGTCTCCCGGGGGCGCTCAGCCGCTGGGGAGTGCGCCGCTCCTGGGATCGAGACGACCCGCGCGTCGAGTCGTGACGCCATTTCTGCCTGGATTGTCGGGTTCCAGGCGTCGTCGGCCTCACCGTAGGCCACCAGGATCGCGAGCGCGAGCCTGGCCAGCCGGTGCGTGTCGTCGGGTGCGCTCGCCAGCAGCCGAGCCTTCGCGGCCAGCGCAGCCGGGTCGTTGGCCAGGAACCGCGCCCGCAGGAAGATGTCGACCTCGGGGTCGGCCGGGGGTACCCAGCCACGCGCGATGTCGTGGGCCTGCTTGGCCTGGTAGACCGGCTCGATCCCGAAGGCGTCCAGCCCGTCGGCCATCCGCAGCAGCAGCTCGGCGGCGTCGCCCTCGAACGCGGCGGGACCCGAGTCGAGCAGCGTCAACGACGCGAACGCTGCGGGCTCGGCCAGGACGGCCGCCCGGGCCACCAGCCCGCCGAACGAGTGGCCGAGCAGGTGCACCGGTCGGCCGGACCCGACGGTCGCGCAGAAGGCGAGCAGGTCGGCCGCGAAGGCCTCCATGGTCCAGCCCTCCGGCGGCTCACCGCCGGCGGTCTGGTACTGGCCCCGCTGGTCGAGCGCCGCGACCTGGTGGCCGGCGTCCACGATCGACGCGAGCACGCCGAGGAAGTCCTCCTTGCTGCCGGTGAAGCCAGGGACGAGGACGACGGGAGCGCGCCCGGGAGCGGCGGGTCGGTGGTGGTCGTCGGATCCGGGCACGGCGAGCAGGGCGGCGAAGACCAGGCGCTCGGTCGCCACGGTGGCCGCCCGGACCCCCGCCGGGAGTGCGAGGAACGGCGGGGTGCTCACACCCGGCAGAATAGGCTGCGCCCCGCCTGCCCCTCCGACCCCGGACCGCCGTGACCCGCACCCTCGTCGTCGCCAACCAGAAGGGCGGCGTCGCCAAGACCACCACCGTGGCGTCCCTGGGCGCAGCGCTGGCCGAGCTCGGCCAGCGGGTGCTGCTCGTCGACCTGGACCCGCAGGCCTGCCTGACCTTCTCCCTCGGGCTGGATCCGGAGTCGCTCGAGCTGTCCGTCCACGACGTGCTGCTCGGTCGGGTCAGCGCCGGGATGGCCGTCCAGCCGACCGAGGAGGGCGTCGACGTGCTGCCCTCGACGATCGACCTGGCCGGCTCGGAGGCGCTGCTGATGACCCGGACCGGCCGGGAGTACGTGCTCAAGCAGGCGCTCGAGGACGTCGCGCCCGGCTACGACTGGGTGCTGCTCGACTGCTCGCCGTCGCTGGGCGTGCTGACGCTGAACGCGCTCACCGCGGCCGACGAGCTGCTCGTCCCCCTGCAGTGCGAGACCCTCTCGCACCGCGGGGTCGGCCAGCTGCTCGACACCGTCCACGACGTCCAGCGGCTCACCAACCGCCACCTCACGGTCCTCGGGGTGCTCCCGACCCTCTTCGACGGACGCACGAACCACTCCCGAGCGGTGCTGGCCGACGTGTCGCAGCGCTACGGCCTGGCGGTGCTCGAGCCGCCCATCGCCAAGTCGGTGCGCTTCGCCGAGGCCCCAGCCGCGGGCCGCTCCGTGCTGGCCACGGCGAGCCGGTCCAAGGGCGCTGCCGCGTACCGGGCGCACGCCCGACGGCTGATGGGCCTGCCGCCCGAGGAGCCGGTCGACCGCACGACGAGCGCGGCCGGCGCCGACCGGGCCGGCCGCGGTGGCCGGCGGCGCCCCAAGGGCAACGGCAAGAAGGGGGGCAAGCGGTGAGCGGACCCCCCAAGGAGCCAGGGTTCGACCGGCTGCGCCGTCGGGCGGCCGACCGCTCCGACGAGCCGCTCGAGGTCCCCGACACCGTCCCGGACCAGGAGGGCAAGCGGCTGCTGTTCAGCGCGGCGGACCAGCCGGCGGCCTACGGCTCGTTCAC
>DAIRVJ010000102.1:6023-8539 GCA_036802895.1 Candidatus Nanopelagicales bacterium
CGGACCGAGAGCCTGACGTGCGTTCGTCGCGCCTTCCGGGCAGCCGCCCGGTCTTCCCCAGGAGCGTCGTGTGACTGCCATCCCCGTCGAGGGGCCGGCCGCCGTGCCTCGGTACGTCCGGCCGGTCATCCTTGCCATCGCCTGCGTGCTCGGCTTCGCCGTGGGTGGCACCCTGCGCTCGACGGTCCTGCGACTGGAGGGCCTGGACGACGTCTCGGCCGCCCCGCGCGCGTCCGCCGGGCGGCCCGTGGCGACCGGTGCGCTCGGCCTCAGCCCGGCCGTCTTGCACGAGACACCGTCGGTCGACGACGGCCTGCCGCCCCGGGGGCCGCGCGCCCTGCTGCCGGCCGGCCCCGCGCCCCGTGCGGCGGGCCCGGTGACACCCTCGGCATCCGCGAGCCCGTCGCCGACGCCGGCCGAGGCGGCCAGCCCGGACACCGGCCGACCGTTGCCCGCGCGGTCGGGGAGTGGTCGGCGGATCGTCTACCAGAAGTCGACCATGCACCTGTGGGTCGTCGGCGCTGACGGCACCGTGCTGCGCGACTACCCGGTGACCGGTCGACCGGACCGTCCGCGGCCCGGCACCTACCGGGTGTACTCGAAGTCGGCGTCGTCGGTCTCGCTCAGCGAACCGAAGGTGACGTTTCGGTGGATGGTCCGCTTCGCCTGGGGTGAGAAGGCCCGGATCGGGTTCCACGACATCCCGCGCTGGGCGTCGTCCGGTCGGACGATCCAGGCCATCCGCGATCTGGGCGAACCGATCGGCCGCGGCGGCTGCGTGCGGCAGTCACCCGAGCACGCACGCTGGCTGTACGGCTGGGCCGACGTCGGGACGACGGTCGTCGTCCTGCGTTGACCTCGGGTCAGCCGGTGCCGGGGTGGGCGGACGTGCCGGTCGCCTCGGCTGTGCCGGGAGCTCGGGCGGCTCCGCCTTCAACCGGGCCCGATCGGCCGCTGCCGCCGCGACGGCGGCGACGACGACGCGGACCGTTGGCCGGCCCGGTGGATTCTCCTGCGTCCGGGCCCGGGGCGCCGGCTGACGTCGTGGTCGTCGAGCCCGTCGCGCCGGCCGGGCCACCGGCCGCGTCCAGCGGCTGCCCACCTCGGGTGCGGCGCCGGGACCGGGCGGTGGTGGGCTTCTGCTGCGCGTCCGAGGCCCCTGAGGCCGCAGTCGTCCGGTCGGCGCGGGGTCGGCTGCCGGCGTCGGCATGCGGCCGGCGGGGTCCCCGGGAGTCCGGACGGCCACCCCGCCCGGTCTCGCCGAGGTCCTCGACCTCCTCGGCGCTCAGGCCGGCGCGGGTACGCCGGGCGCGGGGCAGCACGCCGGTGGCCTCGCGGGGGATCGACAGCGCGGTGAACACGAAGTCCGAGCTGGAGTAGGTCTCGGGCGGGTCGACGAAGGGCAGGCCGAGCGCCTTGTTGATCAGGCTCCACCGAGGAAGGTCGGCCCAGTCGACCAGCGTCACGGCGACCCCGGAAGCGCCGGCCCGGGCGGTGCGCCCGACCCGGTGCAGGTACATCTTCTCGTCCTCCGGGCAGGTGTTGTTGATGACGTGCGTGACGCCCTCGATGTCGATGCCGCGGGCCGCGACGTCAGTGGCGACGAGGACGTCGACCTTGCCGGTGCGGAAGGCGCGCAACGCCTGCTCGCGGGCGCCCTGGCCCAGGTCACCGTGGACCGCTGCGGCCGCGAAGCCACGCCCGACCAGGTCGGCGGCCACCCGGTCGCAGGCCCGCTTGGTCCGGCAGAAGATGATGGTCAGGCCACGGCCCTCGGCCTGCAGGATCCGGGCGAGCAGCTCCGGCTTGTCGAGGTCGTGCGCCCGGTAGACGTGCTGCTCCACGGTGTCGACCGTGGCCGACTCGTCGTCGCCCATGGTGGCGCGGATGTGCGTCGGCTGACGCATGTAGCGGCGGGCCAGGCTGACGATGACGCCCGGCATGGTCGCCGAGAAGAGCATGGTCTGCCGGTTCTCCGGCGTCTTCGCGACCAGCCGCTCGACGTCGGGCAGGAAGCCCAGGTCGAGCATCTCGTCGGCCTCGTCGAGCACCAGCACCTTCGCGTGGGACAGGTCGAGATGGCGCTTCTGGACCAGGTCGATGAGCCGCCCCGGTGTGCCGACGACCACGTCGACGCCGGCCCGTAGCGTCTCGATCTGCGGCTCGTAGGCCCGACCGCCGTAGATCTCGAGCACCCGGACGGCGCGCAGCCGCCCGGCCGCCCGCAGGTCGCTCGCCACCTGGATGCACAGCTCACGGGTCGGGACGATCACCAGGGCCTGGGGGGCGCCCGCGGCGACCAGCTCGACCTGATCAGGGTCGGCGGGGGCGATGATCCGCTGCAGCAGCGGGACCCCGAACCCGAGGGTCTTGCCGGTGCCGGTCTTCGCCTGGCCGATGATGTCCTGGCCGGTCAGGGCGACCTGCAGGGTCATCTCCTGGATGGGGAAGGCCTCGACGATGCCCAGCGCCTCGAGCGCCGCGGCGGTTTCGGGGAGTGCCCCGAGCTCGCGGAA
>DAIRVJ010000103.1:0-8526 GCA_036802895.1 Candidatus Nanopelagicales bacterium
CCGATGCAGGTCGTGCACCCGTAGCCGACGAGGTCGAACCCCAGCTTGTCCAGGTACGGCGTGAGTCCGGCCTTCTCGTAGTAGTCGGACACGATCTTGGAGCCGGGCGCCAGAGTGGTCTTGACCCACGGCTTGCTGGTCAGCCCGCGCTCGACCGCCTTCTTCGCCAGCAGCGCTGCGCCGATCATCACCGACGGGTTGGACGTGTTCGTGCACGAGGTGATCGCCGCGATGACCACCGCGCCGTGCCCGATCTCGACCGTCTCGCCACCGAGGTCGACGGTCGTCGTGCGCTCGGGACTGTCGGTGTACGCGGCCAGCGCCTGCCGGAAGCCGACCGCAGCCGCCGCCAGCGGCACCCGGTCCTGGGGGCGCTTGGGGCCGGCGATCGAGGGCTCGACCGAGCCCAGGTCCAGCTCGAGGGACTCGGAGTAGTCGGGCTCGTGGTCCGGGTCGTGCCACAGGCCCTGCTCCTTGGCATAGGCCTCGACCAGGGCGACCTGGGCGGCGTCGCGCCCGGTCAGCCGCAGGTAGCGCAGCGTCTCGTCGTCGATCGGGAACATGGCGGCGGTCGAGCCGTACTCCGGGCTCATGTTGCCGATGGTGGCCCGGTTGGCGAGCGGGACCGCGCCGACGCCCGAACCGTAGAACTCCACGATCGTGCCGACGACCCCGTGCTGGCGCAGCATCTGCGTGATGGTGAGCACCAGGTCGGTGGCCGTGGCGCCCTCGGTGAGCCGGCCGGTGAGCCGAAAACCCACCACCCGCGGGATCAGCATCGACACCGGCTGGCCGAGCATGGCCGCCTCGGCCTCGATCCCGCCCACGCCCCAGCCCAGGACGCCCAGCCCGTTGACCATGGTCGTGTGCGAGTCGGTGCCCACGCAGGTGTCGGGGTAGGCGCGGCCGCCGCGGACCATCACCACCCGGGCCAGGTTCTCGATGTTGACCTGGTGCACGATGCCGGTGCCTGGGGGCACCACCTTGAACTCGTCGAACGCGCTCTGCCCCCACCGCAGGAACTGGTAGCGCTCGAGGTTGCGCTGGTACTCGAGCTCGACGTTGCGGCCGAACGACTCCGGGGTGCCGAAGAAGTCGGCGATGACCGAGTGGTCGATGACCAGCTCGGCGGGGGCCAGCGGGTTGATCCGGGCCGGGTCGCCGCCGAGGTCACGGACCGCCTCGCGCATCGTCGCCAGGTCGACGACGCACGGCACGCCGGTGAAGTCCTGCATGATCACCCGGGCCGGGGTGAACTGGATCTCGGTGTCCGGTTCGCCCGTGGGGTCCCAGGCGGCGAGGGCCCGCACGTGGTCGGCGGTGATGTTGGCGCCGTCCTCTGTGCGCAGCAGGTTCTCCAGCAGCACCTTCAGGCTGAACGGCAGCCGTTGCGCGCCGTCGACGGCGGCCAGCCGGAAGATCTCGAAGGCGTCGCCGCCCACCTGCAGCGTGCCCTTGCTCCCGAAGCTGTCCATGCTCACGGTCGGTCTCCCTCGCTCTGACCCAGGCGGCCAGCGTCATTGTCACCCCGAGAAGTATCTCGATGTCAAGATATCTCACTCGTCGATTCTCGTGACGATGCCGGGCGCAGGATCGCGACGCACTCCACATGGTGGGTGAGGGGGAACACGTCGAAGGCGCGCAGCCCGGCCAAGGCGAGCCCGCCTGCGGCGAACGTGGCGAGGTCACGGGCCAGCGACGCCGGATCGCAGGCCACGTAGGCGACGGCCCGCGGCCGCAGCGCCGCCACGGCCTCCACCACGGACCGTCCGGCGCCGGCCCGGGGCGGGTCGAGCACCACCAGGTCGCACGAGGTCGGGCCGGCTGCGGCCAGGAAGCGCTCGACCGGCAGCTCGTGCAGCCGGACCCACGGCAGGTCGTGCAGCGACCGTCGCGCGTCGCGACAGGCCGAGGCGGACGCCTCGACCGCGTCCACCCGGCCGGTAGGCCCCACGACGTCGCCCAGCGTCCCGGCGAACAGCCCCACGCCGGCGTACAGGTCGAGCACGGTCTCGCCCGGGTGCGGCGCGAGACCCTCGCGAACCGCGGCGACCAGCACCTCCGCCGCGCCCGGGTGGACCTGCCAGAAGCTCGCGCCGGTCACCCGGTAGTCCCTCCCGGCGACCCGCTCGGTGACCCGGGCGCGACCCTGCGGCTCGCCGTCCACGACCACGATCCGCTCCTGGGAGGTGGTCGACACCGCGACCTCCACCGAGCCGACACCGGGCCAGTGGCGACCGAGGACCTCGTCGGCCCGGACGAGGGGATGGCACAGCGGACACGCACTCAGCGGGACGACTGCGTGCGAGCGATGGCGACGCAGCCCGGGACGTCCCTCGGCGTCGACGGTGAACCGGACCCTGGTGCGCCACCCGAGGCCTTCCGCGTCCCCTGGGACCTGCTCCACCTCGACCGGCCGGTCGATCCCGGCCAGCCGGCGCAGCTGCTCGGCCACCACCGCCGCCTTGAGCCCGCGCTGCGCCGAGAGGCTGGCGTGCTGCCAGTCGCAGCCGCCGCAGCGTCCGGGCCTGGCGTACGGGCAGCGCGGCTCGACCCGGTCCGGCGACGCCCGCAGCACCTCCACGGCGTCCGCGCGCAGGAACCGCGACGTGGCCGTGCCGTCCGTGACGACCGCACGGACCCGCTCGCCGGGCAGTGTGTGCCGGACGAACACGACGCGGCCCTCGTGCCGGGCGACGCAGTGCCCCCCATGGGCGACCGCGCCCACGTCCAGCTCGAGCAGGTCCCCCACCGGCGAGTCGCCGGTCATCCGGTCACGTCCCAGCCGGCTCGTCGTCGATCGCGCCTGTTCGCATCATCGTGATGAGCGCATCGTCGTCGGTCGACAGGTGCTCGGCTTCGCTGCGTCCCGAGGCGAGGAGGTAGGGGACGCTGGTCACGACGACGCCCGTCGTGAAACGCAGCCGGGTGCGCAGTCGCAAGGCGCTCTGGTTGTGGAGCAGCTGCTCCCACCACTTGCCGACGACGTACTCGGGCACGAACACGGTGACCAGATCCCGCGGGCTGTCCCGGCGAAGCCCCTGGATGTACTCGACGACCGGCCGGGTGATCTCGCGGAACGGCGACTCGAGCACCTTCAGCTGGACCGGCAGCGCCCGCCGTTCCCACTCCTCCTGCAGGGTCCGCGCGTCCTCCAGGTCGACCGCGACCGTGACCGCTTCGAGCGTGGACGGCCGAGTCGCGCGGGCGTAGGCGAGCGCCCGCAGCGTCGGCTGGTGGATCTTCGACACCAGGACGATGGCGTGCACGCGGGACGGCAGTGTCGTGGGCGCCACGTCGCCCACGGCCAGCTCGTCGCGCACCCGGTCGTAGTGCCGCCGGATGCCCCGCATCATCAGGAAGAGCAGGCCCATGGCGAGGATCGCGATCCAGGCACCGCGCACGAACTTCGTCACCAGCACGATGACCAGCACCGTGCCGGTCATCGCCAGACCGAACGCGTTCACCACTCGCGAGCGCATCATCCGTGCTCTGGCCACCGGATCCCGCTCGGTGCGCAGCAGCCGGGTCCAGTGCCGGACCATGCCCGTCTGGCTGAGGGTGAAGGACACGAAGACGCCGACGATGTACAGCTGGATCAGCCGCGTGACCTGGGCGTCGAACGCGTAGACGAGCAGGATGGCCACGGCGGCCAGCGCGACGATCCCGTTGCTGAACGCCAGCCGGTCCCCGCGGGTGTGCAGCTGTCGGGGCAGGTAGCCGTCCCTGGCCAGGATCGACCCGAGGACCGGGAAGCCGTTGAAGGCCGTGTTCGCCGCGAGCACGAGGATGAGGGCGGTGGTGAGGGCCACGTAGAACGCGCCCGGAGAGAAGTTGTGGAACACGGCTTCGGCGACCTGCACCATCACCGTCTTCTGCTGGTCCCCTGGTGGCAGCCCGATGAGGTCCTTGTCGAACTCCGTCTTCTTGACGCCAGTCTGCACCGCCAGCCAGGTGATCGACGAGAACATCGTCATCGAGATCAGGCCGAGCAGCGCGAGCGTGGTCGCCGCGTTGCGCGACTTCGGCTTGCGGAAGGCGGGCACGCCGTTGCTGATCGCCTCGATCCCGGTGAGCGCGGTCGTCCCGGACGAGAACGAGCGCAGCAGCAGGAAGACCAGGGCAAGCCCCGCGTATTGCGACTCGGGCACGATCGTCCAGCCCGCGCTCTCGGCCCGCAGCTCGGTGCCGCTGGCCAGCTGGAACGACGCGTAGAGGATCATGGAGAAGATCCCGACCATGAACCCGTAGACCGGGATGGCGAACGCCGTGCCCGACTCGCGGACTCCACGCAGGTTCATGAACGTGATAAGGCCGATGAGCAGGACGGCGATCAGCACCGAGTGCTGGTCCGCCGCATCGATGGACGACGAGATGTTGTCGACGGCCGACGAGATCGAGACGGCGACGGTGAGCACGTAGTCCACGAGCAGGGCGCTGGCCACGACCAGCCCCGCCGAGGCGCCGAGGTTCTCGGTCGCCACCTCGTAGTCCCCGCCACCGCTCGGGTACGCGTGCACGTTCTGGCGGTACGACGCGACGACGGTGAAGAAGATGAGCACGACCGCCGCGGCCACCCAAGGGGCGAAGTGCAGCAGCGTCAGGCCGCCCAGCGAGAGGACGAGCAGGATCTCCTCGGTCGCGTAGGCGTTGGAGGAGAGCGCGTCGCTGGCGAACACCGGCAGAGCCAGCCGCTTCGGCAGCAGGGTCTCGCCCAGCCGGTCCGAGCGCATCGCCCGACCGAGCACGATCCGCTTGCCGATGTCGGTCAGTCGGGCCACAGGCGACGATGCTAGGCCGGTCGGCATCCGGTCCCCCAGCCGACCCGCCCCGCGGGGTGTGGCACGCTGGTCCCGTGCACGTGGTGATCATGGGATGTGGGCGAGTCGGGTCGTCGTTGGCCGAGACCCTGGACCGGCTGGACCACACGGTCGCCGTCATCGACCAGGACGCCGCGTCGTTCCGCCGACTGTCCAAGGACTTCCGCGGACGGACCGTGCAGGGGGTGGGCTTCGACCGCGAGGTGCTGCTCGAGGCCGGCATCGAGCAGGCGGCCGCGTTCGCGGCGGTGAGCAGCGGCGACAACTCCAACATCCTGGCCGCCCGGGTGGCCCGCGAGACCTTCGGCATCGAGAACGTGGCCGCTCGCATCTACGACCAGCGCCGGGCCGCCATCTACCAGCGGCTGGGGATCCCCACGGTGGCCACCGTGCGATGGACCACCGACCAGATGCTGCGCCGGCTGCTCCCCCAGGGAGCCCAGCCGGAGTGGCTGGACGCCAGCGGCAGCGTGCGGCTCGCCGAGGTGCACGTCGACCCGGGCTGGATCGGGCAGCGGCTCACCCGGGTCGAGAGCGTGACGCCGGCCCACGTGGCGTTCGTCACCCGGCTCGGGGAAGGCGTGCTCCCCAAGCCCGACATGCTGCTGCAGGAGGGCGACCTGCTGCACGTGCTCGTGCCCGAGGGCCGGCTGGACGAGGTGCAGTCGGTGCTCGACCAGCCGCCGGCGAAGGGGGATGACGACTGATGCGGGTGGCCATCGCGGGCGCGGGCAAGGTCGGCCGGTCGATCGCGGCCGAGCTGGTCGAGAACGGCCACGAGGTCCTGCTCATCGACCGTGACCCCGAGGCGGTCCGACCGGACGCCATCCCGGAGGCCGACTGGCTGCTCGCGGACGCCTGCGAGATCGCGGTCCTCGAGCGAGCCGGGCTGCAGACCTGCCAGGTGGTGATCGCCGCCACCGGTGACGACAAGGCCAACCTGGTCGTCTCCCTGCTGGCCAAGACCGAGTACGGCGTGCCCCGGGTCGTCGCCCGGGTCAACCATCCGAAGAACGAGTGGATGTTCAACGAGGCGTGGGGCGTCGACGTCGCGGTCTCGACCCCCCGGATGCTCTCGGCGCTGGTCGAGGAGGCGGTGAGCGTCGGCGACCTGGTCCGGCTGTTCACGTTCCGGCAGGGCGACGCAAACCTGGTCGAGATGACCCTGCCGGCCGGATCGCCGCACGTGGGGCACCGGGTCGGCGACGTCACCTGGCCGGTGGACACGTCGCTGGTGGCCATCCTGCGCGACGGACGGGTCATCGCGCCGTCCGCCGACGACTCGATCGAGGCCGGGGACGAGCTGATGTTCGTGGCCGCGGCGGAGGCCGAGGACCTCCTGCAGGAGCTGCTCAGCCCCCATCCGCACTAGGCGGTGTGTCCTCCTCGACGACCGCGAGCTGGCGGGTCTGGGGCACCCGGCGCAGCACCGCGAAGGTCAGCCACAGGGTCACCAGGAACAGCGGCAGCCCCAGCGGGATGCCGACGGCGCCCAGCGCGGCCACCTGCCCGGTGGCGTACAGCGGAACCTGCACCGCCAGACGCAGGCCGAACATCGCCGCCCAGACGGCGCTGGCCAGCTGGTAGGCGCGCAGCCGGGCCGGGTCGTTCCGCCAGGCGAACCCCTCGCCGAACAGAGGCCCGAGCAGTACCCCCAGCAGCGGCCAGCGGAGCGCGATGGACAGGACGTACGCCGCGAAGTACGCGCCGTTCTTGATCAAGGAGGGGAGGAAGAAGTTCTTGGCCTCCCCGGTCCAGGCCGCGACCAGGGCCATCACGCCGACCCCGAGCAGCCCAGCCACGGCGTGCTGCAGCGAACGACGCTGGACCAGGCCGACCGCGAACAGCAGCGTCCCCGCGCCGACCGCCCACCAGATGGCGGTGGCCAGGTCGCGGTCGCTGAGCGGGTAGGCCACGGCGAAGACCGCCCCGGGCACTCCCGCGTCGACCAGCCCGCGCGGGCCGCCGAAGACCTCCAGCAGGCCCTCGTGGTCGCTGGGCAGCCGCGACCGATCCCACGGCCGTCCGGTCACGGACGCAGCTCGTACGACGGGTTGAAGAGGACCCAGCCCCCGTGCTGCTCGTTGACCCGACCGTGCACCGTGAGTCGCCGGCCCGGGTCGATGCCGAGGATGCGCCGGCGGCCGAGCCAGATGAGCGTCACCGTGCCGCTGCCGTCGTAGAGCTCGGCCTCCAAGGCGGGGACGCCGCCCCGCGGCCGCAGGGTGAGCGCGCGGATCGTCCCGGACAGGGTGACCCGCTCGCCCGAATGGCACTGCGCGCAGGGGACCGCCCCACGATCGCGGGAATCCTCCAGCAGGTCGGCGGCGTCCAGCTCTCCGGTCGACGCGGTGAGCCGGCCGAGGGCCTGGCGCAGGCGCCCGGGCCGACCGCTGCCAGCCGTCGGGTCGTTCATGTGCTCAGCCTAGCCCCGTGCCACGATCGGCCCCGTGCCGAAAACCGCCGTGCTCGCGCACGGGAGTGGCTCGTCGGCGGACTTCGTCCGCCGCGTGTTCGCGCCGGCCCTGGCCGAGTGCGGGATCGACCTGGTCGCCGTCGAGGAGCGCAGCGGCGACGTACACCGGGTCGCGGCCACTCTCGCCGCCGCGGCGGACACCCACGCGGCGGACCTCGTCGGCGGCGTCTCGTTGGGCGCGCACGCGGCCGTACTCGTGGCGGCCGCACGGGTTCGGCTGTCCGGCGTCCTGCTGGTCCTGCCGGCCTGGACCGGCCCGCCCGGCGAGGTCGCCGCGCTCTCCGCGGCGGCGGCGGACGAGGTCGAGCGGGAGGGGATGGCGGCGGTGCTCGCGCGGGTGCGCACCCAGGGATGGGTGGGGGCCGAGCTGGCCGCGGCCTGGCCGGACTACGGGGACGACCTCGTCGGGACGCTACGGGCGACGGCCACCTCGCCCGGTCCCACGACCCAGCAGCTGCGCGCGGTGCGGGCCCCGGCCGGCCTCGTCGCGCTCGACCCGGACCCGTTCCACCCGGCCGATGTGGCCCGGGCCTGGAGGCGGCTGCTGCCGTCCGCCGCGCTGGAGGTGCTGCCGGACGACGCGCCCGCCGCCGACCGGGCGATCCTGGGGCGGGCGGCGGTGCGGGCCTGGCAGCGGGCCCGGGCCAGCCGGCTCAGTGGATCTCGGTGATCTGCTGACCGGTGCCGAGGTCCAGCGGTGGGCGTCCCCCTGGCGGCTCCACGGTCTCCGGCTGGGCTCCCCCCGGCAGCCGCAGGGGCAGCGCCTCGCGGGGCGCCATCGGGTCACCGCCCCGCACCACCACGGTGCCGCGGAAGACCTCCTCGAAGCGGGCCGCGACGGTCCGGTCCAGCTGCCCGGGGCCGGTCAGCACCCCGCGCAGGAACCACCGCGGCCCGTCGACGCCCAGGAACCTGACGGGCACCGTGCGTGGGGTTCCGGCGCCCTCGCGCACCGGGACCTTGGCCCGCAGCTCGATCCCGAACGGTCCGTCGACCTCCTCGCTGGTGCCGCCGTCGGCGGTGATGCCCTGGGCGATCTCGGCCCGGATCTCGTCCCAGACCCCCTCCCGCCGCGGTGCGGCGAACGGCTGCACCTGCAGGGCCGTGTCGCCGTGCACGGCGGTCACGGCCAGCACGGTGCCGGAGGCCTCGTCGACGTTGACCTGCATCTCCATGCCCTCGAAGCCGGGCAGGCGCAGCGATCCCAGGTCGAACCGGGTCTGCTGGTCG
>DAIRVJ010000104.1:0-8495 GCA_036802895.1 Candidatus Nanopelagicales bacterium
GCGTCGTCCTCCTCCACCTCGACGTCCTCGTTGCGGGTGACCCGGAACGTGTGGTGCTGCATCACTTCCATGCCCGGGAACAGCTGGTCGAGATGGGCGGCGATGACGTCCTCCAGCGGCACGAACCGCTGGTCGCCGACGGCGAGGAACCGCGGCAGGATCGGAGGGACCTTGACCCGGGCGAAGTGGGCGGTGTCGGTGACCGGGTTGCGGACGACGACGGCCAGGTTCAGCGACAGGCCGGAGATGTACGGGAACGGGTGGGCCGGGTCGACCGCCAGGGGGGTGAGCACGGGGAACACCCGCTCGTGGAACAGCGCGCGGACGTCGTCGCGCTCGAGCGGAGTGAGCTCGTCCCACCGCAGGAGCTCGATGCCCTCCTTGGCCAGGGTGGGCAGCACCTCGTCGGCGAAGACGGCGGCATGGTCGGCCATCAGCTCGCGACTGCGGGCCAGGATGACCTCGTGGACGTCTCTGGGCAGGCGACCGCTGGCGGAGCGCATGGCGATGCCGGTGGCGATCCGGCGCTTCAGACCGGCGACCCGCACCATGAAGAACTCATCGAGGTTGCTCGCGAAGATGGCCAGGAACTTGGCCCGCTCGAGTACCGGCAGCTCAGGGTCCTGGGCCAGCTCGAGCACTCGCTCGTTGAACGCCAGCCAGGAGAGCTCCCGGTCGAAGAAGCGGCCTTCGGGCAGGGCTGGAACGTCGGCCGGTCGAGCCACCGCCTCGCTCATGGCGCCCATGGTGTCATCACGCTGGAGCCCGCGCGACCGTTGTGCTGCTACCCGAGCCGCCGGAACATCACGTCGGTGTCCCACGTGGCGAAGCCCAGCGACCGGTACAGGGCGATGGCGGTCGTGGCGTCGGCGTCGACGTAGAGCATGGCCTCGGGCAGCCCCAGGCCCCGCAGATGGCGCAGGCCGAGCAGGGTCAGTGCGCGTCCCAGGCCCTGGCCTCGCTCGTCGGTGTCGACGGCGACGACGTACACCTCCCCGACAGGGTCGTGGCCGTGGCCGTCGTGGGAGTGCGGCCCGAGACTGTCGTGCCCGTGCACGTGGGAGCCGGCGTCCGCCGTCGCATGGACGCGGCCGCCGTGGACCTTC
Organism: Candidatus Nanopelagicales bacterium; assembly: GCA_036802895.1. GTDB lineage: Bacteria > Actinomycetota > Actinomycetes > Prado026 > Prado026 > DAIRVJ01. Next base: position 1,107 of record DAIRVJ010000104.1, read on the forward strand.
GTCCAGTGGAACCCGACCAGCCGGGTGCCCCGCTCGGCGAGGAAGAACCCCGAGGGGTCGAACCAGGGCTCGGCCATCCTTCGGCGCAGGTCGCCGACGGTCCAGCGACCCTGCTCGGGGTGACCGGCGAAAGCCCGGGCGTTGAGGTCGACCCAGGCCGCGTCGTCCGCCCCGGGCTCGAACGTGCGCACCCGGACTCCGTTCGGGAGGGTCGGCTGGGGGAGCGGGGCGAACAGCGACCGCCGCATCTGCAGCAGGGTGCGCACCCGGGTCAGCCCGAGGGACGCGGCCAGCGCGGCGGCCGCGGGATGGCCGCCGTGCGACCACAGCCGCAACCGACCGTCGGGAGACTCCGCGAGCACCTGCCGGGCGAGCGCGTGCCCCACGCCGCGTCGCCGGCACCCAGGGTCGACCACCAGCTCGCCGCTCGAACCTTCGACCGCGTCGGTGACGTCGAGGTGGGCGTAGCCGGCCAGCAGCCGCGTGCCGTCCGGACCGGTGGCGTACGCCATGACGTGGCGCACCCGCTCGTCACCGCCGTGCCTCAGGTGCAGGACGACGTGCTCGGAGAGGGGTCGGACGCCGTCAGCCTCGGTGGCCCGCTCGACGAGCAGGGCGACGGAGCGCACCTCGTCGGCGTCCAGGCGGCCCAGGACCTCGATCCGAACGTCACGCTCGGTCACGTCCGGTTCCACGCGTGCAGCCTAATGGGGTATGTCGACGGGTCAGGGACCTGAGTGCCTTCCGTGGAGCGGGCGGCTTGACTAGGTTGCGGACATCCCTGCCGATCTCCCTCTGGAGGGTCGATGACCCGTATCCCCAGCCGACGGACCGCGCTCACCGCCGCCGTCGGCCTCACCCTGGTGGCCGGACTCGCCGCGATGCCCACCGCGTCGGCGGATCCGGCGCCGGTTCGCCTGCAGCTCCTGTCGTTCAACGACTATCACGGGAACCTCCTGCCACCGGACGGATCCCCGCTGGGTCCGAAGGTCGACCCGTCCGGGTCGGTGCTCGGTGGTTCGGAGTACCTGGCGTCCACGCTGTCGTCGCTGCGGGCCGGTGTCGAGAACTCGCTGACCGTGGCGGCAGGGGACAACATCGGCGGCTCGACGTTCCTGTCGGGGCTGTTCCACGACGAGCCCAGCGTGGACTCGCTCGAGGCCATGCACCTGGACGTGACCAGCGTCGGCAACCACGAGTTCGACGAGGGCGTCGACGAGCTGCTGCGCATGCAGTACGGCGGCTGCCACCCGACGGCGGGCTGCTACTTCCCGGACCAGCCGTATGACGGCGCCGACTTCCCGTGGTTGGCCGCGAACGTGGTCTACAAGCCGGGCAACAGCAAGGGGATCCAGCCGGGCACCCCGGTCCTGCCGGGAACCTGGGTCAGGAAGGTCGGCAACATCAAGGTCGGCTTCATCGGGATGACCCTCGAGGGCACCCCCGAACTGGTCGCCCAGACCGGGATCGCCGACGTGGAGTTCAGGGACGAGGTCGAGACGGCCAACCGGGCCGCGAGCTGGCTGCGCGAGACCCAAGGGGTCCGGGCGATCGTGGTCCTGGTGCACGAGGGCGGCTTCCAGACCGGGCAGTACAGCCAGTGCACCGGCATCTCCGGCCCGATCGTGAGCATCGCGCAGAACCTCGACCCGTCCATCGACGCGGTCGTGACCGGGCACACCCACCAGCCCTACGTGTGTTCCATTCCTGACCCTGCGGGCCAGCCTCGGACGGTGACGTCGGCCTCGTCCTTCGGACGAGTGGTCACCGAGACCTGGCTGACTCTCGACCGCCGGACCAAGGACGTGGTGCGGTCGCAGACCACCTCGGTCAACCACCTGGTGCTGCGGACGACGCCCGACCCGGCGCTGACCGCGATCATCGCCAAGTGGCAGGCCCTGTCCGCTCCGATCGCGGGGCGCATCGTCGGCCGCATCACCGCTGACATCACCGGGAGCGTCAAGGACACCAACCGGGACAAGGAGACGTCGCTGCAGAACCTGATCGCCGACGCACAGCTCGAAGCCACGGCGTCGCCCGCCAACGGCGGGTCGGTGATCGCGCTGATGAACAGCGGCGGGGTGCGGGACAACCTGTTCTACGCAGGGTCCTCCGCCGGAGAGGGCGACGGCAACGTCACCTACGGCGAGGCGTTCAACGTCCAGCCGTTCGGCAACCTGCTGGTGAGCATGGACCTCAGCGGCGCGAAGCTGCAGGAGGCGCTGGAGCAGATGTACGTCGGGACCCGCTCCCGCAAGCAGCTGTTCCTCGGCATCTCGAACGGCCTGACGTTCGACTGGCTCCAGGGCAACCCCGAGGGCTCGAAGGTGCCGAACGACTCGGTGCGGCTCAACGGCGTGCCGATCGTGGACACCCAGGTCTACCGGGTGACCGTGAACAACTTCCTCGCCGCGGGCGGGGACGGGTTCACGGCGTTCCTCGCCGGCACGAACCGGGTGGGCGGCGGCGACGACCTCGACGCGTTCGCTGCGTACCTGGGGGCGAACAGCCCCGTGTCACCGCCACCGACCAACCGGGTCAACGAACTGTGACCCAGGTCCGGTGAGCACGTCGAGGGGCCCGGCGCCGACGCGCCGGGCCCCTCGACGTTGCCCGGACGACGCGCTCAGACCTCGACCGGGGCCCGGTCCTCGGCGGCCGTCGGCTGGAGCACGAAGCGGTAGCCGACGTTGCGGACCGTCCCGATCACCGCTTCGTGCTCGGGGCCGAGCTTGGCCCGCAGCCGCCGGACGTGGACGTCGACCGTGCGGGTGCCGCCGTAGTAGTCGTATCCCCACACCTCCTGCAGCAGCTGGGCGCGCGAGAAGACCCGGCCCGGGTGCTGGGCGAGGAACTTCAGCAGCTCGAACTCCTTGAAGGTGAGGTCCAGCGTTCGACCGCGGACCTTCGCCGTGTAGCTCGCCTCGTCGATCGTGACGTCGCCCGACCGGATCTCGTCGGGTGGGCCCTCGTCGCCGGGGCGGCCGACCAACCGGCCCAGGGCGATCCGCAGCCTGGCCTCCACCTCGGCCGGGCCGACGGTGTCGAGCAGGACGTCGTCGATGCCCCAGTCGGCACTCACCGCGACCAGGCCGCCTTCGGTGACCACCAGCAGGACGGGGACGTCGACCCCGGTGGTCCGGATCAGCCGGCACAGGCTGCGGACCTGTGGGAGGTCGCGACGACCGTCGACGAGCAGCACGTCGCACGAGGGGGCGTCGAGCAGGGCGGACGGCTCGGCCGGGGCCACCCGGACCTGGTGCATGAGCAGCCCGAGCGCTGGGAGGACCTCGGTGGAAGGCTCCAGCGCGTTCGTGAGCAGCAGCAACTGGCTCATCGCGCCTCCTCCACGGTGCCGAGACGACGAAAGGACCCGGGGGCGACGGTGCCCGGATCCCCTGTGAAGATACCTCACATGGTCGTCGCCAGCTCAGCCCCGGAGGAGCGGAGCCTGCTAACGGCCGATGGGGTGAGGGTGTCGGTGGTCCATCGCCCGGCGTCCGGGGCGGATCGGCGGCTGGCGTTCGTCGTGGCCCACGGCTTCACCGGCAGTTGGCGCTCACCCGGATTGGCTCGGGTGACCTCGGTGCTCGCCGAGACCGGCGGGGTGGTGGCGATCGACCTGCGTGGTCACGGGCGATCCGGGGGGGCGTCCACACTCGGCGACCTCGAGGTGCTGGACGTCGACGCGGCCGTCCGTTGGGCCCGCCTGCTCGGCTACGTCCAGGTCGCGACCGTGGGCTTCTCGATGGGTGGGTCGGTCGTCGTCCGGCACGCGGCCATCCATCGCGGCGTGAACGCCGTCGTGTCGGTGAGCTCGCCGTCCCGGTGGTACTACCGCGGCACGCCGTCCATGCGGCTGCTCCACCGGGTCGTGGAGCGTCCGTGGCTGCGGGCGCTGGCCCGGGCGACCCGCGGGACCCGGATCGACGCGCAGGGCTGGGACCCGCTCCCGGCCGAGCCGCGGGCGCTGGCCGGCGACCTCGGCGTCCCGTACCTGGTGGTCCACGGCGACCGCGACGCGTACTTCCCGCTCGACCACGCCGAGCAGCTGGCCGAGGCAGCGGGGAGGCAGGCGACGCTGTGGGTCGAGCCGGACTTCGGGCATGCTGAGGCGGCCATCGACGACACGCTCGTCCGGCGGATCGCCGCCTGGGTGTCGGACACCGTCGACCGCGGCGGGGTGCACGCCCGGTGAGTGCGACCCTGCGGTACTGGGCGGCGGCGAAGGAGGCGGCCGGGGTAGCCGAAGAGTCCTGTGCCGGCGGCCGCACGCTCGCCCACGCGCTGGACGCCGCCCTGGCCAGCCGCCCCGACGACGCTGCAGACCGACTGCGCCGGGTGCTCGCCCGCTGCTCGTTCCTCGTCGACGGACACCCCGTCGGTCGTCGTCCGCTCGACGACGTGGTCGTCACCGAAGGTGCCGTGATCGACGTGCTGCCGCCGTTCGCGGGCGGCTGAGCCGTGCGGCGCCTGGGCGTCGGCCTGGTTGTGCTGGCCGCGCTCCTCGTGGGTGCCGACCGGCTGGGCGCGGCCCTGGCCGGCCGCGCAGTGGCCTCCCGTGTGCAGGTCGCGCTCGGCTCCGCCGAGCGCCCAGGCGTGGCGATCGGCGGCTTTCCCTTCCTCACCCAGGTCGCCGCCGGTCGCTTCGAACGGGTCAGGGTGCGTGCGGTCGGGGTGCCGGTGCGAGACGGGCTGCGGCTGGACTCGGTGGACCTGTGGTTGGCCGGCGCCCGACGAGTCGGCGACGACACCGTCGTCGCCGAGCGCGTGGAAGGCCGCGCGGTGATTGGCTGGTCCGCGCTGGCGGCGGCGGCAGGCGTCCCGGAGGTGGCGTTCTCAGCGGGGAGGACCGCCCACGAGGTCACCGTCTCCCGACGGATCGAGGTGCGGGGGGTCTCGGTCGAGCTGAGCGGTCGGGCCGAGCTGTCGGCGTTCGGATCGGACCTGCGCGTCCGAGCCACGTCGGGGGCCCTCTCGGCGGCGGGGCTCGGGGCCGAGCTGCCGGCGCCCGAAACGGACCTGCTCAGCTTCACGGTGTCGATCGAGGGGCTGCCCGGGGGTGTCCAGATGGACGACGTGCTCGCCCAGCGGCAGGGGCTGGTCGCGTCGATCTCCGGGACGGACGTCCGCCTCGACGGGAATGCCGCCAGGGGTGTCGGCGCTTAGGACTGGCGTGCCCACCACCGGCCTCGCCGTGCTTGTCGTCGTCCTGCTCGGCGGAACACTGTTCGGGCTCTGGCGACGGCGCACCGACGGCCGGGTGCGGACGGTGTCGGCGTCCTCGTCCGGCACCGACCTGGTCGAGCTGGCCGGGACGCTGGGAGAGCGAGCCACCCTCGTGCAGTTCTCCTCCGCCTTCTGCCAGCCCTGTCGGGTCGCCCGCACGGTGCTGCGGGACGTCGCCGAGACCGTCCCCGGCGTCCGCCACGTCGAGATCGACGCCGAGGGCCACCTCGACGTGGTCCGGCGGCTGGGCATCACCCGGACTCCGACCGTCTTCGTCCTGGACGGGTCGGGGCAGGTCGTCCGACGGGCCGTCGGCGCACCGCGGAAGGCGGACGTCCTGGCCGCCGTCGGGGAGGCTGTCCGGTGAGCGCGCCGTCCCAGCATCTGGACACCGCAGTGACGGGGGCCGACACCGCCCGTACCCTGATCCGCATGTCCCGGCAGGTGCTCGTCAAGCGGCGCGCGGTCGACCTGTGTCGCGTGGCCACCTGCCTGTGTCCGGCCTCCTGACGATCTGAGTCCCTCCCCGTCCACGCTCTCGTCAGGAGCCGTTCGATGCCCGTCGACCCTCGAGGTCTGCGGTTCGCCGCAGCACTCACCTCCATCGTCCTCGCCGCCGTCCTGCTGACCGGAAGCCTGTGGCTGCTCGCCGCGCAGACGGCGGTCTTCGCCGCCGCCGCTGTGCTCGGCGTCCAGGCGTCGCCCTACGGGTGGCTGTACCGGGCCGTGGTCCGGCCCCGGCTGAGGCCCCCGACCGAGGTCGAGGACCCTCGACCGCCCCGCTTCGCGCAGGCGGTCGGCCTGGCGTTCGCGCTGACCGGGCTGGCCGCCCTGATCGGTGGTGCCTCGACTGTGGGCATGGCGGCGGTCGGGCTGGCGCTCGGCGCGGCCTTCCTCAACGCCGCGTTCGGGTTGTGCCTGGGCTGCGAGGCCTACCTGCTGCTGCGCCGACTGCCGACCCTGCGCCGGCCGCGGCTCGCCGAGGAGGTGGCCGCGTGAGCGACCGTCGGGCTCGTGCCGAGGCGCTGGTCGATGCCGAGTGGGTGCAGGCGCACCTGACCGACCCCACCGTCGTCCTCGTGGAGGTCGACGAGGACACCTCCGCCTACGACAAGGGTCACCTTCCCGGCGCCGTCCGGCTGGACTGGCGCAGCGACCTGCAGGACCCGGTGCGGCGCGACTTCGTCGACCGCGCCGCCTTCGAGCGGCTGCTGTCGGCTCGGGGGATCGGCAACGACCACACCGTCGTCCTCTACGGCGGCAACAACAACTGGTTCGCGGCGTACGCCTACTGGTACTTCCGGGTCTACGGGCACGCCGACGTCCGGCTGCTCGACGGTGGACGCAAGCGGTGGGAGCTGGACTCGCGCGAGCTCGTCGTGGACGTCCCCGAGCGGCCCCCGACGACCTACGTGGCAAGCGGTCCGGACCTGTCGATCCGGGCGTTTCGCGATGACGTGCTCGCGGCGATCGGCTCGGCCACCCTCGTCGACGTGCGCTCGCCGGACGAGTACGCCGGCCGGCTGCTCGCGCCGGCGCACCTCCCGCAGGAGCAGTCCCAGCGACCGGGTCACGTGCCCACCGCCATCAACGTCCCGTGGTCCAAGGCGGCCAACGACGACGGCACGTTCAAGTCCGACGCCGAGCTGCGGGCGCTCTACGAGTCGGCGGGGGCGGACCTCGACCGGGACACCATCGCCTACTGCCGGATCGGGGAGCGTTCGGCGCACACCTGGTTCGTGCTGCACGAGCTGCTCGGCCTGCCGAACGTCCGCAACTACGACGGTTCGTGGACCGAGTACGGCTCGCTCGTGGGCGTCCCGGTCCAGCTGGGTGACGATGCGGGTGGCGCCGAGGGAGGTGCCGGGTGAGCTGCGCGGCCCCCGAGGGTGGCGCGTCGACCTCCGGGGTCAACCTGGCGCGCGAGGCGGTCGTGGAAGGCGTCGTGCTGCGTTCCGGCCAGCCCGTGCACGGCGCTTACGTGCGGCTGCTCGACGCCGGCGGGGAGTTCACCGCCGAGGTGACCACGTCGGAGTCGGGTGCGTTCCGGCTCTTCGCCCGCCCTGCGACGTGGACGCTGCGCGTCCTGGCGCCTGGGTCGGCCGTGGCTGAGGCGACGGTGGAGGCCCGCCAGGGCGAAACGGCCACCGTGCAGATCGC
>DAIRVJ010000105.1:0-8286 GCA_036802895.1 Candidatus Nanopelagicales bacterium
CGGCGTCTGATCGCGCTCGCGAATCGCCTCGGCCCTCTACGCTGAGGTCATGGTGGAGACCCGCTCGGCAGCCGACCTGCTGGCGTTGGAGGACCGGTTCGGCGCGCACAACTACCACCCCCTGCCGGTGGTCGTGGAAACGGCCGAAGGGTCGTGGGTCACCGACGTCGGCGGACGCCGCTACCTCGACCTGCTGTCCGCCTACAGCGCGCTGAACTTCGGCCACCGACATCCTCGTCTCGTCGGCGCTCTCCAGGCGCAGCTGCAGCGGGTGACGCTGACGTCCCGCGCCTTCAGCAACGACCAGCTCGGCCCGTTCCTCGAGGAGCTGGCCGACCTGACCGGGCAGGAGCGGGTGCTGCCCATGAACACCGGGGCCGAGGCCGTCGAGACCGCCATCAAGCTGGCCCGGGCCTGGGGCTACCGGGTGAAGCGGGTCCCGCACGACCGGGCGACGATCGTCACCTGCGCCGGCAACTTCCACGGCCGGACGACCACGATCGTGTCGTTCTCGACCGACCCGGTCGCCCACGACGACTTCGGTCCGTACACCCCGGGCTTCCTCACGGTGCCGTTCGGCGACATCGAGGCGCTGCGCGAGGCGCTGGCCGACGACACGGTCGTGGCCTTCCTGGTCGAGCCGGTGCAGGGGGAGGCCGGCGTGGTCGTGCCGCCGGCGGGCTACCTGCGCGCAGCCCGCGCGCTGTGCGACGAGCGCGGGGTGCTGCTGATCGCCGACGAGGTGCAGTCCGGGCTGGGCCGGACCGGCCGGACCTTCGCCTGCGAGCACGAGGACGTCCGGCCCGACCTCTACCTGCTGGGGAAGGCGCTGGGCGGGGGCCTGCTGCCCGTGTCAGCCGTCGTGGGCAGCGACCAGGTGCTCGGCGTGCTGCGCCCGGGGGAGCACGGCTCGACGTTCGGGGGCAACCCGCTCGCTGCGGCGGTCGGTCGCGAGGTCGTCGCCATGCTGCGTGGCGGCGAGTACCAGCAACGGGCCGCAGTCCTGGGCGAGCACATGCTGTCCCGGCTGAGGACCGAGGTGCCGCAGACGGTCAAGGAGGTGCGCGGCGTCGGCCTCTGGGCGGGCATCGAGCTGCTGCCGGACGCCGGACCGGCGCGTGGCCGCTGTGAGGCGATGCTGCGCCGGGGCGTCCTGGCGAAGGACACCCACGAGACGACGATCCGGCTGGCCCCGCCGCTGACGATCGACGAGGGCGATCTCGACCACGGGATCGACGAGGTGCTGGCCGCCCTGGCCTGACCGGCGAGTCACCCCGTCCTCAGGTCACCGTGCCCTGGCCTGGCCGCGTACCTCCAGGCCGTCGAGCAGCCGCTGGGTGGCCGTTGCCACGGCCTCGACCGCGGTGTCGAACGCTGCCGCGTTGTGCGCCGCGGGCGTCCGAAACCCGCTGATCTTGCGGACGTACTGCAGGGCGGCGGCACGGACGTCGTCGTCCGTCACCTGCTCGACGTACGGCGGTCGCAAGGTCATGATGCTGCGGCACACGACTCAGCCCTCCTCGGCCTGGGCGACGGCGGACGGTACGGCTTCGTCGTCAGGCTGCCACGCCGGGTGGGTGCGCGTCGCCCATGCCCGGGGGACGTGCCCGGTCACCATGCCGCGCAGGGCGTCTCGCTCGAGGCCGAGCCGCACGTGGCCGAGCAGGGCGACGCCGAACGCCAGCGCCAGCCAGTCGTGGACGAACGTCGCCCCGGTGCGCAGCCGCAGCGGCCACCAGCCGAACAGGTCCGCCATGGCCGCCCCGGTGACCAGCAGGACGGCCACACTGCCCAGGCCGAAGGCCGCCCAGAGCTTCTGCCCGGCGTTGAACTTGCCAACGGCGAGCCGCCCCCACCGGCGAGCCCGGCTCGAGCGCAGCCAGCGCAGGTCATCGTCGGTGAACCGGTTCAGCGAGGCCGCGTCGGCCCGGAAGGCGGCGGACAGCAGGCCCGCGACGATCGGCACGGGGAGCAGGTAGCCGCACACCAGGTGGACGTCGCGCAGCAGGGCGCGTCGACCGACGAGCGCAGACAGCGGGTCGACGTAGAGCAGCAGCGCGGTGACCACGGACCCGGTGGCCAGAGCCGCCACGGACCAGTGGACCGCCCGCTGGCCCGGCGAGAACCGGGCGACCTGGTCAGACCGGCTCATCGTCACGTCCGTTGGATCGGCCCACCCACGCGTCGACGTCGTAGCCCAGCTCCTCCCAGTACCCCGGGATGACGCGGTCGACCACCTCGAGCCCGCCGAGCCACTTCAGCGACTTGTAGCCGTACATGGGCGCCACGAGCAGCCGCGCCGGACCGCCGTGGTCGCGGCTGATCGGCGCGTCGTCGAGCCGGGTCGCGACCATCACGTCGTCCCGGGTGGCCTGCTCGAGGGTCAGGGACTCGGTGTACGTGCCGTCCAGCGACGTCAATCGCAGCGCCGAGCCACGAGCCGTTGGGCCGACGACGGCCAACAGGTCGCGCAGCAGGACTCCGGACCAGCGCACGTCGGGCACCCGCCAGCCGGTGACGCACTGGAAGTCCCTGACCAGGGAGGTCTGGGGGAGCGCGGCCAGGTCGGCGAAGGAGAACGTCGTGGGCGTCTTGACCAGGCCGCCGACCTCGAGGCGGTAGTCGTCTGGGTGCACAGCCGGTCGGGTGCTGGTGACGGAGTAGTAGCGGAACCCGCCGGCGCCGGGGACCAGTCCGGACAGTCCCGTGGGGTCGGCCGACTGCAGCCCGGCCAGCGTGCGGCTCACCCGGTCCTGCAGCGGCGCCCCGACGGCCACCCCGACCGCGCCCAGGCCGAGCATGGCGAGGACGACACGACGGCCCAGCGGTCGTCCCTGCGGTGGTTCCACCCCTCGATGACACCACCTGGATCGGCCAGGGGCGAGCCAGCCGGGCGAGGTGTCACGGGATCGTCAGCACTCGTCCGTGCCGTCCATCCGTGCTGTCCACAGCTGCGCCGCACCGCGCGGATCGTCCACATCCTCGCGGCGACGGGCCGGCGAGCGCGCCTGTGACGGGCAGCCTGCCGCCATGACGTCACCCCCAGCCTCGGCGTACCCCGCCCAGCCGCGGATCCGGTTGTCCGGCCCCGCCGATGTGGCGGCTGCGGTGCCGGTCCTGCTCGGGTTCCATCCGCGTGAGTCGCTGGTGGTGCTCGCACTGACCGGGGAGCGCTCCCGGGTCGGGCTGGTGCAGCGGGTCGACCTGGCGGACCTCCACGCCGGGCGGTTCGACGAGCTCACCCTCGCGGGGAACTGCGGCCGCGACGGCGCCCGTGCCGCTCTGGCGGTCGTGCTCTCCGAGTCCCCGGACGACGCGGCTGGGCTGCCGCATGCCGACCGGGTCAGCCAGCTGCGCGCGGATCTCCAGTCGATCGGGGTGCCGCTCGTCGACGCCCTGCTGGTGCGGGCCGGACGGGCGTTCTCCTACCTGTGCGTGGACCCGGGCTGTTGCCCGCCGGAAGGGCTGGTTCTCCCTCAGCGAGGCAGTCGCCCGGTCGAGGCAGCAGGCGTGCTGGCCGGCATCGTCGTGCGGGCCGATCGAGAGGCGGCGTTGCCGAGTCTCGGCCCGGCGAGCGCGCTCGAGTCGGCCGAGTTCCGGCAGGCGCTGGACCGGGTCAGCGCTCGCCGGGTGGCCGAAGGTGGCGGCGTCCGTCGGGCCCGGCTGCGCCGCGCCGACCTGGTCACGGTCGAGGACCTGCTGGGTCGCCCGCCCGAGTCCTGGGCGGCTGACGGGCTGGCGCAGGCCTTGCTCTGCGTGCAGGACGTGCTGGTCCGCGACTGCCTGCTGGACCACGCCGGGGAGCCCGGACCGGGTTCCGCGGCGGACTTGTGGACCCGGCTGACCCGGTTGGCGCCCGACCACCTGGTCTCCGCCCCCGCGACCCTGCTGGCCGCCGACGCCTATGCGATGGGCGAGGGCCTGGTCGCGGCCGCTGCGTTGGAGCGGGCGCTGGGAGCGGACCCGGGCTACCGCTTGGCTGGTCTGCTCGGCACCATGCTCCAGGCCGCGGTGCACCCTGACGAGGTGCGGGCGTGCCTGCTGGCGGGGTCGATGGAGTCCCGTCGGCGGCTCGCCCGCGCCACCCGCCAACGCCGCCGATGATGCCGAAGGCCAGGTCAGATGCTCGATAGCCTCACCCCATGGCCGCGGGCTGGACCTTCCTCACCAACCACGCGCACGTGCTGCTCGCCGTCGCGGAGAACCCGCAGGTGCGGGTGCGCGACATCGCCCTCCGGGTCGGCATCACCGAGCGCGCCGTTCAGCTGATCGTGCGTGACCTGGAGGCCGGGGGCTACCTCCAGACCCGACGCGTCGGTCGGCGCAACCACTACACCGTGGTCACCGGCCAGCGGTTCCGTCACCCGGCCGAGGCCGACCACGGGGTCGACGAGCTGATCGCGATCTTCGGCGGACCCGTCGGGACTTCAGCGCTCAGCTGAACTGGGCCGAGTGGTCCGGTCGGGTCGCGGCCTCGAGGGACGTGAGCAGGTCGTCCCGCTCCTCCCTCAGGGCCTCGAGCTCGGTGACCAGTTCGGCCAGCCTCCGCTCGGAGTTGGCCACGGATGCAGCGAGGTCGCTGATCGTGGACTCCGCCTCGCGGTGCCGGAAGCGCCAGTCCTGCGAGTCCTGCGCGGCGTTGCGCGCGTGGGTCTCCGCACGTTCCACCAGCGACTGTGCCTCGGCGCGCGCCTGGTCGACGAGCAGCTGGGCGCGGGACTCGCCCTGCTGAACCGCGGCCTGCGCCTGCTGGGCGTAGGCCACGGCCTTGGCGGCACGGGTCTCGGCCGCCGCGCGTTCGGCCTCGCTCGCCTCGAGCAGGGCTCGCAGGGCCCGAACCTCCTCGGCCGTGTCGACCGGGTGACCCACGGCGACCGGCTGGGCGATCTCGGCCGGGAGGGCGGCGGCGGGGGCGGCCGGGAGGGCCGTGTCGAGGGTGTCGAGGGTGTCGAGGGACGCCGGCATGGACCAGACCGGGACCGGCTCCGTCGGTGCCTGGTCAGCCGGGCGCTGGTCGACGGATTCCGGACCGATCGTGGGCTCGCCCGCCTGGGGCTGCTCGGACTCGGGCTTGCGGGGTCGCTTCAGCGCCAGCCCGAAGACCTTGCGCACGGGGGCGGCCTCGCCGACCGGCTCGGCGGCCACCGGCAGGACGGGCGGGGCCACCGGGGAGGACGTCGCCGGGGCCGCGGCGGCCGGCGCAGGGGCCGGGACAGCGACGTGTTCGTGCTTGCGGTTGGGGGCGGGGAGGATCTCGACGGCGGGGACCGCCGAACCCTCCGTGACCGGGTGCTCCTCGGACATGCGACCTCCAGACACGACGTGCTCTCGGGCGTGTATCGGCCGGATGCGGACGATGCTTGACCGATGTCGCGCGTCTCAATATGCGAGAGGATCTGTCGGTTGGTGGACGCTGCGAGATCCGCCTCTTAGACTCGCTACCGTGAGCCTCGTCCCGGCCCGTCGCGCCGTCGTCCACCCCTCGGGTGAGTCGGCGATGATGTGTATGCGCAGGTGTGCCGGCCCGGCGTGTGGCTCCATGCGCCAGCCCTGACCTCAGGGCCCCCGGCACACGAAGACGATCCCGCGAGGGGTCGTCTTCTTCGTTTTCCGCCCCCGTCCCGAGCCTCTCCGAGGAGTCCACCGATGTCCGAGCCCACCCCCGGCTGGTCGTTCGAGACCCGGCAGATCCATGCCGGCCAGACCGCCGACCCCGTCACCGGGTCACGTGCCCTACCGATCTACCAGACGACGTCCTACGCCTTCCGCGACACCGACCACGCCGCCGCCCTGTTCGGCCTGGCCGAGCCGGGCAACATCTACACCCGGATCATGAATCCCACTCAGGACGTCGTGGAGCAGCGGGTAGCCGCGCTCGAGGGCGGCGTGGCCGCGCTCCTCGTGTCCAGCGGCCAGGCCGCGGAGACGCTCGCGATTCTCAACGTCGCGGAGGCTGGCGACCACATCGTCTCGTCGCCGTCCCTGTATGGCGGTACCTACAACCTGTTCCACTACACGCTGCCGAAGCTGGGCATCGAGGTCAGCTTCGTCGACGACCCGGACGACCTGGACGCCTGGCGTCGTGCGGTCCGGCCGAACACGAAGGCGTTCTTCGCGGAGTCGATCTCCAACCCGAAGAACGACATCCTCGACATCGAGGGAGTGGCCGGGGTCGCGCACGACCACGGCGTCCCGCTGATCGTGGACAACACCGTCGCCACGCCCTACCTGATCCGGCCGTTCGAGTGGGGCGCCGACATCGTCGTCCACTCGGCGACCAAGTACCTGGGCGGGCACGGCACGGCTGTGGCTGGGGTGATCGTCGACGGCGGGCGATTCGACTGGTCGGCCCAGCCCGAGCGCTTCCCTGGGTTCAACCAGCCCGACCCCAGCTACCACGGCCTGGTGTACGCCGAGGCCCTCGGGGCGATCGCCTACGTCGTCAAGGCCCGCATCCAGCTGCTGCGCGACCTGGGTCCGGCGGTCGCCCCCTTCAACGCGTTCCTCATCGCCCAGGGTCTGGAGACCCTCTCGCTGCGGATCGAGCGGCACGTCGCCAACGCCCAGCGGGTCGCCGAGTGGCTGCAGTCCCGGGACGAGGTCGACTCGGTCAACTACGCGGGTCTGCCCTCGTCGCCCTGGTACGAGCGCGGTCGCCGCTACGCCCCCCGCGGGACCGGTGCGGTGCTGTCCTTCGAGATCAAGGGCGGCGTCGAGGCGGGCAAGCGGTTCGTGGACGCCCTCGAGCTGCACAGCCACGTCGCCAACATCGGGGACGTGCGCTCGCTGGTCATCCACCCGGCGTCCACGACCCACTCCCAGCTGACGCCTGCGGAGCAGGCCGCCACCGGCGTCACCCCGGGACTGGTCCGGCTTGCCGTGGGCATCGAGGGGATCGAGGACATCCTGGCCGACCTGGAGGCCGGCTTCCGGGCGGCGAAGGGCGCCTGATCCGGTGACCGAGCATCCGCCGCGCGTCGCGGTTGCGCCCCCTCCCGCCAGCGCCGCCTGGCGGGAGGGTGACGACCCGGGGAGTCGCGCGTTCATCCGCATCGGTTCCCTGCCGCTGGAGTCCGGCGGGAGCCTGCCCGACGTCCGGCTCGCCTATGAGACGTGGGGACGGCTGGACGAGGACCGGTCGAACGCCGTCCTCGTGCTGCACGCGCTCACGGGTGACTCCCATGTCGTCGGTCCGGCCGGTCCGGGTCACCCGACGTCGGGCTGGTGGGAAGGGCTGATCGGGCCTGGAGCCCCCCTGGACACCGACCGCTGGTACGTCGTGGCGCCGAATGTCCTGGGCGGCTGCCAAGGCAGCACCGGGCCGTCGTCCCCAGCCGCCGACGGCCGACCCTGGGGGTCTCGCTTCCCGGCGATCACGGTCCGCGACCAGGTGTCGGCTGAGGCGGTCCTCGCCGACCGGCTCGGCATCGAGCGCTGGGCCGGCGTGCTCGGCGGCTCGATGGGCGGGATGCGCGGGCTGGAGTGGGCGGTAGGTCACCCCGAACGAGTGAGCGCCGCCCTGCTGGTCGCCGTCGGCGCCGCCGCCACCGCGCACCAGATCGGACTCCAGTCCGCGCAGGTGCTCGCCATCCGGTCCGACCCGGCCTACCGCGATGGCGACTACCACGACGCCGCGGACGGCGACGGTCCGCATCGAGGCATGGGTCTGGCTCGCCGGATTGCGCACCTGAGCTACCGGTCGGAGCAGGAGCTCGCCGTGCGCTTTGGGCGGACGGCCCAGGAGGGCGAGGATCCGCTCGGCGGCGGACGCTACGCCGTCCAGTCCTACCTCGACCACCACGCGGACAAGCTGGCCCGGCGGTTCGACGCCGGGACCTATGTGGTGCTCACGGAGGCGATGAACTCCCACGACGTGGGCCGCGGCCGAGGCGGCACGGCGGCCGCCCTTGCGCGGATCACCGCGGCGACCGTGGTGGCCGGCGTCGACTCCGATGCCCTGTACCCGCTCTACCTGCAGGAGGAGCTGGCTGACCTCATCCCCACCTGCGACGGGCTGCAGGTGATCACATCGCCGTACGGCCACGACGGCTTCCTGCTGGAGCGGGAGGCGGTGGCCGACCTGGTGCGGGGACTACTGGACCGTTCCGAGCGGGTGCCGGTGCGTCGGTCGGCCTAGCCGGCGGCCCCCGATCCACAGGTCCGCCAGGACCCCTTTCTTGGCGGGGTGCGCCCGTTCTAGGCTCCGCGGCATGTTCGGCGGACCAGGCATCGGGGGTGCCGCGGCCCTCATGGTCACGGCCCTGCTGGTTGGGTGCTCGTCGGACG
>DAIRVJ010000106.1:0-8226 GCA_036802895.1 Candidatus Nanopelagicales bacterium
GTCCGCGGCGGTGCCCAGCGCGGCCAACGCCCGCAGGAAGCCGCGGTTCGGCTCGTGCCCCCAGGGGATCGGGCCGTGCCCCTTCCACCCGCTGCGGCGCAACGCGTCGAGCCCGCGGTGGTAACCGGTGCGCGCATACGCGTACGCCTCGACGACGGCGCCGCGAGCCAGGGCGGCCTCGGCCAGCACGGCCCAGGCCAGCGACGACTGCGGGTAGTCGGCGGCGACCCCAGCCGGGTCGTCACCGGCGGCCAGCCGGCCGGCGGGGTCTGGGTCAGCAGGCAGCAGCGTGGGCGGCGGTCCGCCGAGCAGGTTCTCGTGGGTCATGCCGCCAGTGTGCAGCCTCCGAGACGTCCCGAAGCTGACTTGCCGTGACGGGCGAGTGCCTGGCGTGACGGGCGAGTGCCTGCCCTAACGGGTGAGCCGCGGCCGTAACGGGTGCCCTCGCCTGTTGCCGCTGACGATCACCTCCCTCGCCTGGTCAACCCGCGCTACGCTGCGTGATCACGGCTCCTCCCCCCTCGGGAGCACGGATGATTCAGGGCGGCTATGCGGCAGGCGGTTCCCCGCTGCCCCGGGTCGTCACCCTCTCCGTCTCCTCCCTCGGCCCGACCCCGTCCGGCGGACGCCGGTTCGGCATCCGCTGGCACGAGGAGGCCACCCCGGTCGGCTGGGCGCGCGACGTCACGACCACCGCCGCCCAGCTGGCCCGGCTGGCCGACGACCTCGCCACGCTGGACGCGTGGTCGCAGGCCGACCACCCGAGCCCGACCCCGACCGGGGCCGATACGGCGCACGCCGCGGCGCGGCGGGTCGGCGCGACGCTGTACCGAACGTTCGTCGGCGACGACGGCCGGGCGTTCCTCGCCGAGCACCCGCCCACTGCGTTCATGGTCGACGCGGACGAGCTGCTGCTCGACCTGCCCTGGGAGCTGATGTCCGACGAGGACGGCCCGCTCAGCCAGCGGTACCCCTTCGGCCGGATCGTCACGACCCGGACCCGGCCGCGTCCGGAGCGCGACCCCGCCGCCGAGGACGACGAGATCCGCGTGCTGGCCGTCGTCGACCCCACCCGCGACTTCGGGGACGCCCAGGAGGAGCTGGCCGCCGTGCACGCCCTCGCCGGCGTCGGCAGCCTCCAGGTCGACGTCCTCGCCCAGGACGACGCCACGCACGCCGCCCTGGCCGAACGGGTCGCCGCCACCCGCTACGACGTGCTCCACCTGTCCTGCCACGGCGGCTTCTCCCGGCGCTCCGCCGGCAGTTCGGGCCTGCTGCTCGCCGACGGGCCGCTGCTCACCGACGAGATCCTGGCCCTGCCGTTCGCGGCGCCGCCGTACGTCGCGTACACCAGCGCCTGCTGGTCGACCCGCTCCGCCGCCGGCCGTCGCCTGTCCACCACCCGCCGCGGCCGGACCAGCAGCAACGGGGTGGCCGCTGCCTTCCTGGCCGCCGGCGCGTCGGCGTGCGCCGGGTTCACCTGGCCGGTGACCGTCACCGGCGCCGCAGCCGTGACGACAGCCTTCTACGAGTCGGTGGTGGCCACCCGCAACGTCGGTGCCGCCGTCCTGCGGGCCCGGGTGGCCGCCATGGCCCAGTGGGAGGCGAGCGCCGACCTGGCCCCGCTGGGCTTCACGTTCTACGGCGACGTCGGCACCGCCCAGCGCGCCGAGGGCGCGAACGCGTCGAACCCCGATGCCCCTCGCGAGCCGGCCGTGACGCGCCGGGACATCGCGACGGCGTCCTGACCCGAGGAGGAGACCGCATGGCCCGCAAGCGGTTCGGTGACGTCGTCGTCCTGCTGCCCGGCATCACCGGCAGCGTGCTCGCCAAGGACGGCAAGGACGTCTGGGCGGTGTCCCCTGGGGCGGCGTTCCAGGCGCTGCTCAGCCTGGGCCACTCGCTGAAGGACCTGCAGCTGCACGACGACGATCCGACCGCCGCGACGCTCGGGGACGGCGTCACCGCGCCCCGGCTGGTCTCCGACGTCCACCTGATCCCCGGCTTCTGGAAGATCGACGGCTACAGCGGGATCTACGACCGGCTCTCCCGTGACCTCACCGTCGACAAGGGGAAGAACTGGTTCGACTTCCCCTACGACTGGCGGCGGGACAACCGGTCGGCCGCGGCCCGGCTGGCCGAGCAGGCGCCGCGCTGGCTGGACGACTGGCGCCGCTCCTCCGGCAACGCCGACGCCAAGCTGGTGCTGCTCGCGCACTCGATGGGGGGGCTGGTGTCGCGGCACTACCTCGAAGTGCTCGGCGGCTGGCAGGACACCCGTCACCTGATCACGTTCGGCACGCCCTACCGCGGGTCGCTCAACGCCGTCGACTTCCTGGTCAACGGGTTCCGCAAGGGCTGGGGACCGTTCTCCCTCGACCTGTCCGAGCTGCTGCGCTCGCTCACCTCCGTCTACCAGTTGCTGCCGATCTACCCGAGCGTGCGGACCGCGGGCGGCGCACCGCTCGCGCGGGTGGCCGAGGCGACGCTGCCGCACGTCGACGCGGGTCGCGCCCAGCAGGCGCTGCGCTTCCACCGCGACATCGAGGCCGCGCAGACGGCCAACGCCCAGGACGCCGGCTACCGCGAACGCGGGTACACCTGCAGCCCGCTCGTCGGCATCCTGCAGACGACCGCCCAGTCCGCCGTCCTGAAGGGCGACCGGGTCGAGACGCTCGCGGAGTACGACGGCGAGGACGACGGCGGCGACGGCACCGTGCCACGGGTGTCAGCCACGCCGATCGAGCTGTCCGAGACGGCCACCGAGACCTACGCCGCCTGCGTGCACGGCTCGCTGCAGGGCTACGGGCCGCTGCTCGACCACGTGGTGGGCCGGCTCACCCGCAAGACCCTGGCCGCCTACAAGGAGACCCCGTTCGACGGTTTCCAGCTCGACGTCCCCGACCTGGTCACCCCGGACCAGCCGGTCGCCGTGTCCGCGCGGACCATGGCCGCACCCCCGGCGATCCGCGTCACCGCCACAGACGTCGACACCGGACGGGTACGCCGGTCACGGCTGGTGCGGCCGAGCAGGGACGGGGCGTTCCGGGTCGAGCTGCGGCCCCTGCCGGAGGGCCTGTACCGCGTCACTGTCGCCGCCGCCGACGGCGCCGGCCTGCACCCGAACACCGAGCTGCTCACCGTGCTGTCGCCGGAGTCCGCGGCGGCCGGCGTCCCGACCAAACGTCCCACCAGAAGGAGATGAGCGATGGCTACCGGGATCTCGCTGCACGTGGGGTTGAACGCCGTGGACCCCGTGCACTACATGGGCTGGGACGGGCCACTGGTGGCGTGCGAGAACGACGCGCGCGACATGGCCACCGTCGCCGCCTCGCTGGGCTACGCGAAGTCGACGGTGCTGCTGACCAGCCAGGCCACCGCCCGCCGGGTCTCCGGCGCGATCCGGTCTGCGGCCGCCGCCCTGGAGCCGGGAGACGCCTTCTTCCTGACCTACTCCGGGCACGGGGGGCAGGTGACCGACACCAACGGCGACGAGAGCCGGCGCGACTACGGCGAGCTCGGCGAGACCCAGGACACCAAGGACGAGACCTGGTGCCTGTACGACCGGCAGCTGATCGACGACGAGCTGTGGGCGCTGTGGGCGCTGTTCCCGGCCCGGACCCGGATCCTCGTGCTGTCCGACTCCTGCCACAGCGGCACGGTCACCCGGGCCATGCCGGACTGGGACGAGGTGCTCGCCGGGCGGGGCCGGCGGATGGGCGCCAGTAAGGCCATGCCGGTCGCGGTCGCCAGCCGGGTGCAGAAGGCCCGTGGGGCGCTCTACAAGCGGATCCAGACCGAGGTGCCGCCACGGGAGAGCAACCGGATCCAGGCCACCGTCGCGTTGATCTCCGGCTGCGCCGACAACCAGACGAGCCTGGACGGCGACCGCAACGGGCTGTTCACCGAGAAGCTGCTGCAGGTGTGGGACGGCGGGGCGTTCACCGGGTCGCTGCACGACCTGCGCAACCTCACCGCCCAGCTCATGCCGGACACCCAGACGCCCAACTACTACGTCGTCGGACGGCGCAACGCCCGCGCGCTGCGAAAGAAGGCGCTGTGGCCGTGACTCGCCCGTTTCCGGACGAAGCCTGACGTATCGCCCGGTCCACCGCACGCCTCCTGATCAGTGGAAGGAGCGCCCGATGATGGAACCGGTCGTCATGCTCGACGCCGACCTGACTGCCGTCCGGGCCCGCGCGGTGCTGGAGAACCTGCCAGCGGGGAGCATGGTCGTCGTCCGCCGGGCCTGGCCCGACGGCCGGGTGGGACTGCTGTGGTACGCCGTCCCGGTCGACGAGCTGCGCGACCTGCTGGCCCGGGCGCCCGACGAGCAGCCGGTCAGCGACGTGCTCGACCTGCACGAGCACCAGGCGCAGGACGCCCGCGAGGTGACCGGCGCCGACGTGCAGTCCGGCCGGTGGACCGGCATCGTCGTCGACGGGGGTCGGGCGATCGGCTACGCCCGAGCGACCCGGCGGGTGACCCGCGGACTCACGCCGTCGCCCTCGCCGGCCCCGCCCCCCGCGCCCGGGCCGCCGCCCCCGCCGGTGCCAACCGTCGAGGCGTACCCGCGGCTGGACGTCCCGTCCGAGGTGCTCCCCGGGGCGCGCTTCGACGTCGTGGTGGGGCTGTCCGCCGCACCGCCCGCGGGCATCCCGGCGGAGCAGGCGCCCGGCATGCGGATCCCCGCGCCGACGCCGACGATCGAGCTGGTCGTGCAGGTGGTGGCCGACGGCTTCACCGCCCCCGAGGGCATCCGGCGCACGCTGGTCGTCGCCCGGGACGACCCGGCGGCGGCCACGGTCACCGTGCCGCTGGTGGCCCCGACCGACCTGCCGAACGCGGCCTCGGCGCGGACCTCCGCCTGGCGCGGGGTCGTCGAGATCGACCTGTCCGTGGCCGGCGCGCCGGTCGGCCGGGCGTGGCGGGAGGTCGTGGTCTCGCCGTCGGCCGCACCGGGCGCACCGACGTCCGTCGCCGGCGCCGGCCTGGCCGTCGCCCCCACGGGCGCCCCCGCAGCCGACCTGACCGTGTCGATCAGCGAGGGCGCCGACCCGGCCCGGCTGCTCTGGACGTTCACCACCCCGCACGACGTCCCGCTGCCTACCGGACAGGTCCTGTCTGAGCTGCCGGTGGCGAGTGCGATGAGCTTCGCCCTCGGCCAGATCAAGGACGTGGCCACCGCCGACGGCACCTCGGTGGCCGAGAACCGGATCAAGGGGATCGCCCGGGCGGTCGCCTCGGCCACCCCGGTGGAATTCTGGGAGGTGCTCTGCGCGGTGTGGGCGCTGGTCAAGGCCCAGGGCCAGGTGCCGAGCGTGCTGCTCGTCTCGTCCGACCCCTACGTGCCCTGGGAGCTGGCGTCGGTCGAGCCGGACTGGGTCGTCGACCAGACGCTCGTCGACCAGGCCGCGCCGGCGGTGCTGGGCGCCCAGGTCCGGATGGGCCGCTGGCTGCCCGCCGGGCCGCGCACCCCGTCCGGGGTGCAACGCCCGACCGTGCCGCCGACCACCGCGATCGAGGTCACGCGCATGGCGGTCGTCGTCGGCGACTACCAGTCCGAGTCGGGGCTGCGGCCGCTGCCGAACGCGATCGAGGAAGGCCGCACCCTCACCGACACCTACCCCTCCGTCTGGGTGAAGGGCACCCTCGACGAGGTCGACCAGCTGCTCGACGGGACGCTGACCGAGCGCGGGAAGAAGGTCGACGTCCAGGTGGTGCACGTCGCCTGCCACGGCGAGGTCGACCCCGCGCACCCGGCGTACAACGGGATGGTGCTGTCCGACACGGCGCTGCGCATGGACGCCACGATCGTCCGAGGCAGCGAGCTGGGCCGGACCAGCGCACCCCTGGTGTTCCTCAACGCCTGCCAGCTGGCCCAGTCGACCGGCGACCTGCTCTGCGACTACGGCGGGCTCGCCGGCGCGTTCCTCACCGAGGGCTGCCGTGGCTTCCTGGCCCCCCTGTGGTCGGTCGAGGACGGCCTGGCGTACGACACGGCCGTCGAGTTCTACCGGCTCTGCCTGGACGAGCACGTCGGGGTGGGCGAGGCCGTCCGCCGGCTGCGTGGACGGTTCACGACGATCCCCGGTCGCACCCAGACCACGCCGCTGGCCTACGTGTTCTACGGACACCCCGACCTCGAGCTGACGCTGGCGAAGTGACGGGACACCATGGCCACCCTTGACGGCACCGGGCGCCGTGTCGACCTGGGTCGGGGCATCACGGTTTCGGCGCCGGGGCTGCGCGGCAGCGCCGACGTGCACGACGTGGGCCCGACCTCGCCGACCCGTGCAGGGGACGTCGACGGCTCGGGGGTGGCCCTCGCCCAGGCGCTGGAGCGAAGCGACGTCCGGCGGATCCGGGTGATCACCCTGGACGTCGCGGGCACCCCGGTACCCAGCCCCGCCGCCCTGCGCACCCCGACCACGAACGAGGACGGCCTGGTCGTCGAGGTCCCGGACCTCGGACCGGACGTCGCGCAGGTGCTGCTCGCCGTCGACGAGGCCGGCGTGACCACCTGGAACTTCCCGGTCGACACCGGCCTGCGGCCCGCGCCGACGACCCGCGGCACCGGTGACACCGTGCGGTTCGTCGTCCGGACCACGACCCCGCCGCCGGACGAGCGCACCGCCACCCGAGGGCTGCTCGGGGCGTTGGGTCGCAAGGTGTTCGAGCTGCTGACGATCCCACTGGCCGAGGCCGCGGTGCCACCGGTCGCCCGGGCCGCCGCCGACGCCTGGGAGCGCCGGGCCCGGCACACCAGGGTGCGCCCGTTCACCCCCGACGACTACCGCCTCGGCGAGGTGGCCGACCTGGACGACGCGGGCTGGCAGACCCTGGCCGGCGGGCGCAGCCTGTGGTTCGTGCACGGCACCTTCTCGACCGCGCACGGCGCGTTCAGCGGCCTGCCGGTCGACGTCGTGTCGGCCCTGCATGGCGCGTACGGCGGCCGAGTCGTGGCGTTCGACCACCTGACCCTCGGCGTCGACCCGGCGGGCAACGTCGCGGCGCTCGCCGACCTGGTGCCGGCCGGACTGCACCTGGAGGCCGACGTCGTGGCCCACAGCCGCGGCGGGCTGGTGGCCAGGGCGCTGGCCGGGGAGGGTGGGGCGCAGAGCCCGCTGGACGTCCGCCGGGTCGTGCACGTGGCGACCCCGAACCACGGCACCGCGCTGGCCGACCCGGCCAACCTGGCGGCCCTGCTCGACCGGGTGACGACCCTGCTCAACCTGGCGCCCAGCGGACCGGTCGACGCGGTGGCGACCAGCCTGTCGGTCGTGCTGACCGTGGTGAAGACGATCGCCCGCTTCGGCATCCCCGCGCTGCCCGGGCTGGCCTCGATGGACCCCAACGGCGCGTTCCTGGCCCAGTTCAACGCGGGGGCGGCCACCTCGGCGGTGCACCACGCGGTGGCGGCCGACTACGAGCCCACCGGTGCGGTGCGACGCCTGGCGCGCGGGAAGGTCGGCAACTTCGTCGTCGACCGGGTGTTCGCCAGCGCCGCGAACGATTTGGTCGTGCCCACCGTCGGGGTGTACGAGGGCGGCACCGACCCGGCGTTCCCGATCGACCCGGCGCGGCGCCTGCTGCTGCCGCCCGAGCGGGGCGTCGATCACAGCGGCTACTTCCACCAGCCGGACGTCACGTCAGCGGTCGCCCGCTGGCTGGCGGAGTGAGGAGGGGTCCGCGATGGCTTACCCGGACTACCTGGACTTCGACCTCGAGCTGACCCAGGCCGACGACGGATACGTCGCCCGCGTGCTCAGCTCCCCCAAGGGCGAGGCCGAGTGCCGCGTCACCATGCCGTTCGACGACGAGCGGCTGGAGAACGTCGTCCTCAAGCTGGGGAGGACCCGCTCGGGGGTGCGCAAGCTGGGCTCGCCGCAGCAGAACCTGGCCAAGACGTTCGGGTCCTCGCTGTACGACGCGGTGTTCGCCGGCGAGGTGGGCACCTGCTTCCGGCGGAGCATCGACGAGGCCGACCGGCAGGGCAAGGGACTGCGGCTGCGGCTGCGGCTCACCGACGCACCGGCGCTGTCCAACGTGCCGTGGGAGTACCTGTACCCGACCGGACTCGGGTACTTCCTCGTGCTGTCCCAGCAGACACCGCTCGTGCGCTACCTCGACCTCCCCCGCGAGGTGGCGCCGCTGGCCGTCGATCCTCCGCTGCGCGTGCTGCTCGTCGTCTCGGCGCCGTCCGACCTGGCGAACCTGGACTCG
>DAIRVJ010000107.1:0-1621 GCA_036802895.1 Candidatus Nanopelagicales bacterium
TCGTCTGGTTCGTCTGGCTGCTCGCCGTCGGCGTCCTGGTGGCCGTGCGGCCGGTGGGACGGCTCAGCTAGCGGTCACGTTGCGGAAGAAGCTGGCGAGGGGAACCAGTCCGACGCCGGCGAGGACCGCGAACACCACGGCCATGGTCGAGGAGGCGACGGACGACGAAGGGTCCGCCGCGTGGCCCATCCACTGGTCCACGGCGATCCCGAGGCTTTCCAGCACCCACAGGGTCAGCAGCGAGCCGACCAGCAGGTAGCCCCACGGCCGACGACGCCGCAGCCACAACGCGGACACCGCCGCGAGCGGGAGCCAGAAGGCGAGGTCCTGCACCCAGACCGGGTTGGTGGTCAGGCCCGTGCCGTCCAGCGCGCGCTGGGGGTCGCCGTCCAGCGTCGCGGCGAGGATCGGCCGCAGCCAGGCGAGGGTGTTCAGCCCCACCACGACCCAGACATAGAGGGCGAGGCCGCGCACCGGGAGCCGAGGCGACACGAGGGCGCCGAACGCGTCGACGTCGACTCGGGACAACGTGGCGACAACCGACCACACCGCGAGCGACAGCATCGCGACGTAGAGGAGGAACAGCTCGTTGAGCGGCGTTGCGAAGACGAACATCAGCGCGTTGTAGAGCAGGTATCCCGCAGCGCCGAGCCAGACGAGAAGCGCCCGAGCGGACCCGGCGGCCATCCGCCACAGTCCTGCCGCCCCGAGCGGCGCGGCGACCACGAGCACGACCAGGGCCGTGCCCCGAGCCGATCCGTTCATCGCCGCCGTGCCGGACAGGAGGTCCGGCAGCCACAGGGTGAGCGCCCCCGCGACGGCCGAGACGACGAGAAGCGCCACTCCCAGCGGGTGAGGGGTGGGCGGTCGGGCACTCGCGACGACGCGGGCGGTCGGAGCAGTGGCGGTGGTCATCTCAGGAACCTCTCAGGGGCGGGGAGGGCAGTGGCCGTGGTGGGGGTCAGAGCGGCCAACCAGTGCTCCAGCAGGCGTCCGAGGGTGCGGACGTCCGAGGCGGGGAGGGGGCCGAAGAGATCGGTGAAGAGGCTGGTCTGGCGGGTCCGCCACTCCGGGGTGTCGAAGACCTGGACCCGCTCGGTGAGACGCAGGCGCACCACGCGACGGTCGGCGTCGTCGGTCACCAGGTCGAGCCACCCGGACTCGGCCAGACCGACGGCGATCGCCTTCACGTTCTGTCGCGAGCTGCCATAGCGGGCTGCCGCCTCACTGAGCGTCGGCTGCCGACCGGCAAACCCACGGCTCAGCACAGCGAGCAGCAGCCACTGCTTCGTGGTCAGGCCGAGCGGGTGCAGCGCGGCGTCGGCGAGCCGGGTCAGGTGCTGGGTGACCACGAAGACCGTGCCGAACGCCCGGGCACGGGTCTCGTCGTCCAGCCTCTCCTCCACAAACGTAAGGTATTACCTACTGGCCTCGGTCGATCAGGGACCAACGACCCGGGTGACGGGTCCATGGGTCTGCAGCGCCGTCAGGAGTCCAGGAACGTCCACGAGGGCGACCCGGACCGTGGCGTCGCTGCAGCCGTACGGCATCACCAGGGTGTCGCCGTGCAGGAGTCCCCCGCACGAGTAGACGACGTTCGGGACGTAGCCATCCCGCTCGT
>DAIRVJ010000107.1:1721-8043 GCA_036802895.1 Candidatus Nanopelagicales bacterium
TGCAGGAGTCCCCCGCACGAGTAGACGACGTTCGGGACGTAGCCATCCCGCTCGTCCGCGGCCGGGCTGAGCAAGGGTTGGTCGAGCTGTCCGAGGACCTTGCGCGGGTCGGCGAGGTCGAGCAGCACGGCGCCGATGCTGTACTCGCGCATCGGCCCGACCCCATGGGTGAGCACGAGCCATCCTGCGTCGGTCTCGACGGGCGGCCCGCAGTTGCCGATCTGGACGATCTCCCACGGCTGCTGCGGGGACTGCAGCGTGGTCGACCCAGCCCAGTGGCTCCGATCGGTGGAGGACGCCAGGGCGTTGCCCTCACGGTCCCAGCGCGACAGGGCCAGGTACCGCCCGTCGACCTGTCGGGGGAACAGCGCCATCCCCTTGTTCTTGGCTGCCGGGCCGCTGAGCTGGGAGACGTGGAACGTCTGGAAGTCCGCGGTGCGCAGCAGCTGCGGGACGACCTTCGCGCCGTCGAAGGCCGTGTAGGTGCCTCGGTAGTCGACGCTCCCGTCCGGCTCGGTGAACCGCACCAGCCGGACGTCCTCGAGACCGTGGCTCTCCGAGGGGCCACGGGGGAAGATCACACGTTGGTCGATCCTTGACTCGGCGGGGAATCCGATCGAGTAGTTGCACGCGGCGATCCACTCGAAGCGCTCGGCCGTGCGGGCCGCCGACCCACGGGTCAGGCGCTGGCCGCGCAGCCGGGTGAGCGCCCGGTCGAGGTCGGCTCGAACGAAGGAGTCCGGCAGCGCGTCCAGCACGAAGTCGGCGCTGCTCTGGTCGCCGCCCAGCTCGGCGTGCTGGTGCTCGAACACGGTCTTCGCGTACGTGGTCGGGACGATCTCCGGCAGCGCCGTCGTCCGGGCGGGCTCGTCGAAGCGGACGACGTCACCCGCATCGATCGTGCCGGTGCGGAACTCGATGCTGGACAGGTGGCCCTCGCCGACGGCTCGAACGCTCATGACGAACCGCGTGGTCCCGGACGGCAGACCGGTCTGGTCAGGGTGGGCGACCATCGACGGGTTGAAGAGCGCGGCCGCTTCCACGGCGTACTCCTGGCTGAAGAAGGCGCCGATCAGCTGGCGGCGCTCGCGCGACACGCCGTCCGGGTCGGCCAGCCGGTGGGCGACCAGGCCGAAGCGGGACTCCAGCGTCGACGCCAGGTCGTGGTGCCGGGCAGCGAAGGAGCGCAGGGTGGTGGCGAGGGATCGACCGACCTGCTCGTCGGACAGGGCCAGAACCCGCTCCAGCACCGCAGTCGACCGGGACTGCTCCGACGCGACGATCTCCTGCCCCGGCAGGAAGATCCGGCTGATCACGCGGGCGGGATCAGGATGTAGGACGTGCGGCGTCCGGCGAAGGAGAGGTGGTCGTGCCGGTCGCGTCAACCCACCAGCTCCGCAGCCGCGTGCCGCCCGAGCTGGAAGGTCGCCAAGACGGCGAGGGTGGACTCCGCGCCCTGGTTCTCGTTGACCCGCTCGACGTGCAGGCCGTCGCGGCCACCACCGCTGACGGGATCGTAGAGGTCGAGTCCGCAGTCGTTCGCGCCCAGGAACCAGGCCACGCAGCGCTCGAGGGAGGTGAGCCACTGGCCGTCGCCAGTCAGACCGAAGGCGCGCCAGCACGCCTCGGCGAGAGCCGTCACCTCGATGGGCTGCTGGTCGAACCCGGGCCGGGGCTCGCCCCTCTGCCAGCCGCCGGCCGGCGTGACCGACAGGTGGTCCCCACGGGTCTCCTGCTCGAGCAGCCAGGTGAGCATGGTGAGCCCGTCCCGCACGGCGACCTGGTCGTCGAGTGCCGATCCGATGACGAGCAGCGCTTCCGGCAGAACGGCGTTCGCGTAAGTGAGCCGGGGCGCCGGCCACAGCCACGACGGGTCCCTGCCAGGCCCGCCGATCAGGATGCGGGCGTCGGCCAGCAGGCTCCGAGCGGCCGGGTCGCCCGGACGGACGCGCAGCACCTCGAACGCCCCGAGCGCCGCGTAGGCCATCGCGCGTGGGTGCGGCGACCGGACCTGAAAGCCCTTGGCGGCGGCGGCGAGCGCGGTCGTCCGCACGTCGCCCTGAGTGCTGGCGGCAGCGGTGCCCAGGGCCCACAGGGCGCGACCCCAGTGGTCGCCCACGCCGGCAGCGTCCTGCCAGCGTCCGCCGACGCTGCGACGGTTGTGGAAGCGTCCGTCGTCGTCCTGGGCGCTCACGGTGAAGCGCAGGTAGGTGGCCGTCAGGTCTCGGACCACGTCCGACGGTTCCGGCTGCCGGGAGGTGACGACCAGGCCGCGCGCGACGTCGTCCAGGCAGAAGCCGTGGTCCGGCCGTGGTGTGGTCCGCTGGGCGTGTTCGAACAGACCGGTGGGCGTGGTGAGGACGGCCAGGTGGTCGAAGGAGACGACGGGCGTCATCAGGCCACCGACCGCCTCGCGTCGGCCAGCAGGCCGCGACCGAGGTCGACATACTGGTCGGCCACCGAGGGCCACAGCAGAGCCGAAGCCAGACTCCGGGACGTCCCGGCCATCCGCTGCGCCAGCCCCGGCTCGGTGAGCACCCGTCGGACGGCCGACGCGATGGCACCCGGGTCGCGCTGGGGCACCAGGATCCCGGCACCACCCGACAGCAGCTCGACGGCGTGCGGGAAGCTCGTCGAGACGACCGGCTTCCCGGCGACCACGGCCTCGGTCAGGACCCCGGAGGTCACCTGATCGCGCGAGTCGTAGGGGAGCAGGACGAGATCGGCCTGGCGGACGACGCGCCTCAGCGACGGACCGTCGAGGTAGCGACCGTCGAACTCCACCATCGAGCCGATGCCGAGCGCCCGCACCGACTCGGCGAGCCGTTCCCGGTACGCCTCGCCGTCGCGCTCGACGACCCGGGGGTGGGTCTCGCCGACGACGCGGTAGACGGGTCGTGGCACCAGATCGGTCAGGCTGGCCATGGCCTCGAGTGCCCACTCGATGCCCTTGCCCTCGCCCAGCAGGCCCCACGTGAGCACGGTCGGGGCGGCCCGCCGAGGGAGGTCGTCGACCCCCGCGCGGTTGTCCACCGCTCCGTGCGCGATCACGGTCACCCGTGCCGGATCCACGCCCCATCCGTCGATGAGCCGCTGCCGCGCCGTCTCGGTCATGGTCACGGCGATGGACGCCGCCTGGACCACCCGCGCGAGGACGTGGTGCTGGTGCGGGGTGGGCGCCGCCAGCACGGTGTGCAGCACGGCGACCACGGGGACCCGCACCATGGCCAGCACGTCGAGGACGTCGGCTCCGTCGCGGCCCCCGAAGATCCCGTACTCGTGCTGGACGACCGCGACGTCGTAGGTGTTGAGCGCCGCCGCGGCGCCCCGCGCCGCACCGGCCTCCGTCAGCACGAGCTGGTGCGCCACCAGGCGTTCCGCGGGCTGCACGCTGTCGACGACGCGCACGACGCCGACGCTGGCTGCCGAGCCCTCGAGGTGGGTCACCAGGGCCTGGGAGAACGTGGCCAGCCCGCACTGGGTCGGGGGGTAGGTGCTGAGGACGCCGAAACTGATGGCCATGGAGGCCCTTCTGCAGGGTTGAGCCACGCAGCCCGGTGCTGCCGTCCTCGAGTGGGGACCGTCGACATCCCCCAGGGCACCGCGCCGAGCGGCGGTGCGATCTGCCAGGCCATGATGGCCGGAACTGCTCGCCAGCGTACCAGTCCCGGTCGGAGGCGACCTGGACGTGTCCACCCCACCGATGCTCGGAGGCCACCGTCAGGATCGCCGTTCTCGCCTCGATCGCCCACCGTGTGCCGCCGCGGTCCTACGGACCGTGGGAACAGGTGGCCTCGACCCTCGCCGAGGGTCTGGTCGCGCGCGGACATGACGTCACCCTCTTCGCCACCGCCGACTCGTCGACGGCTGCCCGGCTGCACGCCGAGGCGCCGGCCGGCTACGAGGAAACGCCCGGCCTGGACGCCAAGGTGTACGAGGCGTTGCACATCGCCGCGGTCTTCGAGCGGGCCCGCGACTACGACGTCATCTCCAACCAGTTCGACTTCCTGCCGCTGACGTACAGTCGGCTGACCTCGACGCCGGTCGTGACGACGATCCACGGCTTCTCCTCCGAACGGATCGTCCCGGTGTACGCCGCCTACGACGACATCGCCCACTACGTGGCCATCAGCGAGGCGAACCGGCACCCCGCACTGACCTACGACGCGACCATCTACCACGGCATCGACCTGGACGCGTTCACCTTCGCGGCGGGGGACGGCGGCTATCTGCTGTTCCTCGGTCGGATCCATCCGGACAAGGGCACCTACCTCGCGATCGAGGTGGCTCGACGGGCGGGCCTCCCACTCGTCATCGCCGGGGTGATCCAGGACGAGACGTACTTCCGTGAGCAGATCGAGCCGCACGTGGACGGCGGGTCGGTGCGCTTCGTCGGGGCCGTCGGGCCTGCCGATCGCGACCGGATCCTCGGCGGCGCGATCGCGCTGCTGCACCTCGTCAGCTTCGAGGAGCCGTTCGGGCTCTCGGTGGTCGAGGCGCTCGCCACCGGAACTCCGGTCATCGCCACCCCACGGGGCTCGCTGCCCGAGCTGGTCCGGCACGGGACGACCGGGTTCCTGGTTCGCGGGGTCGACGAGGCGGTGGCCGCCGTGGCCGACCTCGCGTCGGTGCAGCGCGGTGACTGCCGGCGGGCAGCGGAGACCCGCTTCAGCGCTGGGCGGATGGTCGACGACTACGAGCGGTTGTTCCGACGGATCGCGGGGTCGTCGGCCTGATCGCCGCGCGCCTCAGCCTCAGCCGGCGACGGTCTCGGCGGCCCGCAGGACGCGCAGCACGTTCCGGCAGGCCAGGCCGGCCAGGTCGTCGTCGGGCCAGCCGCGCTCCACCAGCTCCGCGAACAGCCGGGGGTAGCCGGTGACGTCCTCCAGACCGACCGGCTGGACGGGCGTGCCGTCGTAGTCCCCGCCCAGGCCGACCCCGGCCGGCCCGACCAGGTCGCGGGCATGATCCAGGTGGTCCGCCACGTGCTCGATCGAGGCGACCGGCAGCGGATCGTCCGTGGCCAGCTCCGCGACGAGCTCGCGGAGGGCGTCCCAGTCGTCGCGCGGCAGCCCGCGACGGTCCCGTTCGGCCAGCAGCCGGGCGTCCCAGGCGGCGCACTCGGGGGAGACGAACGGCGGCACGAACGTCACGCACAGCACGCCGCCGTTGTCGGGGAGCCGTTCCAGGACGTCGTCCGGCACGTTGCGGGGGTGGTCGGCGACCGCCCGGCAGGAGGAGTGCGAGAACAGCACGGGGGCCTTCGTGGTGTCGAGCGCGTCGTGCATCGTGGTCGCCGCGACGTGCGACAGGTCCACGAGCATGCCGAGCCGGTTCACTTCCGCGACGACGGCTCGACCCTCGTCGGTCAGTCCGCCGTGCACGGGCTGGTCGGTCGCCGAGTCGGCCCACGGCGTGTTGTCGTTGTGGGTCAGCGTGAGGTAGCGGGCGCCCAGGTCGTAGAGCGCCCGCAGCACGCCAAGGGACCGGCCGATCGAGTGACCACCCTCCAGGCCGACCAGCGACGCGATCCGCCCGTCGAGGAGTGCGGCTTCGACGTCGGTCGCCGTCTCGCACCAGGCCAGCACGTCCGGGCGGGCGGCCACCATGCGTCGGATCAGGTCGACCTGCTCGAACGTCGCCGAGACGGCGCGCTCGCCAGCCCACGACGCGGGGACGTACGCCGACCAGAACTGGCCGCCGACGCGCCCCTCGCGCAGCCGGGGCAGGTCGGTCTGGGTCCCGTCCAGCGGCTGGAACGGGTCGGAGCGAGCGAGCGCGGCGTCGACGCCGTCGTCGGCACGGTGACGCAGTTCGAACGGCAGGTCGTTGTGCGTGTCCAGCACGGGGTGGCGGTCGAGCAGCGCCAGGGCGTGCTGCAGCGCGTCCGAGGAGTGCATCAGCCGATGGTGTCATGCTGTCGCAGGCCGTGGTGCCGACGCCTGGAGAGAGAGGTTCTGCGCATGGCTGACCAGCCCTCGATGCGGATCGACAGCGTGGTGCTGCCGCCCGACGTCCAGCCGACCTACGCCAACTTCGCCGCGGTCAACCACACCCCCTGGGACTTCCGCGTCACCTTCGCCCAGCTCCAGGTCCCGCACGAGCGTGGCTCGGGGGAGGTCGTGCTGACCCCTCGGGCGGTGGTTGACCTGGTGCTGCCCGCCGGCGCGGTCCACGGCCTGATCATGGCGCTCAAGGAGAACTACGACGCGTACTTGGCCGCGTACGGCCCGCCCGCCCTCCAGGGCGACGCGGACCAGCCGCCCGGCTAGCGAGCCACCCGATCGACGCGCTGGCTAGGCTCGCGTGGTGCGCGTGGTGG
>DAIRVJ010000108.1:0-4749 GCA_036802895.1 Candidatus Nanopelagicales bacterium
TGGAGCGCAAGGGCTACGTCTCGGTCGACCAGATGCGCGGCCTGCTGGCCGTGCGTGACGGTGCTGCCGTCGGGGCGGCGGCCCGGGCGGGGTACGTCGCGGCGCTGCAGGAGGCGCAGGGGGTGTACGGCTCGCTGGCCTGGTGACCGGCGGCCGGTGACGAGCCGCTCGAATCACCACCTCGGTCACATCATCTGGTGATGTGCGGTCACCACGTCGATTCCTACTGTCGCTGACATGGCCGGACACCCCGCTCGGCCCGTAGGAACCAGGAGACCGTCATGACCATCACCACCAACGGCCTCACGCGCGCCGCCGGTCTCAGTGCCGCCGCGGCGGGGCTCATCTTCATCGCAGTCCAGATCAACCACCCGCCCATGGACGTGGCCTCGGTCGCCACCACCGAGTGGGTCGTGCGCAACTCGGCGAAGGTGGTCATGGGCGCGCTGGCTGTCGTCGGCATCACCGGCCTGTACCTGCGCCAGGCCCGACAGGTCGGCCTGCTCGGGCTCATCGGCTACCTGCTCTTCGGCGCCGGCTACCTCCTCATGTTCGCCACGGAGGTCGTCTCCGCCTACGTCCTCCCGGGCCTGGTTGACCGCGCGCCGGGCTACGTGAACGACATCGTGGTCGCAGCCGCCGGAGGGACGCCGGTCGGCGACATCGGGGCGATGAAGACCGTGCTCGCCGTCACCGGCGGCGGCTACATGGTCGGCGGCCTCATCTTCGGCATCGCCCTGTTCCGCGCCCGCGTCCTGGCTCGGTGGGCGTCGGCGCTCCTGGCGGTGGGCACGATCGCGACGGTCTCGCTCGCCTTCCTGCCTGAGTCGTTCAACCGTCCGATGGCTGTCCCCGTGGGCGTCGCCTTCGTCGGGCTCGGCGTCTCCCTGTGGCGCGACCAGCGTTCCCAGGGTCTCGAGGCCGCGCCGTCGATCACCGTCGGCGAGCACGCGACCGTCTGATGACGAGTCGTCGACCGTCCGGACTGCTGGGGCGACCGCCCCGGCAGACCCGGCAGCGGAGCTGGCCGGTGCCGGCCGCGCTGGTGATGCTCAGCGCCGTGCCGGTGCTGGCCGGCCTGCTGCGGCTGGTCCAGCTCGCGGGCGGCCCCGAGATGATTCCGGCCGACCACCGGTTCGCGGGCTTCCCGCTCCCTCTGATGGTGCACATCGTCGGCGCCAGCACGTACGCGGTCGTCGGTGCCTTTCAGTTCGTACCGCGTTTCCGACGAGGCCACCGGAGCTGGCACCGCGGTGCCGGTCGGGTCCTGGCGGCCGCGGGTCTGCTCGTCGCCGTGTCGGCGCTCTGGATGACGATGTTCTACGCACCGAAGCCCGGCACCGGCTCGCTGCTCTACGTGCTGCGCCTGGGGTTCGGTTCCGCGATGGCCGCCTGCCTGGTCCTCGGCGTCACCACGATTCGTCGTGGTGACGTGGCAGGGCACCGCGCCTGGATGATCCGCGCCTACGCCATCGGTCTGGCCGCGGGGACGCAGGCGTTCACGGGCGGTGTCGGCGACGCGCTGTTCGGCACCGGCGCACGGCAAGGCGACCTCGCCAAGGGGGCCGCGTGGGCGATCAACCTTGCTGTCGCGGAGTGGGTCATCCGCCGCCCCAACGGCTCTGCGCCGTCGAGCCGGTCCGTCCACGCCGGCCGACGTCCCGCACCTGCGGGAGCGTCGTCGTGACCCCCAACGACCACCGGACCTATCAGCTGCGCGTCGTCGGCCACCTCGACGACCGCTGGTCGAACTGGTTCGGCGAGTTCACCATCGATCGCAACGACGACGGCACGTGCACCCTCACCGGCCCGGTGACCGACCAGGCACAGCTGCACGGCATCCTCGCTCGACTGCGCGACATCGGCGCCACCCTCCTCTCGCTGCGCACGATCGACGGCGATGACGAGTGGGGAGCATGCGCCAGCTCGTCCACGAGGGACCACGGGCAAGCCCCGTCACGATGACTCCTGCAAGGAGCCGGCGGTGGCTCAGCGTCCTGTCAGCAGACCCAGCTCGCGGCCGCGGCGGACGGCGGCGCGGCGGTTGTTGGCGCCGAGCTTGGCGTAGATGCTCTTGGTGTGCGTGCGCAGGGTGTTGAGCGACACGAACAGGTGCTGGGCGATCTCGGGACCGTCGAGCTCGGTGGCAAGCAGCTGCAGGACCTCGAGCTCACGGGCACTCAGCGACTCCGCAAGGCTGCTCGGCTCGGCAGACACCTGCGGCGCCGCCGCGCCGCGATCGGGTGCGCCGGCGACCGGAACCTGGCACGCCGCCAGCAAGGCTCGTGCGTACGGCACGCCACCGTTCTTGGCAAGCGACTCCACAAGCGGGGCGACGAGCGCGCCGTGCCGAGCGAAGGCGCGAACCTGGCCCTCCGGTTCGGCCCGTCGCACGGCCCGGTCCAGGAGCGTCAGCGCGCCGCCCCCGTCGCCGCCGGCTTGAGCGGTCAGCGCCCGCAGGACGAGGACCTCGATGACGGTGGCTTCCCTTCCGCCGGCCATCGCGGCGTCGAGCAACCGCTGCAGCAGGCGGTCGGCGTCGACCATGGCGGCCCGGTCGGCGAGTTGCCTGCCGCGGGCGAGCATGGCCTCGGCGAGGGTCACGTGCTCGAACTCACGGAGGTACGACAACTCCTGAGACGCCGTCACGTCGTGGTCGTGGGCCCACCGCTCCGCCGACTCCAGGTCGCCGAGCCTGACCTGGAGCCGGGCGGCCGCGGCGTGCAACGGTCGCACGTTCGGCGAGAAGTCACCGAGGTACACCTGTTGGGCCTCCACCACGAGCTCGAGCGCCCCAGTGAGGTCTCCCTCCGCCTCGGCGAGCATCGCCGCCACCGCCCGCGACCGGTACGCGTACTGCGGCAGGCCGTGGTCCTCACCCAGGCTGCGGGCTGCTGCGAGCTCGTCCCGAGCCGCCCCGAGGTCGCCGCGTTCCAGGGCAACCTGGCCGCGGCCGACGTGGATGTCCGCGGTTCCGCGCGGCGCCTCGCCTGTCCCGCCGGCGGCCACGCGCGCGGCCTCGTCGTAGGTGAACTGAGCCTGCCGCAGTTGACCCTGGGCCATCAGGATCTCGGCCACGGTCAGGTAGCACCCGAGGGCGTCTGAGATGTGCTGGGCGCGGCGAAGTCCGTCGATGCACGTCGCGTAGGCACGGCGCGCCTCGTCGAGCTCTCCGCAGGCCCAGTGCGCGAGCCCGGACAGACCGGCCGCGCCGGCCGGCACGACCTCGTCGTCTGCGGTTGCGGTGTCGATCGCTCGTCGGGCGTGGCGGTGCGTCGCGGGGAGATCCCCGGACACCAGGGACAAGCCGGCCCAGTACAACTCGACGGCCGCTGGAACCCGGGCCAACTCGGTGGCGTCGACCGCGACGGGTTGGCTGCTCGTCCTTGACGTGGCATCGCCGTCTGGTGCGAGGCGCGCGCGGATCGCTGGCAACTGGTGCTCGATCTCGCGGAGGCGCCGTCCGACGTCCCCGAACTCGTTGCTGGACATCAGCGCGCCGACGAAGGCGATGGCGAGGACCGGGCGCCGCTGGACGACCTCGTCCGGGACGTCGTCGAGCCAGCGCCGGAGCGTGGCCTCCTGCCGGTTGCGTTGCAGGGCCGGGGTGGCCGTCTCGATGAGATCGGCAGCTCGGTCGGCGTCGCCGGCCGCGAGCGCGTGGCGAACCGCGGGGACGGGCTCGTCAATGTCGGCGTACCAGCGGCTGGCACGCAGGTGGAGCCCCGGGACCCGGTCGGGTTGCTCACTGCGCAGGCGCGCTTGCAGGACGTCGGCGAACAGGTGGTGGTACCGGTACCAGCTGCGCTGGTCGTCCAGCGGCACCAGGAACAGGTTCGCGCGCTCCAGCCGCTCGAGCATCCCTCCGCTGCCGGTTCGTTCGAGGACGGCGTCGCACAGCTCCCCGCCGAGCAGGTGGAGGATCGATGTCCGCTCCAGGAAGTCGCGGACTTCGTCGGACTGGCGGGACAGCACCTCGTCCGCGAGGTAGTCGACGACGTAGCGATCGGTCCCGGCGAACCCTGCGATGAAGGCGCCGACCTCGTCCCGGCCCTGCATCGACAGGGAGGCCAGCTGCAGGGCTGCCGCCCACCCCTCGGTCCGAGACTCGAGAGCCGACACATCGGCCGGAGCGACGGGCAGGCCGCCGATGTCGGTGAGGTAGGAGGCGGTCTCGTCGACGGTAAAGCGCAGGTCGCGGGCGCGGATCTCGACGAGCTCGCCGCGTGCACGCAACCGCGCCAGCGGGAGGTTTGGGTCGGCGCGGGTGCTGACCACTACGTGCAGGTTCGGTGGGCGGTGGTCGAGCAGGAAGGACATCCCCTCGGCTACCTCGGCGCCGTCGGCGAGGTGGTAGTCGTCGAGGATCAGGTCCACCTCGGTCGGTTGGGCCCCGACCTCGTTGAGAACCGTGGTCAACAGCGCCCGCGATGCGGGCTGACCTGCGGCCAGCAGTGGCAGGACGCTCGCGCCGACGCCGGTCGCCGCGGAGTCCAGGGCGGTCACGACGTAGAGCCAGAACGAGCCGGCATGGCTGTCGGACTCGTCGAGCGACACGAACGCTACCGAGCGCGGCTCGGTCGACGCGCGCGCCAGCCACGAGATGAGGACGGTGGTCTTGCCGAATCCTGCAGGGGCCGAGACGAGGGTGAGCGTCGCCTCGGCGCCGGCCTCCATGAGCGCGGTCAGCCGGGCGCGCGGCACCAGGGCACCGCGCAGTCTCGGCGCGGAGAGCTTGGTCGTGACGAG
>DAIRVJ010000108.1:4849-8013 GCA_036802895.1 Candidatus Nanopelagicales bacterium
GCAGCATCCGCCGCATCATCGGGAAGTCCCCGACCTCCATGAGCAACACGGTCACCGGGAGGAGAGCGCCGCGCTCGTAGCGAGCCTTGAGCCGCGTGACCACGCGGGTTCGCCTGCCATCGAGGGGGGTCAGTTCCCACGCCCATGTGGAGTCCGGCTTGGCCCAGACCAGCGTCGTCGGCGCGTTGACGGCGGCGACGCGGAAGGCGTTGCGCTCGTCGGGAGGCGATGCCATGGGAGCGGCGAGATCGCCCACCTCAGGGTGCTGGAACTCCGGGAGCAGCGAGCGCGCACTCGGCCGGCCGAGGTTGTCGGCCCAGTCGTAGGAGTAGAAGCCGGCACGGCCGAACCCCACCTGCACCAGCCACGGCCACACGTCGGCCGGTTCCGCGTCCACCGTCACCGCACGGGTGGCGACGAAGGCCGCCGACGGGAGCAGTTCGTCCCCGGGCATCGGCCCGTGCACCTCGGCCTCGGTCGCCCCCCAAGCGAGGTGCCACCGCCGGTAGGCGATCGCACCGGCGCTCACGAGCACGACCGCCGGGACGGCGAACGCGGCGCGATGACCCATGTTCCGACGGTAGTGGTCGTCCGCAGGAGTGGAACGGCCAGGGGCGCACGAAGCCCCGCCGAATCTCCCCCGCCACCACGCTCGTCCGTCGGACGAGGGCTCGCGCCTCCACGCTGTCGCGGTCAGGAGAACAGCACGTCAGCCGACGCGACCCACTCCGACTCCGTCCCCTTGACGAGCAGGAACTCGGTCTTGTCGTCCCTCTCGCGGGTCGCGATCGCCTTCCAGCCGCTCTCGGCGACCTGGCCCTGCTTGGTGCCATTGCTGGCCCCCAAGCCTGGCAGCCCGATCGGGAGGCCCGACCAAGCGTTCTCAGCCGGCGCGGCGTCGTCAACGTCGCGATACGACAGGCCCGCCTGACGCACCATCGCGATGGCTACGGTCCTGCGCGCCTCGATGGTCGCGACCGTTGCCGCAGCGCGTCCCCTCAGATCCGATCCCAGCAGGTAGGCGACGCCGCCCACCGCGGCCGCCAGCACCACTCCCACCGCGAGTAATGCGAACGGCTGATTCCACGGCCCGGACTTGCCGAGGCTGTCCCAGCCCTGGGCAATGCGAGCCGCCACGACGGTCGCGCTGCCAGCGATGCCGGCCGCCCACCACTTGGACGCTGCAGTTGCGCCGGCTTCGATGAGCGAGACGCTTTCCGGCGGCCCTGCGAAGGCGGCCCCCACTCCGCCCGCGCGTGTCAGATCGCCCTCCTGCGGCAGAAGGCTGAGGGCGCGCAGGAGAGTCTCGGTTGGCGCCAGGATGTCGGCGTCGTCAGGTGGGCTGGTCTGGACGGCGTGACCCGGGATCTTGACGGTCATGATGTCGGTCCTTCCACTGGCGCCGGATGCCGATCTGGCACTGGCTCCTTCGCGGCCGGCCCTCCATCGGGTCCCCCGTGGTTGCGACTATCACGCGGCTTGCTCTCGGATGGCAAGGCTTTGCCAGATGGGTCTACAGGTCGAGCAGCCGCTTCGGCGGGCCGGCTGTGCGAGCCAGTCGCCTGAACGTGTCTGTGGGGAGGTCGGGGATGGACGACCGTGCCGTCCTGGCTGGGGCCCACACGCCCTCCACTTCAGGCTGGGACGCAACGGCCCACGCTCGGTTCCAAAGACCCTGTCTTTCGGCCCTGGACGGCGTGGAGAGTGGAGGTGACCCGAAGGGAGGTCGTCATGAGCAGCGCAGTGGTTCGGCCGCCCGTCGCGGTGAAGCCCCCGGACGGTCCACCGCCGGTCGGATGGCGCGCACGCGTGCTCGAAGGGCTCGCCTATGTCGGGGCGGCGCTCGTCGTCGCCGCGGCGGCGACGCTGGTCTTCGATGTCTGGGACACCCTGAGCGTGGCCGGCCAGACCGCGCTCGTCGCGTCGATCGCAGCCCTGCTCCTCGTCGCGGGCCTCGCGGTGGGCGGGCTCATGACCCACGCCTGGGCGGCACGGCGGCTCAGCCTGACCTCTGCGTCTGAGGGGGCGCGTCGGCGGCTGTCCGGCGTGCTGCTGACCGGCGGGGCGGTGGCGGCGGGGGGCGCGCTCTTCGTCGGCCTCGGCGTCGACAACGACCACTACCTGTTGCCCAGCGCGCTGTTCGGGACTGTGCTGGTGGCGGTGGCCTGGTGGCTGACCGGCACCGTGGTGACCGAACTGGCCCTCGGCGCCGGGGCCATCGTGTCGGTCGCGAGCCTCGGCGCCTACGTGAGCGTCGATGAGCCGTGGCCGAGCGTCACGTTCTTCGTCCTCGGGCTGCTGTGGGTGGCCGCGGCGACGTTCGGCCTGCTGCGGCACCGGCTCACGTCGATCGCCGTCGGCCTGCTGGTGGCGTTCCAGCTGGCCAACGCGGCGGCGGTGGTGCGCGTCGACGGGCCTCAGTCGGAGTGGCCCGCGTACCTCTTGCTCGGTATCCTCGCCGCGGTCTGCTTCGCCTCGTACGTGCGACTGCGTGACTGGCCGTTCATCGTCGGCGGTCTGCTGAGCACGTTCTTCCTGCTCATCCGCGTGATCACGCACTACACGCACGGCGCGGGGACGACCCTGGCGCTGCTGTTCGTCGGCCTGGCGATCCTCGCCGGTGCCGGCCTGGCCTGGAGGCTCCGCCCCGCCAAGCCCGAGCAGCCCGAAGGCGTGACCGCCCCGGCTATGGGCCCCGCCCCGATGGGCTGGGCGTTGGATGACTGGCCGTACCGTGCCGCCTTCGCCGCCGAGCCGCTACCGGCCGCCCTCGTGGACGACAGCGCGCGTGTGCTCGATGTCAACGCCGCCCTGACGCTGCAGCTGCACGTGCAGCCCGAGGCGGTACGTGGGCGAGTCCTGGAGGTGGTGCTGGCCGACTACACCGGGCCGGTCAAGCACACCCAGCTGGCCGAGGGCTACGACCTGGTGACCTTGAGCTAGCCGGTGCCGGTACGCCACCCCATGCGTGTCGGTGCGGCGGGTCCCCGGGGACCCGCCGCACCGACCGGGCGTGGCAGCCGCTAGCAGCCCGGTAGCTGGAAGCTGGCAATCCGGGTCTGCCAACCGGCCGGGCTGGAGGCCTGACCGGCAGCCGTGTAGTACTCGTTGACGTACCAGAACGTGCAGTCGTCGACCGGGTCGATGTTCATCGACGTGTAGTC
>DAIRVJ010000109.1:0-2871 GCA_036802895.1 Candidatus Nanopelagicales bacterium
CCGTCGCCGGCGTCGGGATCGCCGACGTCGTCGCACGCCGAGCCCTTGGACTTGAAGTGGTTGACGACCACCGTGAAGAGCGCGCCGCTGGACAGCTCCTGGAAGGTCTGGGCCAGGGCCGGTCGGCTCTTGGTGTCGATGAAGCGGGGGTCGTCAGCGGAGTCGAGGGTCTGGAACCCGCCGACGGGTGCGACCCTCGCCGGTCGGTAGACCAGGCCGACCTTGATCGCGTCGGTGCCGATGGTGCCGGTGTCCACGTAGGCATAGCCGGGCAGGCCGGCGACGATGCTCGCCAGCGGTTCGACGCCGGTGGTGTTCTCGAGCTCGTTGAGACCGATCACGTCGGCGTCCAGCCCGGTGAGGGCGGCCAGCAGCTTGGTGCGCTGCCGGGTGAACTCGTCCGGCTGGTCGGCGTCAGCGCCGCGGCACTCGACGTTCTGGGCAGGGCCGCACTTGTTGTCGAGTGGGTTGCCGGTCGGGTAGTCCAGCGTCACGAAGAAGTTGAGCGTGTTCATCGCCGCGACCCGCAGCGACCCGCCAACCGGCTCGGGAGCGGCTGGTCGAGGGTTCGCCGCGGTGTAGCCGGCCGGTGCGGTCGGCTGGATCCGGTACACGCCGAAGTCGTAGCCGAGCACGCCGACGGTGTCCTGCAGGGTGTCGCCGCCGCGGAAGCGGTTGGTGAGGGAGAACGGAGCACCGTTCGGGTGCCGCAGCGTCGACGGGTTCTGGGTGCTGAGGCCGTCGTCGAGGGTGATCCGGCGGAGGGCATTGGCGGCGGTGCGGGCGTTAGCCGCCGTACCCGGCTCGTCGATCGCGGTGCCGGTGAACGGGCGGGTCTCGCCGGGCAGGGGAAGCGCGAGGACCAGCTCGCCGAAGCGGTCGTAGTTGAAGTACTCCGAGATCACCAGTGACTGCGGGAAGCGGACCAGCATGCCCTCGTAGCGCTCCGGGCTGTCAGCGTTGGCGAACGGCATCGTCACGTCGGTGGCCGGCACGCTGCCGGTGCCGCAGCTCACGATGCTCCCGGCGGGGACGGCGGAGCTGTTCGAGTTCGAGCCGTTGATGGTGGTCTGGCCGAACCGCTCACGGGCGTAGCCGGTGACGCGCACGACCTGGCCGACGCTCACCAGGTTGGCGCTCCCGGTGTACACGAAGATGCCGTCGGAGGTCGCCGGGTCGCCGTCGCCGGACAGGTCCTGCAGGTAGAAGCCCTGCTGGCCGGTGCTGCCCTCGAAGTCGCCGACGACCACGCCCTTGGTCGACACCGGGCCTGGAATCGGGGTGGTCAGCCCCGACCCCTGGATGTGGTAGATGGGGGTGTAGGCGGCCGCGCAGACGTCGAAGGCGGTGAAGCCGACCACGAAGTTGAGGACCATGTTGTTCGGCGGGTCGTCGGCGTCCTGGTCGCTCACCTGGCTCGCCAGCACCGTGAGGGTGCACGTCTCGCCGTCCGCGAGCGCGACGGCCGGGTTCAGCGTGAAGGTGGTGGGCCCCCCGCTGAAGGACGCGGTGACGGTGCCGCTGGTGCTGCAGACCAGGGTGAACCAGGACGGCGTCACGGTGACCGGCTCGCTGAACGTGACCGTGAGGTCGGCGTTGATCGGGAAGTCGGTGGCTCCGTTGACGGGGAAGGTGGCGACGACCTCAGGGGCGAGGTCGCCCACCCGGGGGGTGATCGAGAAGGTGTCGATCGCCAGGCCGTCGTCCGAGCTCGCGATGTTGAAATCCGTCCAGCGGATCCAGAAGGACGCACCGTTCGGGATGCTCAGACCCGTGAGGGGGGTGCTCACGGAGGTCTGGTTGCCCGACGAGTTGCCGTTCAGGGCACCGGCGGTCGCGCTGGTGTTGGGGCTGTTGAAGTCGAGACCGTTGTAGTCGACCCAGGTTCCGGTCGTCAGGCTGGTCGCGTCGGTGCTGAGCTGGAAGTCGAGCCGGTCCGCGGCAACCCGGTTGGTCACCCCGGCGCGCCACATCTCGCCGACGTACGCGACGTCGAGCGCGGTGACCGTGACGCCGGTCGTGTTGGTGAACTGGGCGCCGACGGTCGGCGTCAGCGTGCCGCTCAGCAACCCACCCAGTGCCCGCTCCGCGCTCGAGGCAGCTCCGAAGCTGTAGGTGTCGCCCGTGTTGTTCGAGCCGGTCCCCGCCTGGTAGAGCCCGTTGTTGTTGGCGCTCGTCCCCGCTTCGTCTAGGTACCAGCCGTTGATGGTGAGGGAGTTGGCGCTGCCGGTGCCGGCGAGGGTGTCGAAGTTCTGGGTGTAGGCGGTCCCGAGGGTGGTCAGGCTCACCGAGCCGGAGCCGCCTCCGAGCGCCTGAGCAGCGGAGCCTGGGACGACGACGATCATCGACGTGAGGACGGCCATCACCGTGAGCAGCTTCGCCTTGGCCCGGTTCATCGTGATCTCCTCGTCCGGCACACGTGCCGTCTCGGTGACAAGCACGGCCCGACTGGCGCTCGCCCGGGCGATCGTTCGGCAACCAGGGCCGAGA
Source organism: Candidatus Nanopelagicales bacterium (assembly GCA_036802895.1). GTDB lineage: Bacteria > Actinomycetota > Actinomycetes > Prado026 > Prado026 > DAIRVJ01. The sequence continues at coordinate 2,491 of DAIRVJ010000109.1, forward strand.
GCCAGGCACGTCGGTCCTGGCACACCCACCAGATGTGCTCCCAACCCCGCATGGGAGACACTCGGCACACTAGGGCAGGCCCCAGGGCGCGACAAGGAGGGGCCTCCCAGGCAGGCACGGAGGCGCAGGATGACGCGACGAGGGTCGACCGGCTACCTCCACGACGACGTCCCGTACCTGACGATCGGGCAGGGTCCGCCGCTGGTCATGGTGCAGGGCCTGACGCCCGTGCACGACGTCCCCAAGGGCATGGAGCGCCGCATGGCGCTGTCGTTCGCGACACCGTTGGCGCAGCACTTCACCGTCTACGCCGTCAACCGCAAGCGTGGGCTCGAGCCCGGTGAGTCGATGTCCGACATCGCCGGCCACCTGGCCAACGCG
>DAIRVJ010000109.1:2971-7979 GCA_036802895.1 Candidatus Nanopelagicales bacterium
CGGGCGGAGTGGACGGCGGTGCCCCTCGCCCTGGGCATCCTGCTCGTGGCCTTCGGCGCCTTCCTCGCGGCGGTGCTCCCGGTCGGGCTGGCCCTCACCTCGTTCCTCGCCGCCAACGGCGTGCTCGCCGTGATCAGCCACCGCATGCACGTCGACACCTCGACCAGCTCGGTGATGCTCCTGGTCGGTCTGGCCGTCGGCGTCGACTACTGCATGTTCTACCTGCGGCGCGAGCGCGAGGAGCGCGCTCGCGGACTCGACCCGTCGGCGTCGCTGCGGATCGCGGCAGCGACGTCGGGGCGCTCGGTGCTGGTCTCCGGGCTCACCGTCGTGTTGGCCATGTCAGGCATGTTCCTGTCGGGGATGCTGCTCTTCAACGGGTTCGGGATCGCGGCGATCCTCGTGGTCCTGGTCGCGGTCATGGGTTCGGTCACGGTGCTGCCCGCGCTGCTCTCCCTGCTGGGCGACCACGTCGACTTCGGCCGGATCCCCGGGCTGGCCCGCATGCGGCGCCCGCACGAGGGGAGCCGGGCGTGGGCGTTCATCCTCGGCCGCGTCCTGGCCCGACCAGCGGTGTCTGCCCTGGCAGCGGTCGCCTTCCTCCTGGTCCTCGCCGCGCCGGTGCTCGGCCTCCGGACCGAGCGGTTGAGCCTGGACAAGCTGTTGCCCTCTGACGCGAGCATCATGCAGGCCTACAACCGGATCACGGCCGCCTTCCCCGGCGGCCCGACCCCTGCGGACGTGGTCGTCAAGGCACCCGACGTGGGCAGCGCGGAGGTGACCGCGGCGGTCGCCGACTTCAAGTCGCGCGCGCTGGCGACCGATCTCGTGCGGGAGCCGATCCAGGTGACCGTCCACGTGTCCCAGAACGTCATCCAGATCGCGGTGCCTCTCGAGGGCAACGGCACGGACGCGACGTCCGTGAAGGCCCTGGAGGCGCTGCGGCGGGACGTCGTCCCGGCGTCCTTCGGGCGTCTCGCCGATACGCAGGCCTACGTCGGCGGGAATCTGGCGTTCTCAGAGGACTTCAACGCGCAGCTGCGTCGCTCGATCGTCCCCGTCATCGCGTTCGTGCTCGTACTGGCGTTCGTGCTCATGCTGATCTCGTTCCGCTCGGTCACCATCGCCGCGGTCTCGGTGCTGCTCAACGTGCTGTCGATGGGCGCCGCCTTCGGTGTGATGGTCGCCGTCTTCCAGCACGGCTGGGGGGCCGGCCTCGTCGGCACCGAGGGAGTCGGGGCGATCGAGTCCTGGATCCCGCTGTTCTCCTTCGTGATCCTCTTCGGGTTGTCGATGGACTACCACGTGTTCGTGGTCTCCCGGATCCGGGAGGCGCACGACCGCGGCCTGTCCACGCGAGACGCCGTGGCGCACGGGATCCGGATCTCGGCCGGTGTCGTGACCAGCGCGGCAGCGATCATGGTCGCCGTCTTCGCGGTCTTCGGCACCTTGTCGATGACGACGTTCAAGCAGCTCGGTGTGGGGCTCGCGGTCGCCATCCTTCTGGACGCCACCGTGGTTCGGGCCGTCCTGCTGCCCTCGGTGCTCGCCCTGCTGGGCGAGAAGACCTGGTGGCTTCCCGGGTGGCTCTCGTTCCTGCCCAACCCGCCCCAGGCCCAGTCCCCGAGCGAACCGCTGCCACAGACCATCGACCTCACCGAAGCCTCGCGGACGCCCACCGGCATCCGCTAGTCGCCGACGAGCCCTGCCGGAGGCAGCGATGTTGAGCCGAATCCTGACGACTGCCGGTGTCCTCGTCCTCGCCGGGCTGACTCTCGGTGTCGCCTACCTGCTCGGCATGCGGAAGAAGGACTCGCTGGTGTCCAACGCCCAGCGGCGGATCAACCGTTCTCTCATCAACCCACGGCAGATGAAGTCGGCAGGAACGCCCGGGGCGTACGCAGCCATCCTCCGGCACGTCGGGCGTACCTCGGGTCGAACCTACGAGACGCCGGTGGGGGCCGTGCCGACCGATGACGGGTTCGTCATCGCCCTCGTCTACGGAGCCCGGTCGGACTGGCTGCAGAACGTGCTCGCCGCCGGGTCGGCCACGATCGTCCACGAAGGGCAGACCCACCACGTGGAGCGACCGGAGGTCCTCCCGATCGAGTCGGCAGGGGCGTACTTCTCCCCGTCGGACCAGCGCGGCCACCGCCTGTACGGCATCGACCAGTGCCTGTGGCTGCGCCGGGTCCGGGTCGATCGGTAGGCCCCGTCGAAGCAAGGAGGTGGAGGACGGTGACCAACAGCAAGTCAGGCGCCGCCGCTGGCGGAGGTGCGATCTACGGTCTGGGCATCTTCGGTGCCTGGGTGTACTTCTGGCAGCAGGCCGACGCCTTCTGGGAGTACGTGCTCGCGGTGCTCCAGGGCCTGGTCTGGCCAGCGTTCATGGTCTACGACGTCTTCGCCGCTCTGCGTCGGTAAAGGGCGAGCGTCAGGCGCCCTCCCCTGCCGTGAAGAGCGTCAGCTGCAAGCCGTCGGGCGCCCGCACCCGCGCGTTGCGATCGCCCCACGGCGTCGTCACCGGCGGTGCCACCTCGGCTGCGCCTGCAGCGACCAGCCGCTGCGCCATCGACTCGCTGTCGGCGACTTCGAAAGCGAGGCGGACCGCTCCGGAGACCCGCCGGCCGGCCTCGATCATGTCGACAGTCTCGGCCTGCGACTCGTCGAACAGCTCCAACGTGGCTCGGCCCGCCTCGAAGACCACCACGCGGCCGCCGTCCGAACTCCAGTCGGCGATCTGGGGCAGCCCCAAGGCGTCACGGTAGAAGGCGAGCGAGCCGTCGAAGTCCGACACGGTCAACGCCACTCGAAGTTCCGTCACGTCCGCCATGGCTGGTTGAGCGTCAAGCGAGCAGCCCGATATTCCCCCAAGTATTCGCTGCGCAACCCCAACCGGCCGACGCCGGCGTCCGGGTCGGTCACAGCCCGCCGGTGAGGATGCCGGCGAGCGCCAGCCCTACCCCCATCAGCAGGTTGAGCCAGAACGCCACCAGGGCGGGACGCCCGGCTCCGAGGGCGCGAGCCTTGGCAGCCAGGCCCAGGCCGACCCAGTTCGGCACCGCGAGCACGAGGAAGTACGCCGCGTTGGCGAACCACTCGGCCGTGCCTTGGTCGGCGAAACTCCGGCCCTGGCCGGGCTCGAAGTCGAACAGCCCGGTGACCCAGTAGCCGGCGGCGAACATGACCACGAGCCAGACGACGTAGGCCACCGGGGCGAGGAACGCGGCGCGGGTCCATGAACGTCCGGGGGCCGGCTCGACGCCCGCGGGAGGCAGGCCGGTGGGCGGAATCGTGGGAACTGTCATGGTCACCACCCCTCGATCTCAGTCTGGCGCGACACGACCGTGGGCCGTCAGAGCCTGTCGACCCGTTCGCTTCACTCGAGGTGTCTGGCCAGCCCGTCGAGCAGCAGGTCCAAGGTGAACTCGAACTCGGCCTGGCTGTCACACCAGCCCAAGGGGTCGTCCTGATGGTCGTGGAACTCGGCTGCGACCATCGCCGTCAGGTGGGGCAGCCGGTGGGCCAGCTCGGCGAGCTCGGCCTCGGCCGCCTCCGTGTCAGGGCTCCCGCCGTCCGGGGTCGGGCTGAAGAGCTCCTGGGTGAAACCCAGCACCATGCTGCCCAGCGCGTGGATCGCCCGGTGGGCCAGGTGGTAGGTGAACCCTCCGGCGACCAGCGTGGCCAGGATCTCCTCGTAGTAGGCGTACAAGGACGCCGGGATGGCCGTGCGGGAGCCGATGAGCGCGGGCGCCCAGCGGTGACGGACCATCACCTCGCGGGCGGTGAGGCAGCGGTGCCGCAGGGTCATGCGCCAGTCCTGGCTGGCCTGCTCCCGGCCGCCGATCTCGGCCTCGATCTCGGCGAGCATCGCCTCGACCAGTCCGTCGAGCAGCGGCTCCTTGCCGGGCACGTGGTAGTAGAGCGACATCGCCTCGACTCCCAGCTCGGCGGCCACCCGGCGCATCGTCACCGCGCCGAGCCCCTCGGCGTCGGCGATCGTCAGCGCCGTCGCAAGCACGCGCTCTCGACTCAGCGGCTCTCGGTACGCCTGGGCGCTCATCACGGCCTCTCCTTCCATCCGCTTGTGCCACCTTACAGTGTATGGTATTCTTACAGCGTAAGACTGGAAGGAGACCACGATGACCATGACCACCGTCGCGGCCGGTTCAGCACCTGGCTCGACCCGGCCCGACCTGACGCGCACCGCGCGCATCACCGGACTGCTCTATCTCGGCCTGGCCCTCACCGCACTGTCCGGCAACCTGATCGTCCGGACCCAGCTCTTCGTCGCCGACAACCCCGCCGAGACGCTGGCCAACCTGATGGACCACGAGGCGCTGGCCCGCGTCGTCGTCGTGCTGGAGATGGGCGTCGTGCTGACCCAGGCCCTGACCGCGCTGTGGTTCTACCGCCTGTTCCGCAGTATCGACGCGTTCGCCGCCGGTCTGATCGCCGTGTTCGGGATGGTCAACGCGATCGCCTTCGTGGGCAGTACGGCGCTGCTCGCGACGGCACGCGATGCGGCCGGGGACGTCGCGCTGGCCGCCGCCGGGGATGCGCCGGCAACCGTTCAGCTGCTGTACGTCGCCCGGGACCACTTGCTAGGGGTCGCGGCCCTGTTCTTCGGCCTGTGGCTGATCCCGATGGGCTGGCTCGTCGTCCGTTCCCGCTGGTTCCCGCGGCTGCTCGGTTGGACCCTGGTCGCCGGCGGAGCCGGCTACCTGGCCAGCGTCTGTGTCACCTACCTGCTCCCCGACGCCGGCGCCGTCCCCGAGCTGTTGACCGTGCCGGCGACCATCGGCGAGTTCTGGATCCTCGGCTACCTGATCGCCCTCGGCGTCCGCCCGGGACGCGGTGCACCTGGGGCTGTTGCGACGGGTCTGTAGGGCCGATGCAGCGGTTTGGCGGTCATCGACACGGGAGTCATCGTCGTGACGGGGCACGTCACGACGTCAGCGTCATCGACGCCGGACCTCGGTCAGTCGCTGGTCCGCAGCCGCAGGCT
>DAIRVJ010000110.1:0-7849 GCA_036802895.1 Candidatus Nanopelagicales bacterium
CAGCCGCTCGGGCAGCTCGGCGAGGTCGTACACCTGGTCCCAGCTGAGGATGCGCTCGCCGTCCGGGGCGGCGTCGGGAAGCACCCGGGGGTGCGCGCCGGTGGCGACCAGGACAACGTCGGCGTCGATCCGCTCGACGGCCCCCGTGTCGGTCACGGCGACGACGCAGCCCGGGCCGTCCAGCCGCCCGACCCCGTCGACCCAGCGGACGCCGTCGCGCTCCAGCCGGGCCCGGATGTCGCCCGACTGGGCCAGGGCGAGCTGCTTGACCCGGGCGTTGACGCTGGCGACGTCGACTCCCACGGCGTCGGCGGAGGCGGCCGCACCCCCGAAGCGCACGCCGAGCCCCGCGCTCTCGGCGGCCAGGGTCATCACCTCGGCGGTGGCGATCAGCGTCTTGCTCGGCACGCAGTCGGTGAGCACCGCGGAGCCGCCGGCACCGTCCCGGTCGACCACGGTGACCTCGCCCCCGTGCTGGGCCGCCACCAGCGCGGCCTCGTAGCCGCCTGGGCCGCCGCCGACGATCACCACGCGGGTCACGGTGGGCATTGTGGCGCACCCGGAGGGCACCCATACGCTTGCCCCTCGTGACGCTGTACGCGGCCTACGGGAGCAACCTCGATCCGGGCCAGATGCTCGAGCGCGCCCCTCACTCCCCGCCGGCGGGCACCGGCTGGCTCATCGACTGGCGGCTGACCTTCGGCGGCGAGGACCAGGGGTGGGAGGGCGCCCTGGCCACGGTGGTCGAGGACCCCGGGGCCCAGGTGTTCGTCATGCTCTACGACGTCTCCCCGATGGACGAGCGCGAGCTGGACTTCTGGGAGGGCGCCGAGCTGGGGCTGTACCGCAAGATCAGGGTCCGGGTGCAGACGCTCGACGGCGAGGCGCTGGCCTGGCTCTACGTGCTCGACGACTACGAGGGCGGCCTCCCGTCGGCCCGCTACCTCGGCATCATGGCCGAGGCGGCCGAGCTCGCCGGTGCCCCGGCGGACTACGTCGCCGAGCTGAGGGCTCGACCCTGCCGCTCGGTCGGACCCTGAGCGGTAGCGTCGGTCGCGTGCCGCCTCGGGTGCTCGTCACCGGCTCGTCCGGGTCGGTGGGCGCCGCACTGGTGGCCGGCCTCCCCGCCCACGGCTGGGCGCTGCGGCTGCTGGACCGGGTCGCGCCCTCGGTCGACGCCGGGCACGAGGTCGTCGTCGGGGACTGCTTCGAGCCCGCCGTCCTCGACTGGGCCCTGCCCGGCTGCACGGCCGTCGTGCACCTGGCCGCCGTGGCCGGCGAGGCGCCGGTCGAGCAGATCGCGCAGTCCCACGTGGTCGGCACCGCACGGGTCCTCGACGCCGCCGTCCGGCACGGGGTGCGGCGGTTCGTCTTCGCCAGTAGCAACCACGCGGTCGGCTTCACCCCGCGCCAGCCGTCCGTGGGGGTCGACGTGCCGCCGCGCCCCGACTCGTTCTACGGCGTGGGGAAGGTGGCCGGCGAGGCGCTGTGCTCGCTGTACACCGACCGGCACGGACTGCAGACGCTGGCCCTGCGCATCGGCACCTTCCGGGACCGGCCGGTCACCCGCCGGCACCTGGCCACCTGGCTGTCCCCGGGCGACCTCGCCCGGCTCGTCGACGCGGGTCTGCGCGCGCCCGACCTGACCCACGCGGTCGTCTACGGCATCTCGGCCAACACCCGCGCCTGGTGGGACCTCGAGCCCGGACGTCGCCTCGGCTACCACCCTCAGGACGACGCCGAGGCGTACGCCGCCGAGATCCTGGCCGGCACGCCCGAGCCCGACCCCGCCGACCCCGACGAGGCGTTCCTCGGCGGCACGTTCACCGCACTCCGGGAGGTCCGATGACCGCAGACCTGTTCGAGGCCGCCCGCACCTGGCTGGCGGAGGACCCCGACCCGGACACCCAGGCCGAGCTGGCGGCGCTGCTCGTCGACAACGACGTCGACGCGATCGCCGACCGGTTCTCCGGCCGGCTGCAGTTCGGCACGGCCGGCCTGCGCGGCGCGCTGGGCGCAGGCCCGAACCGGATGAACCGGGCGGTGGTCCTGCGGGCGGCCGCCGGGCTGGCCGCCTACGTGAAGACCCGCGGCGGTGGGGCGGTCGTCATCGGGTACGACGCGCGGCACAAGTCCGACGTGTTCGCCCACGACACGGCCGCGGTCATGGAGGGAGCCGGCCTGCGCGCGATGGTGCTCCCGCGCCCGCTGCCGACCCCGGTGCTGGCGTTCGCGATCCGGCACCTGGGTGCCGCCGCCGGCGTCATGGTCACCGCCTCGCACAACCCGCCCCAGGACAACGGGTACAAGGTCTACCTCGGCGACGGCTCGCAGATCGTCCCGCCGGCGGACGCCGACATCTCGGCCGCCATCGACGCCGTCGGCGCCCTGGCCGAGATCCGCCGTGGCGAGGAGTGGCAGACCCTGGACGACGCCGTGCTGGAGGCCTACCTCGACCAGGTCGTGTCGCTCGTCGACGCGTCGTCCCCCCGCGACCTGCGGCTGGCCTACACCCCGCTGCACGGGGTCGGCGGGGCGGTCGTGGCGGAGGCCTTCCGGCGGGCCGGGTTCGCCGCGCCGTCCGTCGTCTCCGCCCAGGAGCGGCCCGACCCCGACTTCCCGACCGTCTCCTTCCCCAACCCCGAGGAGCCGGGGGCCATGGACCTCGCCCTCGCGGTGGGCCGGGACACCGCCGCGGACCTGGTCATCGCCAACGACCCGGACGCCGACCGCTGCGCGGTGGCCGTCCGCGACCACGCGGGTGACTACCGGATGCTGCGCGGCGACGAGGTGGGCGTGCTCCTCGGCGTCCACCTGCTGCGCCGCGGCGCCCGCGGGACGTTCGCCGCCTCGATCGTCTCCTCGTCGCTGCTCGGCCGGGTGGCGGCCGAGGCCGGCCTGCCGTTCACCGAGACGCTGACCGGGTTCAAGTGGATCGCCCGGGTTCCCGGGCTGGCGTACGGCTACGAGGAGGCGCTGGGCTACTGCGTCGACCCCGGCGGGGTCCGGGACAAGGACGGCGTCTCGGCGGCCCTGATGGTGGCCGAGCTGGCGGCCACCGAGAAGGCGGCCGGCCGCACGGTGCAGGACGTGCTGGACGACGTCGCGCTCCGGCACGGCGTCTACGCGACCGACCAGCTCTCCGTCCGGGTCACGGACCTGGCCGACATCGAGGCCGCGATGGCCCGGCTGCGGGCCCGCCCACCGGCGACCCTGGGCGGTCGGGCCGTCGAGAGCGTCGAGGACCTGGCCGAGGGGGTCGGCGGGCTGCCACCGACCGAGGGGTTGCGCTACCGGCTCGCCGAGGGCGCCCGGGTGATCGTCCGGCCGTCGGGCACCGAGCCGAAGCTCAAGTGCTACCTGGAGGTGGTCGAGCCCGTCGCCGGGTCCCTCGTCGAGGCCCGGGCGAGCGCCGCCGCGGTGCTGGCAGCGATCAGCACGGACCTGACCGCCGCCCTCGGCCTCTAGGTCGCCCGGCTCGTCGGCAGGTCCCCGCGGAGCAGCGCGTAGGAGACCAGGTCGTGCCGACCGTCGGCCCGCGCCTGGGCCCCGCGCAGCACGCCTTCGGCCCGGAACCCGGCCTTCTCCAGCGACCGTCGCTCGGCGGTGTTGGCGACGTCGGTCGACGCCTCGACCCGGTGGACGTCGGTGGTCGCGAACAGGTGCTCGGCCAGCAGCCGCTGGGCGTGGGTGCCGATCCCCCGCCCCCGCGCGGCGGCCATCAGGCCGATCCCGATGTTGAACGCGCGCGAGCCCGGCGACGGGCCGTACCAGACCGCGTGCCAGGTGACCTCGCCGACCACGACCCCGTCGTCCTCGACGAGAAGTCGGCCGACGTCGGGAACCGCCGGCTGGTCGGGCAGCGGCCCCCAGTCGTCCCACTCCGACGACGTGTCGGGCCGTGGCTCGTCCGGGCCGAGGGCCCGCAGGCTCACCGACACCCGTCCCCCGTCTCGTCCCCCGTCATCCGGTCGAGGCGATCAGCAGCGCGAGCAGGCCCGAGGCGACGGCCGCAGCGAGCGAGCCCGCACCGCTCCAGGCCCAGTGGGACACCACGCCGGGACCTCCGCGCAGCCCGCCGAGCTGCTCGGCCGCGGCCAGCAGCCGCGCCTGCACGGTGTCCGACCGGGACACCGGGCGCACCTGCTCCTCCGTCGGGGCGGCTGCTGGGAGGGCGCCGAGCCCCGAGCCGATCGTGCGCGGCCCCACCGCTCGGGTCCGCGGCACCGCGAAGCAGCGCACCACGGTCTCACCGGCGTGCACGCGCAGCACGTCGGTCACGTCGACGTGCGTCACGGCCGCCCACGGCAGGTGGGTCGTCCGCACCGGGTTGCGCACCACCAGCCCGTGCGCCGCCTCCACCACGGCCGGCCGCAGGCCGAACGCCACCGCCACCAGGCTGCCGGCCAGCAGGGTGAGCAGGACCACGGCGACGGTTCGCCCGTCGGCCCGCCGCACCGCGTCGACGGCGAAGAACGCGGCGGTCGCGAACCAGGCCCAGGCGAGCACCTGGCCGAGCACCAGCCGGTGGGTCTGCCCGTTCACCATGGGTCCCATTGTGCAAGGTCTACGATCGAGCGATGACGACGACGGTCGACTCACTAGCCGGCCGCCTGGACGAGATCACCTCGTCGGCCGCCGGGCTCGCCCGCTTCCTGCACGGGCTGCCGGGGGTCGACCAGGTGGGCGCCGACGCCCGGGCCGCCGACCTCGCCACCCGGTCGATCAAGACGACCGCCAAGGCCACCGCGATCGACCTGGCCATCTCGATGATCGACCTCACCACGCTCGAGGGCATGGACACCCCGGGCAAGGTGCGCGCCCTGTGCACGAAGGCCGTGCGGCCCGACCCGAACGACCTCACGACGCCGAGCGCCGCCGCGGTGTGCGTCTACGGCGACCTCGTCGGCGTCGCCGTCGAGGCGCTGAAGGGGTCGGGCGTCAAGGTCGCCGCCGTCGCCACCGCGTTCCCGTCCGGCCGGTCGTCACTGCCGGTGAAGTTGATGGACGTCCACGACGCGGTCGCCGCCGGCGCCGACGAGATCGACATGGTCATCGACCGCGGGGCCTTCCTCTCCGGTCGCTACCTGGAGGTGTTCGACGAGATCGTCGCGGTGAAGGCCGGGTGTGGCTCGGCCCACCTCAAGGTGATCCTCGAGACGGGCGAGCTGCAGACCTACGACAACGTGCGGCGGGCGTCCTGGCTCGCCATGCTCGCGGGCGCCGACTTCATCAAGACGTCGACCGGGAAGATCAGCCCGGCGGCCACCCCACCGGTCACGTTGATCATGCTCCAGGCGGTCCGCGACTACCGGGCGGCGATCGGCCGCCAGGTCGGGGTCAAGCCCGCGGGCGGGATCCGCACGGCGAAGGACGCGATCCGCAACCTGGTCATGGTCAACGAGACGGTGGGGGATGACTGGCTCGACCCCGACTGGTTCCGGCTGGGTGCCTCGAGCCTGCTCAACGACCTGCTCATGCAGCGCACCAAGCTCAAGACCGGCCACTACGCCGGACCCGACTACGTGACCCTGGACTGACGCCATGGCCAAGCTCGAGTACGCACCGGCTCCCGAGTCCCGGTCGCTCGTCGACCTGCGGTCCTCCTACGGGCTGTTCATCGACGGCGCCTTCGTCGACCCGGTCGGCGGCGGTGCGTTCAAGACCGTCAACCCCGCGACCGAGGAGGTCCTGGCCGAGGTCGGCGAGGCGTCCGCGGAGGACGTCGACCTGGCCGTCCGGGCGGCCCGCCGGGCCCAGGCGCGCACCTGGTCGAGGATGACCGGCCGCGAGCGGGGCAAGTACCTCTACCGGATCGCCCGGATCATCCAGGAGCGCTCGCGCGAGCTGGCGGTGCTGGAGACGCTCGACAACGGCAAGCCGATCAAGGAGTCACGCGACGTCGACATCCCGCTCGTCGCGGCCCACTTCTTCTACTACGCCGGCTGGGCGGACAAGCTGGCGTGGGCCGGCTTCGGGCCCGACCCGCGCCCGCTCGGCGTCGCCGGGCAGGTCATCCCCTGGAACTTCCCGCTGCTCATGCTCGCCTGGAAGATCGCCCCCGCGCTGGCCGCCGGCAACACGGTCGTGCTCAAGCCGGCCGAGACGACCCCGCTGACCGCCCTGTTGTTCGCCGAGATCTGCCAGCAGGCCGACCTGCCGCCCGGCGTGGTCAACATCGTCACCGGCGCGGGGCGAACCGGACAGTCGCTGGTCGAGCACCCGGGCGTCGACAAGGTGGCGTTCACCGGGTCGACGGACGTGGGCCGGCTCATCGCCCGAGCGGTCGCCGGCTCGTCGAAGAAGGTCACCCTCGAGCTGGGGGGCAAGGCCGCCAACATCGTCTTCGACGATGCCCCCGTCGACCAGGCGATCGAGGGGATCGTCCGCGGGGTCTTCTTCAACCAGGGGCACGTCTGCTGCGCCGGCACCCGGCTGCTCGTCCAGGAGTCGGTGGCCGACCAGGTCGTCGAGTCGCTCAAGCGACGACTGGGCACCCTGCGGCTGGGCGACCCGATGGACAAGAACACCGACATCGGCGCCATCAACTCCGCGGTCCAGCTCGAGCGCATCCGCACGATGACCGACGTCGGCGAGGCCGAGGGCGCCCAGCGCTGGTCGGCCCCCTGCCCGCTGCCCGACCGCGGCTTCTGGTTCCCGCCGACCGTGTTCAGCGGCGTCTCGCAGGCCCATCGGATCGCTCGCGAGGAGATCTTCGGCCCGGTCCTGTCGGTGCTGACCTTCCGCACGCCCAAGGAGGCGCTGGAGAAGGCCAACAACAGCCCCTACGGCCTGTCCGCGGGCGTGTGGACCGAGAAGGGCAGCCTGATCCTGTGGATGGCCCAGCGGCTGCGGGCGGGCGTCGTGTGGGCCAACACGTTCAACCACTTCGACCCGACGTCGCCGTTCGGCGGCTACAAGGAGTCCGGGTACGGCCGCGAGGGCGGTCGGCACGGTCTGGAGGCCTACCTCGATGTCTAGGCTCGCCGTCCGCAAGACCTACAAGCTCTACGTCGGGGGGAAGTTCCCGCGGTCGGAGAGCGGACGCTCCTACGAGGTGGTCGACGCCAAGGGCACGTTCCTGGCCAACGCCGCGCTGGCCTCCCGCAAGGACGCCCGGGACGCCGTCGTCGCCGCCCGCGCGGCCTTCGCCGGCTGGTCGGGCGCCACCGCGTACAACCGGGGCCAGGTGCTCTACCGGGTCGCCGAGCTGATGGAGGGCCGCCGCGCCCAGTTCACCGACGAGGTGGCGGCCGTCGAGGGGCTGTCCCGCCGCAGGGCCGGGGCCGCCGTCGACGCGGCGATCGACCGGTGGGTCTGGTACGCCGGCTGGACCGACAAGATCGCGCAGGTGACCGGTTCGGCGAACCCGGTGGCCGGACCGTTCTTCAACTTCTCGGTGCCCGAGCCCACCGGGGTGGTTGCCGTGGTCGCCCCGCAGTCGTCGTCCCTGCTCGGCCTGGTGTCCGTCATCGGCCCGGTGGTCGCCACCGGCAACACCGCCGTGGTGCTCGCCTCGGAGTCAAGGCCGCTGCCCGCCGTCACGCTCGGGGAGGTGCTGGCGACGTCCGACGTCCCGGGCGGGGTGGTCAACCTGCTGACCGGCCGAGTCGCCGAGGTGGCGCCGTGGCTGGCGTCACACATGGACGTCAACGCGCTCGACCTCACCGGCGCCGGCGAGCTGGCCGCCGAGCTCGAGGTCGCCGCCGCCGAGAACCTCAAGCGGGTGCTGCGCCCCGAGCCCGAGGAGCCGGACTGGACCGCCGACCCCGGGACGGCCCGGCTGACCGCCTTCCTGGAGACCAAGACCGTCTGGCACCCCGCCGGCCTCTGACGACGTGTCAGGGTG
>DAIRVJ010000111.1:0-7773 GCA_036802895.1 Candidatus Nanopelagicales bacterium
GGCGCTCTTCGAGGCCATCGAGCGGGAACAGGCTCGCCGCGGCAACCTCTGAGCCCGCCGGGCATCGCCTGGGAACCGGTCGGCGGGTAGGGTCCGACCAGCGGCGGCCGGGGGGTCTGGTGGCCGCAGGGAGGGGCTTGAACCGTGTCCACGCATCGGATGGGTCGGGTTGGGTCGCGTCGCCTCATGGCGCTCACCGTGGGTGTGGCCGTGGCGGGGCTGCTGGCGGCTCCGTCCGCGGCCGCGCTCGCCGGGGCGACTCCGGGTGCGGCCGGCGCCGGTGACCCGTACTTCCCCTTGTACGGCAACGGGGGGTACGACGTCAGCCACTACCTGCTGGACGTCAAGTACGTCCCGAAGTCCGGGTCTCTCACCGGCGTGGCCACCATCGAGGCCACCGCCACCCAGGCGCTCAGCCGGTTCGACCTGGACCTCGTGGGCCTGACCGTGCGCTCGGTGCAGGTCAACGGCGTCGCGGCCCAGACCGCCCGCTCGGGGCAGGAGCTCATCGTGACCCCGGCCGCCGCCCTCCCGGCTGGCAAGCCGTTCACCACGGTCGTGCGCTACGACGGGCGCCCCGAGCCGCTGTTCTCGTTCGGGGGACTGGCGGGCTGGGTCCCGACGGACGACGGCGCGGTGGTGGCGGGTGAGCCGGAGGTCGCCGCGACCTGGTTCCCGGTCAACGACCACCCGAGGGACAAGGCGGCGTACACCGTGCGGCTCACGGTGCCGAAGGGCAAGGTCGGCCTCTCCAACGGTCGGCTGCTCCGCCAGGTCACCCGCGGCGACTTCACCACCTGGACCTGGGACGCCCCCGAGCCGATGGCCAGCTACCTCGTCACGGCCACCGTCGGGGACTTCACGGTGCGCCACAGTCGACTGGCCGACGGTACCCCCGTCATCGACGCCGTCGACCCCAAGCTGCGCCGCATCGCCGACCGGGCCCTCGCGCTCACCCCATCGGTCATCGCGTTCCACCAGAAGTACTTCGGGCCGTATCCGTTCTCGGCGGCCGGCGGGATCGTCGACCAGGCCGACATCGGCTTCGCGCTGGAGAACCAGACGCGGCCGATCTACAGCCCCTACTTCTTCGACGGGTCGAGCAGCGAGCAGTTCGTGATCGTGCACGAGCAGGCCCACCAGTGGTTCGGTGACAGCGTCTCGCTCACCCGCTGGAAGGACATCTGGCTCAACGAGGGCTTCGCCACCTACGCCGAGTGGCTCTGGGCCGAGAAGCACCGGATGGGCTCGGCTCAGTCCACCTTCGACGCGTTCTACGCCTCGCACCCGGCCGACCTCATCTGGTACCCGCCGCCCGGGAACCCCGGGGTGCCGGACCTGTTCGGCGTCTCGGTCTACGTGCGCGGGGCGATGACGTTGCACGCGCTGCGGATGACCGTGGGCGACGCCGCCTTCTTCAAGATCCTCAAGGGCTGGGCGACGACCAACCGGTACGGCAACGTCACCACCGAGCAGTTCGTCGCCTACGCCGAGCGGATCAGCGGACGCGACCTCGGCGCGCTGTTCGACCGGTGGCTGTACCTGGCCGGCAAGCCCGCCTACCCGGTCGGCCGCGCCCCCGCGGTCAGCCCGTCCGTGGCCGCGGCCACGGCCGACTACCTGGTGCACCTGCGCAAGCGGGCCGCGGCCCACTCGCACTGAACGGCAGGCGCTGCGGCTCGGGGTCTGGCAGCCTTCGCAGGTGATCAACGAGGCGCCGAACGGCTCGGCGAGCGGCCTTGCCGCGCTCGCCGAGCCGAGCCGGCGGGTGGGGCCACGCCTGACCTCGGCGCTGGCGCTGGCCAACCTGGGCATCATGACCGGCTTCTTCACCCCCCTGCAGGTGCTGCTGCCGCTGCAGGTGGAGGCCATCGACCCCGCCCACAAGGTGGCCAACCTCTCGCTCGTCGCCGGGGTGGGCGCGTTCGTGTCGATGGTCGCCAACCCGCTCGCCGGTGCCCTGTCCGACCGGACGACCGCCCCTTCCGGCCGCCGTCGCCCGTGGGTCTTCCTGGCGTCGTTCGCCGCGGCGGTCGTCCTGCTGCTGCTGTCCCGGGCACCCTCACTCGCGCTGATCGCGGTCGGCTGGGCGCTGGCCCAGTTGACGCTGAACGCCTCCTACGCCGCGGTGACCGCGGTGATCCCCGACCAGGTGCCGCACGCCCAGCGGGCGACGGTGTCGGCGTTCGTCGGCGTGGCGCAGCCGCTCGGGATCGTGCTGGGCGTCGGCGTGGTGGTGGCGCTGGTCAGCGGCCAGCAGGCGCGCTACGCAGCGGTGGCCGGCCTGGTGCTGGTGACCGGGCTGGTCATGGTGGCGATGGTGCGCGAGCCGCGGCTGCCGCCCGCGGCGGTGCCCGCGTTCGCCTGGCGGGACTTCGTCGGCCGGTTCTGGATCAGTCCTCGCCGCCATCCCGACTTCGCCTGGGCCTGGTTCACCCGCTTCCTGGTGATGCTCGGCCAGGCCCTGTCGATCGGCTACCTCCTGTACTTCCTCCAGGACGCCGTCGAGTACGAGCGGATCTTCCCCGGCAAGACCGCGGACGACGGGGTGGCCTTCCTCATCGTGCTGTACACCCTCGCCCTGCTGCTCACGGCGATCCCGGGTGGGATGGCCTCGGACCGGCTGGGCCGCCGCAAGGTGTTCGTGATCACCTCGGCGCTGGTCAGCTCCCTGGGCGGACTGCTGCTGTTCGTCAACCAGAGCTGGCCGGCCGTGGTGGCCGCCGCCGTCGTCTTCGGCCTCGGCTTCGGGGTGTACACGGCCGTCGACATCGCGCTGGTCACCGAGGTGCTGCCGGCGGCCGAAGACCGCGCGCGCGACCTGGGCGTCATCAACGTCGCGAACGCGCTGCCGCAGGTGCTGGCGCCGGTGCTGGCTGCACCGATCATCTCGGTGCTCGGGGGGTACCCGTCCCTCTACCTCACCTCGGCGCTGGTCACCGTGGCGGGCGGCCTGCTGGTGGTCAAGATCCGCGGCGTGCGCTGAGGTCGGGGGCGGGGAGCACCGTCCCCGTCACCTCGCCGAGGGCCAGCGACCCCGGGCCGGCGCCGTCAGCGCGCGCCCGCAGCACGACGGTGTCGCCGTCCTCGAGGAAGGTCACCTCGCGGCCGGTCGCGAGCCGCAGCGGCTCGGCCCCGCCCCAGGACAGCTCGAGCAGCGAGCCGCGCTGGTCGGGCTCCGGGCCGCTCACCGTCCCCGACGCGAACAGGTCGCCGGTCCGCAGGGACGCGCCGCCGGAGGTCAGGTGGGCCAGCTGCTGTCCCGGCGTCCAGTACATGCCCGCGAACGGTGGCCGGGACACGACCGTGCCGGCCAGCTCGACCTCCATCCTCAGGTCGAGCGCCCAGGGGTCGGGGTCGCGCAGGTGCGGCAAGGCAGGCGGATCCTGCGGGGGTGGTGCGACCCGCGCGGCGCCGAGGGCCGCCAGCGGCGTCACCCAGGCGGACACCGACGTGGCGAAGGACTTCCCGAGGAACGGGCCGAGCGGGGTGTACTCGAACGCCTGGATGTCGCGCGCCGACCAGTCGTTGAGCAGGACCACGCCGAACACGTGGTCGGCGAACGCCTCGGCCGGGACGGGCACGCCCAGCTGCGAGGGCGTGCCGACGACGAAGCCGACCTCGGCCTCGACGTCGAGCCGCCGGGTGGGTCCGAACTCGGGTGGCGTGTCCCCGGCGGGCTTGCGCTGCCCGTTCGGCCGCACCACCGGCGTCCCCGACACGACCACGGTGCCCGCGCGGCCGTGGTAGCCGATGGGCAGGTGCCGCCAGGCGGCGGGCAGCGCCGGGGCGTCGGGGCGGAAGATCCTCCCGACGTTCTCGGCATGGTGGACCGAGGAGTAGAAGTCGACGTAGTCCGCGACCTGCCAGGGCAGGGACAGCCGCACGTCGGCCAGCGGGATCAGGTGCGGCTCGACCGAGTCGCGGAACGACGCCTCGGTGAGCAGCTCGGTGACCCGCTCGCGCAGCTCGGTCCACGCGGCGGGACCCCGAGAGAGGAACGCGTTCAGGCTCGGTCGGGCCAGGTCGGCGCCATGTGGGACCGAGACGAGCGACAGGTCGAGCACCCGGTCGCCGATCCGGACCCCGCAGCGGGGCTCGTGCCCGGGTCGGCCGAACACACCGTAGGGCAGGTGGTCGATGCCGAAACCGGAGTCGTGGGGGACGTCCACCCAGCAGCGGCGCGTCATGCGACCTCCGGCCGGAGCAGTCCGAGGCCGACCAGTCCGTCGACGGGGTCGGTGACCCCGCAGCAGCCGAACGAGACGAACGCCGCGCGCACCGGGCGAGGGTCGGCACCGGCCAGCACCTCGAGGACCGGCTCCGGGCGTCGCTCGCCGAGGATCCGGGTCAGCCCCACCGTGTCGGCACCGCTCAGGCCGGTCGCGACGGCGGCGAGCACGTTGAGGAAGCCCTGCTGCTCGAACCCCTGGGCGGACGTCGTCCTCAGCGGCTGGTGCAGGCCGGCGGTGAGCTTGACCGGCAGGCCCCGGTCGAGGCAGGCCCGGAGGAACGCGGCCACCTGTCCGTCCGAGGGGTGCGCGGCCGCGTCCGTTCCCCCGGTGCGCAGCTTGGCCCGCTCGGCACCGTCCTCGGCCAGCACGTCCAGGGCGCCCTCCCAGCCGTTACGCAGCGGCACCTCGACGTAGGCCTGGGCCGAGAACGCGAGCTCGTCGAGCATCGCCCGGGCCGCCAACGCGGGGTCGTGGGTGGGGGGCAGGGCCACCTCGACCTGGACGAGGTGGGCCCGGTCCTCGAGGTCGAGCAGGGCTCGGACCCCCTCGGCGAGGCCGACCAGGCCGGTGTCGGCCACCAGCCCCACCGACAGGTCGTCGCCCGGTCGCAGCACGTCCACCAGGTCGGCCGCCTGCGACGCCCGCACCAGCAGCGGCCCGACCAGGTCGGTGTACCAGGCCCGACGGTGCACCCGGTGGGCGCGCACGGCCTCGGTGAGGGTGAGCCGGGCTGGGGGGAAGACGGCGGCGTCGTCGACGAGGCGGTCGACGAGGGCCAGCACCAGGTCCTCGGCCAGCGCGGTTGACACGCGTCCGACGCTAGCCCATGGTTCGACCACAGGACGAGTATGTCCGATAGTCGGACAGACAGGAGTGGGGTCATGCCGTACTACCGGGCCGTCGGCGAGGTCCCGCGCAAGCGACACGTCCAGTTCCGCCGTCCGGACGGTGGGCTGTACGCCGAGGAGCTGATGGGGGTCGAGGGGTTCTCGGCCGAGTCGGCGCTGCTCTACCACCGGAACCTGCCCACGGCCATCGTCGCTGCCGCGGCGGTCGAGGAGCCGCCGGGCAGCCGGACCACCTCCGCGAACCATCCGCTGCTGCCCCGGCACCTGCGCACCCATGCGCTGGGGACGGCCGGGGCGGACGCGGTGACCGGACGCCGGCTGCTGCTGGCCAACGCCGACGTGCGGCTCAGCTGCGTGGTCGCCGACACCGTCTCCCCGCTGTACCGCAACGCGATCGGCGACGAGCTGGTGTACGTCGAGTCGGGGACGGCCCGGCTGGAGACGGTGTTCGGCGTGCTCGACGTCGGCGGTGGCGACTACGTCGTGCTGCCCACCTCGACGACTCACCGCTGGGTGCCCGCCGGCCCGGAGCCGTTGCGGCTGCTGGTGTGCGAGGCCAGCGGCCACGTCGGCCCGCCGCGCCGGTACCTGTCGCCGCGCGGTCAGTTCCTCGAGCACGCGCCGTACTGCGAGCGGGACCTGCGCGGCCCCGGCGAGCCGCTGCAGGTCGAGGGCACCGACGTCGACGTGCTGGTCCGGCACCGGCAGGGGGTGACCCGACTGACCTACGCCCATCACCCGTTCGACGTGGTCGGCTGGGACGGCGGCCTGTACCCCTACGCCTTCGACATCCACGACTTCGAGCCGATCACCGGCCGGC
The DNA here is from genome assembly GCA_036802895.1 of Candidatus Nanopelagicales bacterium. Classification (GTDB taxonomy): domain Bacteria; phylum Actinomycetota; class Actinomycetes; order Prado026; family Prado026; genus DAIRVJ01. Next base: position 5,904 of record DAIRVJ010000111.1, read on the forward strand.
TGCACCAGCCGCCGCCCGTCCATCAGACGTTCGAAGGGCCGGGCTTCGTCGTCTGCTCCTTCGTGCCGCGCCTGTTCGACTACCACCCGGAGTCCATCCCGGCCCCCTACAACCACGCGAACGTGGACAGCGACGAGGTGCTGTTCTACGTCGGCGGTGACTTCATGAGCCGCAAGGGAGCGGGGATCGAGCAGGGGTCGATCACGCTGCACCCGAGCGGGTTCACCCACGGCCCCCAGCCGGGCAGCGTCGAGGCGTCGATCGGCAAGGCGGCCACGGACGAGTGGGCGGTCATGGTCGACACGTTCCGCCCGCTGGAGCTGGGTGACGCCGCGCTGGCCTGCGAGGACCCCGGCTACCCCTGGACGTGGGCGGGCAGGGGCGGCGGCGGGCCGGACTCGACGTCCGGCTGAGCCAGCAGGCAGACGGTCGGCAGCTCGAACCAGCGCAGCGCCTCGAAGTCCGGGGAGAGCCCGGCGGGGTGGTCGTCCGGGGACGGCTCCGGCAGCCGGGCGAGCAGCGCGCGGGCCTCGACGAGGTACCCCTCCAACGCCGACTCGGGTGCGGTGTCCCGGTGGTGGGGGTAGGTCAGCGCACCGGTGTCGTCATAGCTGACGTCGTGCAGCCGGACCGGCGGGTCGGCCGGTGCCGCTCGATGCCGCCACAGCCCGGTGGCCGCGTCGAACCGGTAGTCGGGCAGCAGCCGGGCGCCGTGCTCCGCGACGAGCACGACGGCCTCGACCAGGTAGCGGAACACCGCCTCGCTGACGAAGTAGTTCAGGTTCACCCGCACCCACCCGGGCTTGATGCCCTCGCAGCCGTGGGTGATCTCCCGCTCGTACTCGTGCGAGCGCTCGATGTCGATGCCCAGCAGCCGGTGGCCGTACGGCCCGGCACAGGAGCAGCCGCCGCGTGACTGGATCCCGAACAGGTCGTTGAGCACCGCCACGACGAAGTTGTGGTGCAGGTAGCGCCGGCCCGGCCGTCGGACGACGAACGACAGGATCGACAGCCGCTCGGCCTCCAGGTTGCCCAGGATCTGGATCGCCGGGTGCTCGCTCCAGACCGCGACCGCCCGGCGCAGCAGGTCGGCCTCGTGCGCCCGGATGACCTCGACCCCCACGGTCTGCTTGAGCTGGAAGACGAGCCCGGCCCGGATCGACTCGACGATGGCCGGGGTGCCGCCCTCCTCGCGGTGCACCGGATCGGCCAGGTAGACGTGGTCGTCGGGGTTGACGTAGGCCACGGTTCCCCCGCCGACGACGTCGGGCACCCGGTTGCGCAGCAGCTCGCGGCGGGCGATGAGCACGCCCGGCGTGCCGGGGCCCCCGACGAACTTGTGCGGGGAGAGCACGATCGCGTCCTTGTAGGCGAGCGGGTGCTCGCGGCACCGCGGGTTCATCTCGATGTCGATGTAGGGCGCGGCCGCCGCGAAGTCCCAGAACGCCAGCGCCCCGTGCTCGTGCAGCAGCTGGGAGATCCGGTGGGTGTCGCTGACGATGCCGGTGACGTTCGAGGCGGCGGAGAAGGAGCCGATCAGCAGGGGCCGGTCGGCGTGGCGCACCAGCTCCTCGGTCAGTCGCGCGACGTCGATGTGGCCGTCGGCGTCCTCGGGGATGCGGACGACGTCGGCGATGGACTCCCGCCAGGGCAGCTCGTTGCTGTGGTGCTCGAACGGTCCGATGAAGACCACCGGCCGCTGGCCCGCCGGGATGTGCTCGGTCAGGTGGTAGCGGTCCTCGAGCTCGGAGGGGATCCGCAGCCCGAGGACGCCGACCAGCCGGTCGAGGGCGCCGGTCGAGCCCGACCCGCAGAAGACCACGCAGGTCGACTCGTCGCCGTTGACCGCGTCGTGGATGATCCGCCGGGC
>DAIRVJ010000112.1:0-7733 GCA_036802895.1 Candidatus Nanopelagicales bacterium
GGGTGGACAAGCAGCAGGAGTTCGTCCTTCGCACGCTCGAGGAGCGCGACATCCGGTTCGTCCGGCTCTGGTTCACCGACGTTCTCGGCTTCCTGAAGTCCGTGGCGGTCGCGCCGGCCGAGCTGGAGGGCGCCTTCGCCGAGGGCATCGGCTTCGACGGGTCCGCCATCCAGGGCTTCGCCCGGGTCTACGAGGCGGACATGCTGGCCAAGCCCGACCCGGCGACGTTCCAGGTGCTGCCCTGGCGCTCCGAGGCGCCCGGGACCGCGCGGATGTTCTGCGACATCGCGCTGCCCGACGGAACCCCGTCGTACGCCGACCCCCGGTACGTGCTCAAGCGGTCCCTGACCCGGGCGGCCGACCTGGGGTTCACGTTCTACACCCACCCGGAGATCGAGTTCTTCCTGTTCGAGCGCAAGCCGGGCCCGGGCGAGCTGCCCGTGCCGATCGACCGCAGCGGGTACTTCGACCACACGCCGCACGGTCTCGGGCAGGACTTCCGCCGGCAGGCGATCACCATGCTGGAGGCCATGGGCATCTCGGTGGAGTTCAGCCACCACGAGGGCGGCCCAGGACAGAACGAGATCGACCTGCGTTACGCCGACGCGCTGACCACCGCAGACAACATCATGACGTTCCGGCTGGTGATGAAGCAGGTCGCGCTGGAGCAGGGCATCTACGCGTCGTTCATGCCCAAGCCGTTCCAGGACCACCCAGGGTCGGGGATGCACACCCACCTGTCCCTCTTCGAGGGCGACCGCAACGCGTTCTTCGAGGCCGGGGCGGAGTTCCAGCTGTCCAAGGTCGGCCGGTCGTTCATCGCCGGACTCCTGCGGCACGCGCCCGAGATCACCGCGGTGACCAACCAGTGGGTCAACTCCTACAAGCGCCTGTACGGGGGAGCCGAGGCCCCGGCCTACGTGTGCTGGGGCCACAACAACCGCTCGGCGATGGTGCGGGTGCCCATGTACAAGCCGACCAAGGGGCAGTCGACCAGGATCGAGGTCCGCAGTCTGGACTCCGCCGCCAATCCGTACCTGGCGTTCGCCGTCCTGCTGGCCGCGGGGCTCACCGGCGTGCAGGAGGGCTACGAGCTGCCGCCAGGGGCCGAGGACGACGTGTGGGCCCTGACCGAGGCCGAGCGGCGTTCGCTCGGCATCGAGCCGCTGCCGCAGAACCTGCACGAGGCCATCGTGGTGATGGAGCGCAGCGAGCTGGTGGCCGAGACGCTGGGCGAGCACGTCTTCGACTTCTTCCTGCGCAACAAGCGCCAGGAGTGGGAGGACTACCGGGCCCAGGTCACCCCGTTCGAGCTGGACCGCTACCTCCCGGTCCTCTGACCTCTGGGACGATCGGCGTCGTGACCGAGCGGCGGACCCTGACCTCGGCGGGTCGGCTCGCTCGGCTCGGCTTCGCGGACGTCGCGCGGGCCGAGCACCTGCTCTCCGCCGCCGCGCTGCCGTCGGTGGCGTCCCTGGGTGGCTCCCAGGAGGTCCTCGAGGCGCTCGGCAACGCCCCCGACCCCGACCTGGCGCTGCTCGGGCTGGTTCGGCTCGTCGAGGCCGCCGCCGACGACGAGCGGGAGGCTCTCGTGAGCGCCCTCGTCGGCGCTGACCCCATGGTGCGCGAACGGCTCGCGGCCGTCCTGGGGACCAGCGCGGCCCTGGGCGACCACTTGGCCCGCCACCCCGTTCACTGGCGAGGGTTCGCCGGTCCCACCGGGGCCGAGCGCCCGTCCGCCGCCGCCCTGCGGGCCGCCCTGCTGCGCGCGGTGGGCGCCGACCCGGCGGCCGCCGCGCCGGTCGCGACGACGTCCGGACGGGACGGCGCGGACGCCCTGCGGGTGGCCTACCGGTGGGCCCTGCTCGGTACGGCCATCCGTGACCTCACCGCCGACGCTCGACTCGACGACGTAGCCGGCGAGCTGGCCGACCTGGCCGCGGCCACGCTGGACGCCGCGCTCGCCCTGGCCCGGGCCGACCTGCCCCACTCGGCCGAGCCGTGTCGGCTGGCCGTCGTCGCGATGGGCAAGTGCGGCGGACGGGAGCTCAACTACGTGAGCGACGTCGACGTCATCTTCGTCGCGGAACCGATGGCCGGCGGGGACGAGGGTGCGGCCCTGGCGACGGCCACCCGGTTGGCGACCGGACTCATGACCGCGTGCTCGGCCCAGACCCCCGAGGGGGTCATCTGGCCGGTCGACGCGAACCTGCGTCCCGAGGGCCGGTCCGGTGCCCTCGTCCGAACGCTGTCCAGCCACCTCGCCTACTACCAGCGCTGGGCGCAGACCTGGGAGTTCCAGGCGCTGCTCAAGGCCCGGCCGGTGGCCGGGGACCTGGACCTCGGCCGGGCGTACGTCGACGCGGTGGCGCCACTGGTCTGGCGGGCGGCCGACCGCCCGCACTTCGTCGAGGACGTCCAGGCCATGCGGCGGCGGGTCGAGGACACGCTGCCCGCGCGGGAGGCTGAGCGCCAGCTCAAGCTCGGCCGCGGCGGCTTGCGCGATGTCGAGTTCTCGGTGCAGCTGCTGCAGCTCGTGCACGGTCGCAGCGACGTGTTCCTGCGCAGCCCGACGACGCTGGACGCGCTCGAGGCGCTGTCGACCCACGGCTACGTCGGCCGGGTGGACGCCGCCGAGCTGGACCGTGCCTACCGGTTCCTGCGCACCCTGGAGCACCGGATCCAGCTGCACCGGCTGCGCCGCACCCACGTCGTCCCCGACGAGCCGGCCGACCTGCGGCGGATCGCCCGGTCGATGGGCCTGCGCGGCGATCCGGTGGTGGACCTCGACCGCGAGTGGCGGCGGCACCGGCTCGAGGTCCGTCGGCTGCACGAGAAGCTCTTCTACCGACCGCTGCTGAACGCGGTCGCCCGGCTGGAGCCCGGCGAGGCGCGGCTCACCCCCGAGGCGGCGCGCCAGCGGCTGGAGGCGCTCGGCTACGTCGATCCCGAGTCCGCGCTGCGCCACCTCGCGGCGCTGACGTCCGGGGTGAGCCGTCGCGCGGCGATCCAGCGCACCCTGCTGCCGGTGCTGCTCGGTTGGTTCGCCGAGGCTCCGGCACCCGACGCCGGCCTCCTGGCGTTCCGTCAGGTCTCCGACTCCCTCGGCAGCACGCACTGGTACCTCGGGCTGCTCCGCGACGCCGGCGCCGCGGCCGAGCGACTCGCCCGGGTCCTGGCCACGTCCCGGTACGCCACCGACCTGCTGCTGAGGGCGCCCGAGTCGGTCCGGATGCTGGCCGACGACGACGAGCTGGCGCCACCGGGTCGGGCCGCCCTGTCGGCCGAGGCGCTTGCGGCCACGGGCCGGCACGCCGACCCGGAGCAGGCCATCGGCGCCGTCCGGGCGTTGCGCCGCCGCGAGCTGTTCCGGGTCGCCGTGGGCGACCTGCTGGGTCGTCTCGACGAGGTCCAGGTGGGGGAGGCGCTCACCGACGTGGCGGCGGCCACCGTGGACGGCGCCCTGGCCGCCGCCGTCCGGGCGGTGGAGGACCGGTTGGGCGGTCCGCTGCCCACTCGGCTGGCCGTCCTGGCCATGGGCCGGTTCGGCGGCCACGAGCTCGGCTACGCCAGCGACGCCGACGTGCTGTTCGTGCACGACCCCGAGCCGGGGGCGGACGAACGAGCGGCGACCGACGCCGCGCACGCGGTGGCCAACGAGATGCGTCGGCTGCTCGCCCTCCCGGGACCAGACCCGCAGCTGCTCGTCGACGCGGACCTGCGCCCGGAGGGTCGTCAGGGGCCGCTCGTGCGCACCCTGGCCTCGTACGCCGCGTACTACGAGCGCTGGGCCCTGGTGTGGGAGCGCCAGGCGCTGCTGCGCTGCGAGCCGGTCGCGGGGGACCGGCTGCTGGGTGAGCGGTTCACCGCCCTGGTCGAGCCCCTGCGGCATCCGCCCGGCGGACTCACCGAGGCCGACGTCCGGGAGATCCGGCGGATCAAGGCCCGGGTGGAGGCCGAACGGCTGCCGCGCGGGGCGGACCCGACCCTGCACACCAAGCTCGGTCGCGGGGGGCTGGCGGACGTCGAGTGGACGGCACAGCTGCTCCAGCTGCGGCACGCGGCCGAGCACGTCGACCTGCGCACGACCCGCACCCTCGCCGCGCTGGACGCGGCGGCCTCGGCCGGCCTGCTGGACCCCGACGACGCCGCCACGCTGGCCGCCGCCTGGCGGCTGGCGACGAGGGTGCGCAACGCGCTCATGCTCGTCCGGGGACGGCCCAGCGACTCGGTGCCCACGGGCGGGCGGGAGCTGGCCGGCGTGGCCAGCGTCCTGGGGTACGCTCCCGGCCACAGCGCACAGCTCGTCGAGGACTACCGGCGGACGACCCGTCGGGCTCGCGGCGTCGTCGAGAGGGCCTTCTACGCGTGACCGAGCCGCCCTCGATCGACCCCTACGGCTACCGCCGGGTGCTGCGCAACCGCGAGGCCCGCGGACTTCTGCTGGCGCAGGTGGCCTCGGAGTTCGGCGACCAGATCGCTCGCGTCGCGCTGGCGCTGCTGGTCCTCCAGCGCACGAACAGCGCGCTGTACGCGGCCCTCACGCTCGCGGTCTCCTACGTCCCGGGCGTGGTCGCCGCAGCGCTGCTGGGATCGCTGGCCGATCGCTACCCACGCCGCGCGCTCATGCTGGCGGTCGACCTTGGTCAGATCCTGCTGATCGGCGGCCTCGCCCTGATCGCGGTCGAGGGCACCCCGTTCGTGCTCCTCCTGCTCGTGCTGCTGGTCAGCGAGGTGCTGACCGTGCCCTTCGCCAGCGCCCGGGCCGCGCTGTACCCGGACGTTCTCCCGGATCCCGAGGACTTCGTCGCCGCGCAAGGCATGTCGAGGGCCGTGCACCTGACGACCCAGGTCTTCGGGGCGGTCATCGGCGGAGCCATCGTCGGGCTGGTCGGGGCCCGCACGGCGCTCGCCCTTGACGCGCTCACGTTCCTCGTCTCCTACACCGTCATCCGGATGAGCGTGCTGGCCCGACCGGCGGCGGACGAGCCCGGGACGTCGCCGCGCCGGATCCTGCGCGACCTCGGCGACGGCATCAGCGACCTGGCCGGTGACCCGGCACGGCGCGCTCTGGTGCTGCTGGCCTGGGGCTCGGCGCTGTTCCTGGTGGCCCCCGAGGCGGTCGCCCTGGCGTACCGACCGGACCTCGCGCCGGTGGTCGGCGGCGCCCTGCTGGCCGCCGTCCCCGCCGGCTCGGCGATCGGCGCCCTGCTGCTGCCCCGGGTCCGGCTGCTCACCCAGGTGCGGCTGCTCCTGCCGATGGCGGCGGCGGCCTGCCTGCCCTTGTTCGCCTCCAGCGTCGACCCGCCGGCGCTGGTCGCCGCTGCGCTGTGGTTCCTCGGCGGACTGCTGCAAGCCTTCATGCTGACCGTGTTCACGCTGGTCACCCTGCTCACCCCGGGGGAGCGCCGGGGCCGGGTCCTGGGGGTGGCGGTGTCCGGGTTCAACGCGGGAACCGCGCTGTCCTTCGCCCTGGTCGGCTGGCTGGCCACGCTCGAGCCCATCGGCCCCGCCCGAGCGGTCAGCCTGGCCGGTGCCTTCGGGCTCGTCCTGGTCGCGGCGCTGCGGGTCGGCTGGCCGACCCGAGAGCTCGAGGACGCGGTCTGACCGTCCTGGGACTGCTGACCAACGTCTCTGGATCGGCCCGGTCCGCGGGGTGCACGCTCGGAATCGGGAGGACGCCATGACCGAGCCCATCGTCCAGTCGTCTGTCCACTCGTCGTCCGTGGTCCAGGTGTCGTCCGTGGTCCACGTCGAGGCGGCCGACGCCGTCGCCCAGGAGCTCGAGCCGTACGCCCGCGCCAAGGTCGAGGCGGCGATCCGCAAGGCCCCCGAGCCGGTGCTGCACGCGCGGGTCAGGCTGGGCTTCGCCGGCGACCGCGCCGTCGCGCGTCCGGCGACCGCGCAGGCGGTGCTGGACTGCAACGGCCGCACCGTTCGGGCGCAGTACGCGGCGGAGTCGATGCGCGAGGCCATCGACGGCCTGCAGGCGCGGCTGCGCCGCAGGCTGGACCGACTGGCCCGGGACTGGGAGGAGCTGCGCGACCGACGGTCCCCGGCGGCCCTGCACGGCTGGCGCCACGGTGACGAGCCGACCCACCGGCCCGAGCACTTCCCGCGGCCACCCGCCGAGCGGGACGTCGTCCGGCACAAGGCATTCGAGCTGGTGGCCGCGACACCGGACGAGGCGGCCTTCGAGCTGGAGCTGCACGACTACGACTTCCACCTCTTCCACGAGCTGGCTACGGACCAGGACGCGGTCCTCGTCCGGACGCCCGACGGCTACCGGCTCGAGCTCCTCGACCCGACCGCCGGGGTCGTGCCCGCCGGTGCCGTGCCGGTCGACATCGAGCCGCTACCGGCCCCAGCGCTGACCGTGCACGACGCGGCCGAGCGGCTCGAGCTCACCGGGGCGCCGTTCGTGTTCTTCCGAGGGATCGGCTCAGGTCGGGGCCGGGTGCTCTACCTGCGCTACGACGGCCACTACGGCCTGATCAAGCCGGCCGCCTGACCGCGCCGTGGAGGCGTGACCGCGTGCTCACGGCCAGCCGGCCGCGCGGGTGAGCCCGGCGACGTCGGTGATGACGATCCGTCGCCGGCCCAGCCGCAGCAGGCCGCGATCGGCGAACCGACGCAGCGCCCGGTTCGCGGTCGGCCGCGAGACTCCGGCCATCGCGGCCACGTCGGTCTGCGTCAAGGGCAGCGGCGCCTGTGGACAGTCGCCGTACACGTGCGCCACGTCGAGCAGGCGGCGGGCGATCCGCCGATCGGCGGCCAGGAACAGCGCCTCGGCAACCATCCCCGACAGCCGCTCGACCCGGCGGGCCAGGACGTCGATGAGCAGCTCGGCGACCTCCGGCTGGGAGTGACGCAGGCGCTCGAACGTCGCCCGGTCGAGGGTGAGTGCCTCGACCTCGTCCAGCGCGACCACGGTGGCCGTGTGCCGGTGCGCCGGGCGGAGCAGGGCGAGCTCACCGAACTCCTCGCCGGGCCCCAGGACCGCGAGGGTCACCTCGTCGCCGCCCGGGGTGGTGACCCGCACGGCCGCATGCCCCCGGCGCAGCACGAACAGGACGTCACTGGGATCCCCCTGGTGGAAGACCACCTCACCCGCCCGGAACCGGCGGCGATGCGCCGCCGCGACCAGCGACCCCCTCAACCCGACCGGGACCGCTTCGAGGACGCTCTCGGTCACCCCCTCAGTCCAGCAGGCACGACCGGGCCGGGCCAGTCCCGAAGGACCCGCCCGACCCGTCCGACCGGCGCGGCTACCGCTCGCCGGCCCGGTACTCGACCCAGCCCGCCCCGCGGGCGTCGACGAGCGCCGTGGCCCGTTCGCCGGCCCGCCAGGTCCGCCACTCAGCGGCCTGGGTACCGGCCGCGCTGGTGGCTCGCTCGCCGGTCCGGTACTCGACCCACGCCTGCTGGGTCAGGCCCATCGGCCCATCGGACGGACCCGCGACCTCCTCGGGAGCCAAGGCAATGGCGCCGAGGACGGCACCGACCAAGGCGGCTGCGAAGAGCATCAGCGCGAGGAGCCAGCGAAGCAGGTGCGGCTTCGGGGGCGGTGCGGCCTCCGGCGCCGGCAGGGTCAGTTCGGGGACGGCGCTGGGACGTTCGAGCAGCGTCCCGCCACTGGTGACCATGTCACCCTCCCTCCGTCCAGGTCCCGCGGACCTGCCCGCGGCGGCCTGATCTCAGCCTCGCCCGAGGGGGCACGGAGCACAGTCATC
>DAIRVJ010000113.1:0-7673 GCA_036802895.1 Candidatus Nanopelagicales bacterium
GCGGTGCGGGTCGCCGTCGCCGGGTACGGCCTGGCCGGACGGGTCTTCCACGCCCCGCTGGTGGCCGCCACCCCCGGCCTGGAGCTGGCCTACGTCGTCACGGGCAACGTCGGCCGGCGGGCCGAGGCGGAGGCCGACCACCCCGGGGTCGTCGTGCTGCCCGCCGCCGACGACCTGTTCGCCCACGACGACTGGGGCCTGCTGGTCGTGGCGACGACGAACGACGCGCACGTGCCGCTCGGGCTCGAGGCGGTCGCCCGAGGCCGTGCCGTCGTCGTCGACAAGCCGATGGCGCTGACGTCGCACGAGGCCCAGCGGCTGGTCGACGCGGCGTCCGCCGCCGGAGTGGCGCTCACCGTGTTCCAGAACCGCCGGTGGGACAGCGACCAGCTCACCCTGCGCGCGCTCATCGCCGAGGGTCGGCTGGGTGACGTGCTGCGCTACGAGTCCCGCTTCGAGCGGTGGCGGCCGCAGCCGCGGCCCGGGTCCTGGCGCGAGGCGCTGCCGCCGGAGCAGGGCGGCGGCCTGCTGCTCGACCTGGGCAGCCACCTGGTCGACCAGGCGCTGCACCTGTTCGGCCCCGCCGTCCGGGTCTACGCCGAAGTCGACGCCCGGCGTGGGCCCGCCGACGACGACGTGTTCGTCGCGCTGGAGCACGGGAGCGGCACCCGCTCCCACCTGTGGGCCGGGGCGCTGGCCGGGTCGCCCGGCCCGCGGCTGCGGGTGCTGGGCAGCCGGGGCGCGTACGTCGTCGAGGGGCTGGACGGCCAGGAGGACGCGCTGAGGGCCAGCGGCGCGCCGGCGGTGGGCGGGCTCGCCGAGCCCGAGGCGGCGTGGGGCCGGCTGGTCACGGGGGAGGAGTCGACGGTCGTGCCGAGCGCGCCCGGGCGCTGGGACTCGTTCTACCCGGCGGTGGCGGCTGCGCTAGGCGGCGCCGGGCCAGTGCCCGTCGACCCGCGTGACGCCGTCGCGGCGCTGCGCGTACTGGAGGCGGCGCGGCAGTCCGCGACGCAGCACCGGGTGGTCGACCTCTGAGCGTGCAGCCGCCGGGGTACCGCCTGCGGCCGGCCCGGCCGCAGGACTACGACGCCATCGCCTCGGTGGTCGACGAATGGTGGGGGCGTCCGCTGATGGCCGGCCTGCCCCGGCTGTTCCTCGACCACTTCCACCCGACCAGCCTGGTAGCCGAGGACGCGGACGGTCGGCTCGCCGGGTTCCTCGTCGGGTTCGTCTCGCCCGGCCGTCCGGGGGAGGCCTACGTCCACTACGCCGCGGTAGGACCGCCGGCCCGGGGCGGGGGGCTGGGTCGCGCACTGTACGAGCGGTTCTTCGGGCTGGCCCGGGACGCCGGCTGCACGACGGTACGGGCCGTCACCGGCCCGGTGAACGTCGGGTCGATGGCGTTCCACCGGGCGATCGGCTTCACGGTCGGCGACCCGGTGGCCGACTACGACGGACCTGGCCGGGACCTCGTACCGATGAGCCGCACGCTCTGAGATGCTGACAGCGCGCGACGGCCGGCTGGGCCGGCGCACGCCGACATCGAGCCGAGGAGGATCCCGTGGCGAAGCGGGTCTTGATCCTGGGGGCCGCCGGACGCGACTTCCACAACTTCAACGTCGTGTACCGGGACGACCCGGGGGTCGACGTCGTCGCCTTCACCGCCACGCAGATCCCGAACATCGACGGCCGCCGCTATCCGCCGGCGCTGGCCGGGGAGCGGTACCCGGACGGCATCCCGATCCACCCGGAGGACGACCTGGAGCAGCTGGTCGAGGACTTGCGGGTCGACGAGGTCGTCTTCGCCTACAGCGACGTGTCGTACGCGACCGTCATGCACCTGTCGGCCCGGACCCTGGCGGCCGGCGCCAGCTTCACCCTGCTCGGGCCCGACGCGACGATGCTGAAGGCGAAGGTTCCCGTCGTCTCGGTGTGCGCCGTCCGCACGGGCTGCGGGAAGTCGCAGACGACTCGTCGGGTCGCCGAGGTGCTGCGCGCCAAGGGCCGCCGCGTCGTCGCGATCCGTCATCCCATGCCCTATGGCGATCTGGTCAAGCAGCGGGTGCAGCGCTACGCCGAGATGGCGGACCTGGACCGCTACGAGTGCACGATCGAGGAGCGCGAGGAGTACGAGCCGCACATCGCCTCCGGCGGGGTCATCTACGCGGGCGTCGACTACGCGGCGATCCTCGCCGAGGCCGAGCAGGAGGCCGACGTCATCCTGTGGGACGGCGGCAACAACGACCTGCCCTTCTACCGGCCCGACCTGGAGATCGTCGTCGTCGACCCGCACCGGCCGGGCCACGAGCTCTCCTACCACCCGGGCGAGGCCAACCTGAGGCGCGCCGGCGTGGTCGTCATCAACAAGATCGACACGGCCGACAGGGACGGCGTGCTCGCGGTGCGCCGCTCGATCGTCGAGGTCAACCCCGCCGCGGTCGTCGTCGACGCCGCGTCCCCGCTGTCGGTCGAGGACCCGGCCGCGATCCGCGGCAAGCGGGTGCTCTGCGTCGAGGACGGGCCCACCCTCACCCACGGCGAGATGCTGTACGGCGCGGCGGTGATGGCCGCGCGCAAGTACGGGGCCGCCGAGGTCGTCGACCCGCGCGAGTACGCCGTCGGCACGATCGCCTCGACGTTCGAGAAGTACCCGGCGATCGGTCCGCTGCTGCCCGCGATGGGCTACGGCGACCAGCAGATCGCCGACCTGGCGGCGACGATCGACAAGACGCCCTGCGACCTGGTGCTGATCGGCACGCCGATCGACCTGCGCCGCACGATGACGCTGAGCAAGCCCGCCCAGCGGGTTCGCTACGACCTGGAGGAGATCGGTCGGCCGACCCTGGACGACGTGCTCGAGCGCTTCTGAGCCCACGCCCGGCCGGCCGGTCCTCCGGCGAGCGCCAGGGTGAGCGCCAGCCGTCCGGCCGGGTGGCCCAGCCCCTCGCCCAGCAGGTCGGCCAGTCGGCTCATCCGGTAGGTGACCGTCTGCGGGTGCACGTGCAGGGCCCGGGCGACGGCGGCCCGGTCGCCCTGCTCCGCCAGCCAGGTGGCCAGGGTCTGCTCGAGGACCGCGCGCTTGCGCGGCCCGACGTCGGCGAGGGCCGCGAGGGCCCGGCCGGCCAGCTCCTCGAGCAGGGAAGGGTCGGCGGCCACGATCAGGTCACTCAGGTGGTCGGCCGCCGCGACGACGTCGCCGCCGGGGACCGTCCCGGCCTCGACCAGCCGCCGGACCGCCCGTGCGTGCGCCAGCGAGATCGCCGCCTCCTCGGGTGGGCGGGCCGTGCCCAGGTAGACCGGCACCGCCCCGAGGCCGGAGCCGATCTGCTCCCGCCGGCCGGCCGGGTCGGGGACCAGGGCGAGCAGCTCGACGTCGGTCTCCAGCAGCAGCGCGTCGGCCAGGGTCCGCGGGGTCCGGGACGCGCCCTCGGCGGGATGCGGGACGACGGCCACGGCCAGCCGCTCGGGAACCGCCCAGCCGGCGTCGTCGGCGAGGCGGCGCAGCTTCGCTGGGTCGGCGACGGCGGCCCCGGAGAGCAGCGCCTCGGCGAGCCGGGATCGGACCACGTTGCGATGACCTGCCTCGGCCGCCTGCTGACGCGCGTACCCGACGGCGCTCGCAGCGGAGATCTCGTCGATGTAGGCGAAGATCGCCTCGGCCAGGACGACCAGCTCGTCGGTGCGCACCTCGCCCCGGACGGCGTCCGCGGCGAAGTGCCCCCAGGTGACCCGGGCGCCGATCCGGTAGGCGCTGAGCAGGGTGTCCATCGAGCGCCCCTGGGCGCCCTCGCCCTCGCCCAGGGCGGCGTAGATCTGCTCCGAGCGAGGGTCGAGCGCGGGGTCGTCGGTGCCCAGCAGGTCGAGGAACCGGTTGAGCGCGACCTCCACGCCGCGCCGGATCGTGCGGCCGAGCGCGCCGTCCAGGCCGCCCTGGAACGCCGGGAGCTCGCGGTCGATGGCCGCGATGGCGGCGTCCACCGTGACGGCGAGACGGGGCCTCAGCAGGTCGGCCAGGGCCGGCTGCAGGCCGGACCAGGGGCGGGGTGCCTGCACCATCTTGTCTCCAAGGGATAAGAACTACATGAGAAGTCGTCGTACGAAGGGCTATCTCGAGGCGTTCCTAGCCTGGGAGTCTAGGACGGTGACCACAGCCAGCGCACCGACGATCATCCAGGGCGGGATGGGCGTGGCGATCTCCGGCTGGGAGCTCGCCCGCGCCGTGTCCACCGCGGGCCAGCTCGGGGTCGTGTCGGGCACGGCGCTGGAGGTCGTCTGCGTGCGACGCCTGCAGCTCGGCGACCCGAGCGGCGACGTCCGGCGGGCGCTGGCGCACTTCCCGGACCGGTCGGTGGCGCAGTGGATCCTCGACGCGTACTTCGTCGAGGGCGGCAAGCCGGCCACCGCCTCGTTCGCCGCGGTGCCGCGCTGGACGCTCGAGCCCAGCCGCAAGCTGCAGGAGCTCACCGTCGCGGCCAACTTCGTCGAGGTCTTCCTGGCCAAGGAGGGCCACGACGGACCGGTCGGCATCAACTACCTGCGCAAGATCGAGCTGCCGCTGCCGTTCGCCTGCTACGGCGCGATGCTCGCCGGGGTCGACTACGTCCTGATGGGTGCGGGCAACCCCGCCGAACTGCCCGGGCTGCTGCGCCGGCTCGCTCGGGGCGAGGACCTCGACTGGGCGGTCCGGGTGCAGGGGGCGACCTCGGCGGACGGCGTGCACGCGGTCGCCGTCAGTCCCCGGGCGCTCCTCACCGCACCCGAGGGGCTGCTGCCGCTCCCGCTGCCGCGGGTACTCGCGATCGTGGCGTCGGTCGACCTCGCCGCCGGCCTGGCCGCCGATCCCGCCTGCCGACCGGACGGGTTCGTCGTCGAGGGACCCAGCGCGGGCGGCCACAACGCCCCGCCGCGCGGGCCACGGCGGGTCGACGACGCCGGACAGCCGGTCTACGACGAGCGGGACGTCGTCGACATCCCGTCGATCGTCGCGCTGGGCCTGCCGGTCTGGCTGGCCGGGTCGTACGGGACGCCGGACGGCCTGCGCCGCGCCCAGGCGAGCGGTGCGATGGGCGTCCAGGTGGGCACCGCCTTCGCGCTCTGCCACGAGAGCGGGCTCGATGTCGACCTCAAGCGTCGGGTGCTCGGCCAGGTCGCCTCCGGCGAGGTCTCGGTGCACAGCGACTGGCGGGTGTCGCCCACCGGGTTCCCGTTCCGGGTGCTCGACCTCGAGGGCACGCTGTCCGACCCCGAGGTCGTCGCGGACCGCAAGCGGGTGTGCGACCTGGGCGTGCTGCGCTCGCCCTACCGGACGGCCGACGGCTCCGTCGACTACCGCTGCCCGGCCGAGCCGACCGACATCTACATCCGCCGCAAGGGCGGCCGGGAGGCCAACACCGACGGTCGTACCTGCCTCTGCAACGCGCTGCTGGCCTCCGCCGGGCTGCCGCAGCAGCGGCCGCGTGGCTACGTCGAGCCGGCGCTGGTCACCGCCGGGTCGGACTTCACGTCGGTCGGCCACCTGATGGCTGGGGCGGCGGACGGCATGACCTACTCGGCTGGGGACGTCGTGCGATTCCTGCTGAATGGATCGTCGAGCGGCTAGCCGCCGGCCATCGCGCCGACGACGAGGAAGGGCTCCGTTCCGGCCGCTACCTCTGCCGGCAGCAGGTCGTCCGGCGGGTCGTGCGAGAGGTCCCGCTCGCAGGCGAAGTACCGCACGAAGGCCCGTCTGGCGAGGGTGTGGTGGTCGCGGATCGTGCCGCACAGCATCGGGTAGCGGGCTTCGAGGGCGTCGAGCACCGACCGTTGGGTGACGGCGCCGCCGATGTCGAGGCTGACCTCGCCGTCGACCCTGGCCAGCGCCCGCAGGTGGGCCGGCAGCACCACGCGGACGGTCGCGGTGGCGCCGGTCATGCCAGGGTCTGGACTTCCACCGACAGGACGGCCGGGAGGTCCCGGACGATGGTCGTCCAGGAGTCCCCGGCGTCGGCGGAGGCGTACACCTGGCCCCCGGTCGTCCCGAAGTAGATCCCGCACGCGTCGAGACTGTCGACGGCCATGGCGTCGCGCAGGACGTCGACGTAGCAGTCCTGCTGGGGCAGGCCGGCGGTGAGCGGCTCCCACTCCTCCCCGCCCGTGCGGCTGCGCCAGACCGTCAGCCGGCCGTCGACCGGGAAGTGCTGGGAGTCGCTGGTGATCGGGACGACGTACACGGTGTCCGGCTCGTGGGCGTGCACGTCGATGGCGAACCCGAAGTCGGTCGGGAGGTTGCCGCTGATCTCACGCCAGGTCTCGCCGGCGTCGTCGGTGCGCATGACGTCCCAGTGCTTCTGCATGAACAGCGTGTCCGGGCGCGCCGGGTGCAGCGCCAGCCGATGGACGCAGTGCCCCACCTCGGCCTTCGGGTCGGGGATGCCCTCGGAGCGCAGCCCCTGGTTGATCGGCTTCCACGAGGCGCCGGAGTCGTCGGAACGGAAGGCCCCAGCCGCGGAGATCGCGGTGAAGATCCGTGCGGGGTCGCTCGGGTCGAGCAGGATGGTGTGCAGGCACATGCCGCCCGCACCGGGCTGCCACTCGGGAGCGGTGCGGTGCTGACGGAGCGCGGGGAGCTCGTGCCAGGACTGGCCACCGTCGGTCGAGCGGAACAGGGAGGCGTCCTCGACCCCGGCGTAGACGGTGTCCACGTCGGTGAGCGACGGCTCGAAGTGCCACACCCGGGTGAACTCGAAGGGACGGGATGTGCCGTCGTAGTACAGGTGGCTGCCGATCTCCCCCTCGTAGCTGAACTTGTTGCCCACCGGCGACCAGGTCGCGCCGCCGTCGTCGGAGCGGTGCACGACCTGCCCGAACCAACCGCTGGACTGCGAGGCGTAGAGGCGCTGAGGGTCCACCGGCGAGCCCTTGACGTGGTAGATCTCCCAGCCCGGGAAGTGCGGGCCGCTGATCTCCCACGCGTTGCGGGTGCCGTCCGAAGTGAGGATGAAGGCGCCCTTGCGGGTGCCGACGAGCACGCGAACTGACGCCATGGCTGCTCCTCCGACGAGCGCTCCGGGAACAGGAGACACCGACCCTAGCGGCGCCCTCCGACGGCGTCGACGCCTCGATCGCGGGCGAGCAGTGCCGTCCGCCGCCAACTCCTCGCCCGGCCGGACGGCGTAGCCTCGCCCAATGAGCGCCCTCGTCGACCCGATCCTGAGCACGCCCACATGGGCGCTGCTGGGGCTGGTCGGCCTGGTCGTGTTCGTCGAGGACGCGCTCTTCTTCGGGTTCGTCGTCCCCGGTGAGACCGCCGCGGTGTTGGGCGGGGTGGCCGCCAGCCTAGGGCACGCACCGCTCGCGGCGGTGGTCGCCGTTGTCGTCGCGGCGGCTGTCGTCGGTGACAGCGTCGGGTACGAGGTTGGCCGCCTGGTCGGCCCTCGCCTCCTTCGGCTGCGCATCCTCGACAAGCGCCGGGCTCGGCTGGACGACGCGCAGCGGCTGCTCGCCCGACGAGGGGGAGCGGCCGTGTTCTTCGGCCGCTGGGTCGCCTTCTTCCGCGCCGTCATGCCGGCACTGGCCGGCTCCGCCCGCATGCCGTACCCGAGGTTCCTCGCGTTCAACGTCGCCGGCGGCGTTGTCTGGGGGGTAGCGGTCGTGCTGGTCGGCTTCTTCGCCGGCCAGTCGTACGCCCGGGTGGT
>DAIRVJ010000114.1:0-1299 GCA_036802895.1 Candidatus Nanopelagicales bacterium
CTCGTGCACGAGGACGTAGTCGAGCACCCAGGGGGGAGCCCCGCGCAGCCGGGTCGAGATCCGGATCGTGCGGTCGGGCACCGTGCAGGACCCCCACCGGCCGCCCTGGTTGTCCGCCCAACGGACGCTGGCGGGGACGGCCCGCCCGTCGAGGTGCTCCCGTGACAGCCGGCGGGCCCGGGCGAGCAGCCGCTCGTCGGAGGGCGTGCGCCGCTGCTCGCGCGCGGCGAGCCGCTGGACCATCAGGTCGACCCAGTGCCGCTCCTCGGCCCTGGTCATCCGGGCCGGGATGAGCACCACGGTCGTGTCGCCCTCGCGGTGGGCGGACACGGTGCGACGCCTGCGGGCGCTGCGGCGGACCTCGACCTCGGGCACGCCCCGACGCTACCCCGTGCGGCCGACCAGAACTTTCTTCCGTCCACAGCCGGCGGACGATGTCGCGGCAGGTCGCAGCCTCGTCCTGTCGGACAGTCACCGATCCTCCACAGCGTCGTCCACAGTGGGGGACCGTACGGTCCACAGGCACCGCGCTCGGCGTCCCCAGGCCGTCCACAGCGGCGTCCACAGCCCCGGTTGACCGGCCGGTATCCACAGGCCTAGCCTCCGGCGCGAACGAGGCCCCCGGGATAACCAGCCGGCGCGTGCGCAAGGGGAAGGTGGGCGCGCCGGGTGTGCGACTCGGGGGCCTCGTCACCTCTCGGGCGACCCGTCTGCCCGGCCCCCTCCCGCGCGCCCACCACGCGGTTGATCATCGGCGAACCCTCCCACGGTTGACACGGCGACCCTCCCACGGTTGATCATCGGCGAACCGTGGGTATCCGCGGACGATGGGCCCGCTTAGCCGATGATCAACTCAGGTGAAGGGGGTCAGCGGCCGGTGAACCGGGGCCGGCGCTTCTCGCGGGCGGCGGCCAGCCCCTCCTGCAGGTCCTCGGTGGCCAGCGTGACCGGCTGGGCGAGCGCCTCCCACTGCAGGGCGGCGGCGAAGCTGGCCTGGCCCTCACCGCGCAGCGCAGCCGTCGTCAGCCGGGTCGCCACGGGCGCCGTCGCCGCGACGGCGTCTGCCGTGGCGAGGACGGCGTCCAGGAACCCCTCGTCCGGCAGCACAGCGGACACCAGGCCGGCCGCCCGCATCCCCTCGGCGTCCAACGTGCGGCCGGTGAGCAGCAGGTCACGGGCGACGGCTCGCCCGGCGACCTCGGGCAGCAGCCAGGTGGCGGCCATCCCGGCGTGCATGCCCAGCCGGGTGAAGGGGACGGCGAACCGGGCGGCGGTCGCCGCGTAGCGCAGGTCGCAGGC
>DAIRVJ010000114.1:1399-7626 GCA_036802895.1 Candidatus Nanopelagicales bacterium
GCGACATGGCGTTGCGCTGAGCCGGGTTGTCCAGGGTGAGCAGGACGACGCCGCCGTCCCGGTGCTCGACGCGCAGGTGCTGGTCGGTCATGGCGGGAGGCTACCGCTGCGACTCGACGACTACGCAGAGTGACGGATCTCCCACGCCGAGCACCCAGTGTGCGTGGATCCAGCGTGTTCCTGCACTAAGGTTGGCGCCCGGACCCGGCCGACACCGGCGGGGAACCTTCGCGAGACCCCACTAACCAGACGAGAGAGGACCCGCGATGGCCGAGAGCTACACGGGCGAGGCGTACTGCGTGAAGTGCAAGGAGAAGCGTCACTTCACCGGCCAGGTCGTGGTGAGCGCATCAGGCCGCCGGATGGCCCAGGGCACCTGCCCCACCTGCGGCACCAAGCTCAACCGCATCCTCGGCAAGGCCTGAGACGCCGGGCCGGTCAGGGCGAGCGGGCGTTCTGCGCCTTCCCCATCCTGACCGGCCTGCGTTTCGCTCGCTTGGCGGCCTCCGGCGGCACTGCCGTCGAGCGACTGACGACCTGTGGACGCCGACGGCGCCCCCGACCGGATCCCCGGCATCCTGGCTCGCGTGCGTCCCCTCCTCAAGCCCGCGCTGCGCCGGGTCTGGCGTGACCAGACCACGCTGCAGCTGGGGCTGGACCCCGAGCGCGCCGTGGCGATCGGTGGCCTCGGCCCCGCGCACGCAACCTTCGTGTTCCACCTCGACGGCACCCGCACCCGCGCGCAGGTGCTCGCCGGGGCGCCAGCCGCCGGGCTGACCAAGGCCGAGGCCGAGCGCCTGCTCGACCTGCTGGCCCTCGCGGGCGCGCTCGACGACGCGGCGGCCGACCTGAGCCCGCTGGCCACCCTCGACCAGGCCGACCGCGACCGGCTGGGTCCGGACCTGGCGTCTTGGTCCCTGGTGCGCCCCGAGCCCGGAGCGGCCGCTCGGGTGCTGGCCCGACGCCGCGCGGCCGGCGTCGCCGTGCTCGGCAGCGGCCGGGTCCGCGACGCGCTGCGACCGCTGCTGGACGCGGCCGCGGTCGGGCGGGCGCGCCCGCCGTCGCTGGTGGTGCTGGCCGCTGACGCCGACGACGGCACGGCCGGCGGCCGCCAGCGTGACCGGCTGCTGGCCGACGGCGTGCCCCACCTCTCCGCCGGGGTGTACGAGGGGGTCGGACGGGTCGGCCCGCTCGTGCTGCCGGGGCGCACACCCTGTCTGCGCTGCCTCGACCTCGCCCGTACCGACCGGGATCCCGCCTGGCCCCTGGTGGCGGCCCAGCTCACCCACCAGGCGGTGACCCGCCCCGGGGCGCCGGCCACCGTCCCGTGCGACGCGGTGCTCGCCGCCACGGTGGCCGCGCACGCCGCGATCGCCGTGCTGGCCCACCTCGACGACCCGGACGCGCCCACGTGGCTCGGTGGCGCGGTGCTGGAGATCCGGTTGCCGCACGGCGTCCCGCGGCGGCGCCGCTTCGGGACCCATCCGGCCTGCGGATGTGGCTGGCCCGGAAACCAGGCGACAATGGCCGGGTGACCGACCTTCCCCGGCGTGCGATGACGCGCTCAGCCAAGCTGGCCGCGCTGCCCATCGGCTTCGCCGGACGGACGGCGATCGGTCTGGGCAAGCGGGTCGGCGGCAAGCCGGCCGAGGCGGTCGCCGCCGAGATCCAGTCCCGCACGGCCGAGCAGGTGTTCAAGGTCCTGGGTGAGCTCAAGGGCGGCGCCATGAAGTTCGGCCAGGCCATGTCGGTGTTCGAGGCGGCCCTGCCCGAGGAGTTCGCCGGGCCGTACCGGGCGACGCTGACCCGGCTTCAGGAGGCCGCCCCTCCCATGCCGGCGACCACCGTGCACCAGGTGCTGGGCCGGTCGTTCGGTCGGCAGTGGCGGCGCCGGTTCGCCTCCTTCGACGACAAGCCTGCGGCGGCGGCGTCCATCGGGCAGGTGCACCGGGCGGTGTGGCACGACGGCCGGGACGTCGCGGTCAAGGTGCAGTACCCCGGGTCGGCCGACGCGCTGGCCGCCGACCTGGACCAGATCGGGCGGCTGGCCCGGATGTTCGGCGGGATGGTCCCGGGGATGGACGTCAAGCCGCTGGTGGCCGAGCTGCGCGAGCGGATCATCGAGGAGCTCGACTACACCCTGGAGGCCGGCTCGCAGGCGGCGTTCGCGGTCGGGTTCGAGGACGATCCCGACTTCCTGGTGCCGCGGGTGGTCGCCCAGTCCGAGACGGCGCTGGTCACCGAGTGGATCGAGGGGACCCCCCTGTCAGCGCTGATCGCCGACGGCACCGTACGGGAGCGGGACGCGATCGGCGAGAAGTACCTGCGGTTCCTGTTCTCCGGGCCCGGGCGGGTCGGGCTGCTGCACGCCGACCCCCACCCGGGCAACTACCGGGTGATGCCCGACGGCCGGTTGGGCGTGCTGGACTTCGGCGCGGTGGCGCGGCTGCCGGACGGGCTGCCGGCGTCCATCGGCCGCCTGTTGTTCCTGGCGCTCGCCCGAGACGACGAGACCGTCCTGCAAGGGCTGCGCGACGAGGGCTTCATCAGGCAGGGCGTCAGGATCGACCCTCAGCCGCTGCTGGACTACCTGAGCCCGTTCATCGAGCCGGCGCGCGTCGAGCGCTTCCAGTTCGACCGGGACTGGATGCGCGAGCAGTTCTCCCGGCTGAAGGACCCGCGCTCGGAGAACTGGACGGTCGGGCTGAAGCTCAACCTGCCCCCCGAGTACCTGCTGGTGCACCGGGTCTGGATGGGTGGCATCGGCGTGCTGTGCCAGCTCGGCGCCGAGGTGCCGATGCGTCAGGTGTTGGACGAATGGCTGCCCGGCTTCGCCCGGTAGTCTGACGTCGACAGAGCCGACTCGGAGGGGGACTCGTGCCCGACGTCCTGGTACCCGTGTTCCTGGGCGTGTTCGCCGTCTTCTTCGTCGGCGTTCTCGCGTTCATCGTCGCCTCGATCGTGCGCAGCCGCCGGGCCCTGCAGGACGCCGGTCTGGACCCGCTCGCGGCGCAGGCCCAGCTGGCCGGGAGAGTGGCCAACAGCTCGCTGCTCGCCCCGCCGACCGGCGTCGAGGGGCGGCTGCGCGAGCTGGACGACCTACGTGCCCGCCGGGTGATCACCGCGGAGGAGTACGAGCGGGCACGCGCGACGGCGCTGGGCATCGAGCCTTCCCCCTGAGAGCAGCAGGGCTAGAACCACTCCGCGTCGAGGCGGCCCTCGATCGCCCGCAGGTGCTCCCGGGCGCACCGCTCGCAGTACCAGCACGTCGTGCCACGCTCGACCGAGGACACCCAGGTGAGCGGCGGCGCGGTGCCGCCGTCCGGCGGCGAGGTCCCGCACCAGGCGCAGGTGAGCGTCACGACGCCCCAAGGTAGACGAACCCCGGTCCCTCGTCGCGGAACGTGAGGCCGGCGCGGGACAGCGCGCTCCCCCACTCGCCCCGGACGGCCGGGTCGGCCGGCTCGAACCCATGGTCGGCGGTGAGCAGCACCAGGACGTCGTCCAGCACGCCGAGGGCGTCCAGGCGGTCCAGCAGGGCACCGAGCCGGCGGTCGGAGTCGACCAGGGCGGCCCGGGCGACCTCCGACCGTGGGCCCCCCGCGTGGTGACCGGTGTCGGTGACGATCGCGTTCCACCACAGCAGGGCGGGGGCGGCGGCTGGCTCCTCCCACACCTGCAACACCTGCTGCAGGCCGATGTCGTCGACCTGGGTGGCCCAGGCGTAGTCCGGGTCGGCCGTGACGAAGCGCTGCGCGGCGTAGGGACTCGCGGTCGGGTCGGGGAGCATCGCATCCATCGCGTGCGCGCCGTCGGCGGACCCGGCGGCGCGGATCAGCCCCATCGTCGAGTAGGTGGCGCCGCGGTCGGCCGGCTCGTTCACGCAGGCCGTCGTGCGGTCAGGGTGGGCGTCGTTCACCCACTCGAAGACCGTCGACGTGCCCGGGCGGACCCAGTCGGCCCAGCGGTGCCAGCTGCGCGCGTCGTTGGGCACCACTCGCTCACCGGTGGAGCGGTCGACATAGACATTGCCCACCACTCCGTGCCGCCCCGGGCCGACCCCGGTGAGCGCGGAGCTGTGGTTCACCAGGGTCAGGCTGGGGAACTCGGCGACGGCGCCGCCGCTCAGGGCCAGCCCGCGCTCGAGCAGCCGCGCGACGTTGGGCAGGGTGCCCGCCGCGGCCAGGTGCAGCAGCTCGCCGGCGTTGGCGCCGTCCCACAGCAGGCCGATGACGAACGGTGCCGCGCCTTGGCTGACCAGGTCGGTGCGGGCGCGTCCGTCCAGCCCGTCGAGCACCCGCTCCGGCACCCCCAGGGCGGCCGCCATGGTCGGGCCGACGTCGATCGTGCGGGCGTGGTCCTCGACGACGCCGACGGCCGCCACGCCCGGCCCGCTCAGCAGCAGGGGGGCCCGGGACTGCACGACGTTCAGCGAGCCGTGCTCCCCGGCGTGGCCCCCCTGCTCGGGGAAGAAGTGCCGCCCGGTGTGCACGACGGCGAGGTCCGGAGCCCGGTCCCGGTCGGCGAACAGCGACGCCAGGCGCTCGGCCGGGTAGGGGTAGGCGTGCCGCTCGTTGGGTGGCGAGGGATCCGCCGCCTCCTCGGCCCAGTCCACGTACCGCATGGGGTCGGTGTCGGCGACCGGGCTGCGGCCGTGCAGCACCTCGGCCGGCTGCCCCACCCGCAGCCGGGCGGCGCCGGCGCTGTTGGCCACGACGACCGCGCCGTCGTCCTCGGCGTAGGCCACCAGGTCGACGATGGGCGCCAGCCGTTCCTCGGTGAGCGCACCGGCCGCTCGCACGGTGTCCGGATGCATGCCGTCCATGATCCCGGCGTCTGCCGTCAGGCGCGCACCCGGGTGCGCTCGGGGATCCCGACCACGTCGGCGACGAGGTCCATGGTGTGGTCGAAGTAGGCCGCCGCCTCAGGACCGGTCTCGGCCACGACGTTGTGCGTGTGCCCGAACACCTCGAAGGAGACCGCGCCGAACAGGTGGGTCCAGGCGAACAACCCTCGGACGACGAGGTCGTCGGGCACCTCGGTCGGGATACCGGTTCGGACGGGGGCGATGGCCGCACGCACCCGGCGGGTCACCGGCTCCGCAGGGGGCAGCACGCCGTTCGCGGTGCCGTCGGCGAGCAGGGCCACGAGCAGGGTCGGGACACGGGACGCCGGCGGGATGGTGTCCTCGGGCGCGCGGTAGCCGGGCACCGGCGACCCGAAGAGCAGCGCGTACTCGTGCGGGTGCGCCCGCGCCCAGTCGCGCACCGCGCGGGTGACCGCTCGCCAGCGCCCCCGGAGGTCCGACCGCGGCGCGGCCGCCTCCGACTGCTCGGCGGTGGCCCCCAGCGAGTCGTAGCCCGCCACGATCAGCCGGGTGAGCAGCTCGTCCCGGCTCGGGACGTACCGGTACACCGCGGACGACGCCATCCCGAGGTCCCGGGCGACCGCGCGCACCGACAGACCGGCCGCCCCGTGCACGGCGAGGTGCTGTCGTGCGGTGTCGAGGATGTCCTGGGTGAGCGTGGCGCGGGCGAGGGCGCGCGCCGACCGGGGAGCCGAGACGGGTGCGTTCACGTCGCCATCGTCCCACACGATCGAGAGCACTGCAATCATTTGCGGAGCACTGCTCTTGACAGAGTCGGTCCACCTGTGGAACCGTGGGGTCAACGAGAGCACCGCTCACAGAACGGACCACCGATATGACCAAGAACCTCCACGTCGTCGTCGGCGCCGGGCCGATCGGCTCGGCCGTCGCCGAGCTGCTCGCCGCCCAGGGCGAGCCGGTCCGGGTCGTCAGCCGATCCGGCCGCGGCCCCGAGGCGAGCGGGATCGAACGGGTGGCCGCCGACGCCGCCGACGCGTCGCTGCTGACCGAGCTGTGCGGCGGTGCCGTCGCCGTCTACAACTGCGCGAACCCGCCCTACCACCGCTGGGCGAGCGACTGGCCGCCGCTGGCCGCCTCGCTGCTCGGCGCCGCCGAGGCCACCGGTGCCGTCCTGGCCGTCTGCAACAACCTCTACGCCTACGGCCCGGTCGACGGTCCGATGACCGAGGACCTCCCGCTGGCGGCCACGGACACCAAGGGCCGGGTGCGCGCGCAGATGTGGCAGGACGCGGTGTCCGCGCACCAGGCGGGACGGCTGCGGGTCACCGAGGTGCGCGCGTCGGACTACGTCGGCCCCAACGCCCAGTCACACCTCGGGGACCGGGTGGTGCCTCGGGTG